>CAZMOU010000005.1:7787-55941 GCA_964567835.1 uncultured Chitinophaga sp. | reverse complement strand
AGAAACCGGCCGCGGCGACCCCATAAAAAAGCTCGAACCAGCCGCGGGCGGAGAGCGCGATCGACCCGAGGAGCGGCGCGCGCATCGACTCGGGCAGCGCCCGGTGGCCGTCGCGGAGCGCGGTCCAGTCGGCGACGTCGTCGACGAGGTTGGCGTGGAGGAGCCAGGGGATGACGAAGAGGACGCAGACGAGCTCGGTCCACCTGCGCCGCGGGCCGGAGTCGTCGGCGGCCGGGAGCCGCGTGGCGAGCAGCCCGAGGGCCGACGCGATGCCGAGGCCGTTGGCGAAGCCGTAGGTCTGCTCGAGGAAGCTGTGCCAGTTGGCCTGCTGCCAGTGGCGCCACGCGTCGAGCGCGACCGGATCGGCCGTGAGCGACGGATTGCCCGGGGCCACCATGAGGAGCTTGAGGAGCGCCGAGGCGGAGAAGCCGAGGCCGCCGACCGTGCCGGCGACGAGCATCGCCGCCGCCACGCCGGGGAGCTTTTCGGCGCGGCACCAGAGGAGCGCGGCGACGAGGACGCCGAGGATGCCGGCCCAGTCGTCGCCGCGCGGGGGCGTCATGCGCAGTCCGAGGAGCACCGGGAAGAGGAGGAAGCCGCCGAGCCAGCCGACGGCGAGCCACAGGCACAGTCGCATGCCGCCGCCGAAGCGTTCCCGCGACGCGCCCCACGCGAGGAGGCCCGCGGCGAGGCCGGCGAGCCACCCGAGGTGTCCCGCGACGAGCGGGAGGCCGTTGGGCCAGTTGGTGACGAGGCGCTCCGGCGGGAAGGCGCCGGTGTCCCCTTGCGGGCGCACGAGGAGATCCCAGAGGAGGGCCTCGAGGCCCGCGGCCCGGAGGAGGGCCTGGAGCAGCGCCCCGGCGGCGGCACCGACGGCGCCGTGGAGCAGGAGTCGCGCGGAGCCGGCGCCGCGCTCGGCGACGAGGCGCATGCCGAGCATGGCGAGGGCGACGCAGAGGGCGTCGAGCCAGTCGCTGTCGAGCCAGTAGAGGAGGCCGTCCTGCCGTCGCATCGCGTCCCCGGCGGCGCCCGCGTCGTGGAGCGCGGCGAGCGCCAGCGGCGGGACCGAGAGCGCCGCGAAGGAGACGAGGATCGCGGGGAAGAGCTCCTCCAGCCGCTTCCGGTCGAGGCACAGCGCGAGCGCCGTGCCGCCGCCGCCGAGCGCGGCCCAGAGGAAGCCGATGACGAACAGCCCGGCGAAGCCCCAGAGCTGGGTCGGCAGGTGGCCGGAATGGGTGTAGCCGATGACCTGCATGTAGCTGATCGATCCGCCGAAGCCCCACCCCACGGCGCCGAAGAACGCGACGAAGGGCACCCGCGCGAGCCAGTCGTCGCGCCGCGCGGCGACGACCGCCGCGAGCGCGGCGAGCGCCCCCGGCACCATCGCCCCAATTTCGTGCCCGTAGTTGCCGCGGATCCCCCAGCCGAGCGAGAGCGCGAGGGCCACGGTGAGGAGTCCCGCCGGACGCAGGAGCGGGGAAGCGGGGCGGGGATCCGTCATGCCGGCGACGCCTCCGCGCCCCGCCGCAGCGGCAGCCGCCTCCACGAGGCGAGTGAACGCCACGCCCACTCCGCCGGTCCGAGGTGGAAACGGTCCAGCCACCACGGGCTCCAGGCGAGTTGGGCCGCCCAGATGCAGGCCACGATCGCCGCCAGCCCCACGCGCGGCACGCGCCCGTAGAGCGCCAGGCCGTGGCCGAAGAAGAGGAGCGAGCAGATCACCGACTGGAGGAGGTAGTTGGTGAGCGCCATCCGCCCGGCGGCGGCGAGCGGGCGGGCGAGTGGTCCGAGCCGCCCGGTCTTCCAGGCCCAGAGGAGCGCCGCCGCATGGGCCAGCGTGAGGAGGAGCGTGCCGACGAGTTCGAGCGGCAGCAGGAGGCGCAGACGCGTGGCGATCGCGACCCCTCCCCGCAGCGAGAGCATGAGGGCCATCCAGGTGATCGGCAGTCCGAGCGCGTACAGCGCCGCGGCCCACCGCCCGTAGGCCGCGCTCCCCCACCCACCGGCGAGGAAGCCGGTCTTCGAGAGCGCCATGCCGAGCACCATCGGCCAGCCGAGCCCGAGGAACCCGAGGAGGAGCACGCCGATCTGCGGCCCGATCATCTCCCGGAACCGCTCCACGACGCCGTTCGCCCAGCCCTGTCCGCGGTGCTTGCGGATGTCGAGGGTGGCCAGTTCCGGCCGGTTGCCGCGGCGGCGCATCGCGGCGATCGCCCGGTGGCCGTCGAGGAAGCGGGCGTCGAGCCATCCGATGCCGTCCTCCGCGCCGTCCTCCGGCGGGGTGCCGGCCGCCCCCTCGGCGTCGGCGGCGGTCCCTCGGTCGTCGGCCGCGGCGACGAGCGCGTCGAGGTGCGTCGCCACCCTGCCGCCACGCGCGTCGATCCAGTCGAGGATGTTCGGACCGACCGCGGCGATCGCCAGCGGCGCGAGGAACAGCGCCGCGGCGAGCGTCAGGAGCCGGCGGACGCGCAGGTTCCGCAGCGGATAGAGCCACAGTCCCACCGCGGCGTAGGCGAAGAGGATGTCGCCGCTCCAGAGGAGCCAGCCGTGGAGGGCTCCGATGACGAGGAGCCAGAGCATGCGCCGATAGTGGAGCCACACCGGCCGCACGCCGTCGCGCGGCCGCTCCGCCAGGAGGAGCACCCCCGCTCCGAAGAGCATGGAGAAGAGGGTGCGCATCTTGTTGTCGAAGAGGTGATCGGCGACGACGAACTCGCACAGGTCGGCCGTGCCGGAGACGCCACAGCTGCGCACCTCGCCCCGCGGCCATACCTGCCGCGGCTCCGCCTCGCGCGCCCGCCGCCGGCGTTCCTTCTCCACCCGCGACAATTCCTTCTCCTCCCGGGCGATCTCCTTCCTCTCCTCCTCCGGGTCGGGAATCTCGCCGACGCTGTCGAGCGCGTAGTAGGGGAAGGCGACGCTCGTGTAGGCCCCCCCCGGCCAGGCGAACGTGAGGACGTTCATGAGCAGGATGCCGCAGAGGGCGAACCCGCGGAGCAGGTCGAGCGCCTCGAGGCGCCCGGGCCGCGGCGTCGTCGCGGACGGGATCGCCCCTTCCGGCACGTCGGGGACGCTGTCTGCGGCGGAATCGGCGGGGGGCGTGCTCATGACGGCCAGGGTCCGTGCGGGGGCTCGGCCGGCCGCCGGCCGAGGACCGGATCGACGGCTGACCGCCGCCCGACATCGTACGGGGCGGGGGCGGAAGGGTGTCGCCGACACACCCGAGGGGGGGCGCGCCCTTCACCTCCGGGCCCGTGGCGGCGATGATCCGGTCGGCCGCGATCCCGAGCGGCGAACGTCACAAGAGGAGCCACCGATGCGCCGCCCCCGTGCTGTCCCGACGTTCCTCTTCGCGGCGTGCGTCGGCAACGCCGCGGTCGTCCCGGCCGCCGACGCGGCGCGGCGCCCCAACGTCGTCGTCATCGTCGCCGACGATCTCGGCAACGCCGACGTCGGCTTCCAGGGGGGGAGGGACGTGCCCACCCCGCGGCTCGACGCCCTGGCGGCCTCGGGGGTGCGCTGCACGGCGGGGTACGTCTCCGGCCCCTACTGCAGCCCGACCCGCGCGGGCCTCCTCACCGGCCGCTACCAGCAGCGCTTCGGCCACGAGTTCAATCCCGGCCCCCCCACGGGGGCCAACGTGCGGGTCGGGCTGCCGCTCACGGAGCGGACGCTCGCCGACGTGCTCCGTGCGGCGGGCTACCGCACCGCGCTGGTGGGCAAGTGGCACCTCGGGCACGGGCCCGAGTTCGTGCCGCAGCGCCGCGGATTCGAGGAGCACTTCGGCTTTCTCGGCGGCTCGCATCCCTACGACCCGGCGGGCGGGGCCGAGGAGGGCCCGAACGCGATCCGTCGCGGCGACGCGCCGGTGGACGAGCGCGAGTACCTGACGCGCGCCTTCGCCCGCGAGGCGGTGTCGTTCATCGAACGCAGCGGCGACGAGCCCTTCTTCCTCTGCCTGGCGTTCAACGCCGTCCATGCCCCGCTCCAGGCTCCGGAGGAAGTGGTCGAACGCTTCGCGTCGATCGCCGGGGCCCGCCGCCGCACCTACGCGGCGATGCTCGCCGAGCTCGACGACGCCGTCGGCCGCGTGCTCGACGCGCTCGACGCCGGGGGCGTCGCCGACGACACGCTGGTCTGCTTCATCAGCGACAACGGCGGTCCCCCCGGCAACGGCTCCGACAACGGCCGGCTCCGCGGGCACAAGTCGTCGACGTGGGAGGGGGGGATCCGCGTGCCCTTCGTCGTCCGTTGGCCCGGTCGCCTCCCCGCCGGCGCGGTGTACGATCACCCGGTGATCCAACTCGACCTCTTCCCGACGATCGTCGCGGCGGCGGGGGTGGGTGTTCCCGCGGGCACCGCGCTCGACGGCGTCGATCTCCTCCCGCACCTCGCCGGCCGCACGACCGATCCCCCGCACGACCGGCTCTACTGGCGCTTCGGCGCACAGCGTGCGATCCGGGCCGGCGACTGGAAGCTCGTCAAGGGAGTCGGCGTCGAGGCGCCGATCCTCGTGAATCTCGCCGAGGATCCTTCCGAGTCGACCGATCTCTCCGCCGCGCACCCCGACAAGCGCCGCGAGCTGGAGGAAGCCTGGAAGCGGTGGAACGAGGGTCTTGTGGAGCCGCTGTGGCGCGCCCGCGCGAAGCCCGGCGCCGGGAAGCGCCGCGGCGCGGCGGCCGCCTCCTGACACGGTGGGGGCCGGTGGGCGAGCGAGCTGGAGCCCAGCCCGGGCTTCGTCGTCGAGCGACCACAGGCACGAGCCGGGGTCAGGGGAGGGCCCCGACCGGCGGCCGATGGGGTAGCATGCGGCGCTCGACACCCTCCCCGGAGCCGATCATGCGATCCCGTCCCGCTTCCGTCAGCGTCCTCTGCCTGCTCGCCGCGGCGTGCTGGACCGGCCCGGCCGACGCCGCCGAAGGCTCCCGGCGGGTCCTCGTCTGCGGTCCACGGACGGCGATCGTCGAGATCGCGGTGCCCGACGGCGCCGGCCGCGTGGAGTGGAGCCACCCCGCCAACACCCGCGAGGGATGGGTGCTCCCCGACGGCAACGTCCTCCTCGCCCTCTCGCGCGGCGACGGCGGCCCCGGCGGCGCCGCGGTGGAGATCGCCCGCGGCAGGGACGGTGCGCCCGATCGCGAGGTGTGGCGCTACGACGGCACCCAGGAGGAGATCAACAGCATCCAGAAGACCGCCGACGGCACCTACGTGCTCACCGAGGCGGGGCCGAATCCCCGGCTCCTGGAGATCGCCGCCGACGGCACGGTGAAGGTCGAGTTCCCCCTCGGATGCCAGAAGGCCAACGGCCACATGCAGACGCGGATGACGCGCAAGCAGGCCGACGGCACCTACCTCGCGCCGCACCTGTTCGATTTCGCCATCGTCCGCTACGACGCCGCGGGGAAGGAACTTTCCCGCATCGGCACGCGCGACCCCGCGGCGCCCTCCCTCAACACGTGGCCGTTCACGGCCATCACGCTCACCGACGGCGGGATCCTCGCGGGCCTCACCAACGGCAACCGGGTGGTCGAGTTCGACCGGGAGGGACGGATCCGCTGGCAGATCGACACCGCCGACGTCGACGGCGCGATCGCCGACGCCTGCGGGGTGCAGCGCCTCCCCTCGGGCAACACGATGATCGCCAGCTACCACGTCGGCGCGCATGGGGAGCGGCTGGTCGAGGTGTCGCCGGAGAAGAAGGTGGTGTGGGCGTGGCGGGCCGACGTCCCGGCCGTCCACCACTTCCACCTGCTCTCGGTGGACGGCGTCGACCTCCCCTGGCCGCCGCTGCGGTAGGGGATCGTCCCGTTCCCTGGCACCGTTCCAGCGCGGCAACCCCTCATTCCCCGACCACGGTTCCGCCGGCGGGCCACGGCGGTGCCGGCCGCCATCGAGGGAGGTACCATGGAAGGGGACTCGGCGCGGGCGAGGACGGGCTCGGACAGGCCGCACCGCGCCGGTGCCATGGGCTCCGCAACCGTGGGAGAACGTTCTCGTGGCAGGATCATCCGTCCGCGTCCGTCGCTTCCCCACGGTCCGCGTCGCGGTCGTCTCCGTGCTCTTCTCCGCCCCCCTCGGGTTCGCCGCGCCCCCGGCGGAGGACGTCGAGTTCTTCGAGGCCCGCGTCCGACCGCTCCTCCTCGAGCACTGCGCCTCCTGCCACGGACGCGCCGGCGGTGATCCCGAGGGGAATCTCTCCTTCGACACGAAGGCCGATGCCCTCGGCCACGACGGCCTCGCCGTGCCGGGAAAGCCCGACGAGAGCCTCCTCGTCCAGGTGGTGCGCTACGACGGCAAGCTCCAGATGCCCCCCGACGGCAAGCTGCCCCCCGAGGCGATCGCGACGATCGAGGAGTGGGTGCGCCGCGGGATGCCCTGGCCCGACGACGGTACACCCGCCGCGACGACGGCGACCTTCGACCTCGCCGCGCGGCGTGCCGACCATTGGTGCTGGCAGGCGCCGCGCCGCGGGCCGCCGCCGGCGGTGAACGCCGCGGGGTGGTGCCGCACCGACATCGACCGCTTCGTCCTCGCCAGGCTCGAGGCGGCCGGCCTCGCCCCCGCCCCCGAGGCGTCCCGGCCGCGCCTCGTGCGCCGTGCCGCCGAGGTGCTCACCGGCCTGCCGCCCGATCCCGCCGACGTGGAGCGCGTGGCGGCCGATCCCGATCCGCTGGCCTTCGAGCGGTACGTCGACCGCCTGCTCGAGTCACCCCACTTCGGCGAACGCTTCGCGCGGCACTGGCTCGACGTCGTCCGCTACGGCGAGACGCGGGGCCACGAGTTCGACTTTCCCATCCCCAACGCCTGGCGCTACCGCGACTGGGTGATCGAGGCCTTCAACGCCGATCTCCCCTACGACCAATTCATCCGCGAGCAGATCGCCGGCGACCTCCTCCCCGCGCCACGACTCGACGCCAACGGCGCCGACCGCTCCGTGCTCGGCACCGGATTCTGGTACCTGGGCGAAGAGATCCATTCCCCGGTCGACATCGCGCAGGATTCCGCCGACCGCACCGACAACCGGGTCGACACCTTCGGCAAGGCGTTCCTGGGGCTCGCCCTCGGCTGCGCCCGCTGCCACGACCACAAGTTCGACGCCATCTCGAAGGAGGATTACTACGCCATCGCCGGCACCCTCGTGTCGAGCAGCTACCGGCAGGTGCCCTTCGAGACCCTCGCCGCCAACCGCTCGGTGGCGCGGCGGCTCGAGGCCCACGACGACGATGCCCGGCGACGGATCTGGCGGGGGGTGGCGTCGCTGCTCGCGTCGGCGGATCCCCCCGGCTCCGCGCACGAGCGCCTCGCCCGCGAACTCGGCTCGCGACTCCCGTCGCGCGAGGAGATCCTCACGCACGTGGCGCGAACGCCGGCGCCCGACGAGACGCCGATCGCCGACTACACGCGTGCCGACGCCCCGACCCCGATCCTCGGTGACGGCTTCGCCTGGGGCAGCGCGGCCTCGCCCCCGGGGCGGCCCGTGATCCTCGCCGGTACCGATGGCCGCCCCGACCGGGTGGCGCTCGAGCCGCTCCGCGCCGCCCGCTTCGACGCCGTCTGGGCGGGGCTCGCCTCCGCCGGTGAACGCGATCCGGGGGCGCTCGGGGGGGCGGACCGCGCCGGCCGCATCCTGCGGACGCCGAAGGTCCGGATCCACGGCGGCACCGTCTGGCACCGCGTCCGGGGCAACATGCAGATCTTCGTCTGCGTCGACGGCCACGTGATGGTGCTCGGGCCGCTCTACGGCGCCACCGTCCGCACCGTCGACACCCAGGGGCAGTGGCAGTGGGTGCGGCACGATCTGGGAAGCGATCTGGCCTGGGAACGCGGCCACGTGGTGCACGTCGAGTATGTCCCGCTCGCGGGATCCGCGGAGGTCGCCGAGGTCGTCGCCTGTGCCGCCGAACCGAGTCGTCCCGATCCGTTCCTCCGCGCCCTGGCGGCCGGGTTGCCCGAAGGGGGGGGCGACGGGGCGGCGCTCGAAGCGGCGCTCGGCGAACTCGTGCGGCGGTCGCTCGAGGCGGCCGCGGCGGGGGAGGGCACGGCGGTGCACGCGGCGGTGCTCGAGCGGCTGCTGGCCGCGCCGGCCGTCGACTGGGGGAGCGGTGCCGCGGCCGAACTCGTCGCCGCGCTCCGCGAGGCGGACAAGGCCCGCGGCGGCATCACCGCCGACGCCCGGCTCGCCTCCTCGATCGCCCCGGCGATCCTCGACGGCAACGGGATCGATCAGGAGGTGCTGCTCAAGGGATCGGCGGCACGCCCCGCGGCCCCGGTGGCGCGCCGGTTCCTCGAGGCCATCGACGGCGGCGGCCGGGAGCCCTTCCCGCCCCATTCGTCGGGCCGCCTCGAACTCGCCGAGCGGGTCCTCGACCCGGCCAATCCTCTCACCGCCCGCGTGGCCGTGAACCGGTTCTGGCAGCACCTCTTCGGCCGGGGGCTGGTGCCCACCCCCGACAACTTCGGCAAGCTCGGCGAGGCGACCGCGGATCCCGGCGCCCAGGCGCTCCTCGACCATCTCGCGGCCCGGTTCCGCGAGGAGGGCTGGGGGGTGAAACGCCTGGTGCGCGGGATCGTCACGAGCGCCGTCTGGAGGATGGACTCGACGGTGGATCCGGCCGCGGCGGCGCTCGATCCGAACGACCGCCTCCTCCACCACTTCCCCCTCCGACGGCTCGAGGGGGAGGCGGTGCGCGACAAGATCCTGGCGGTCTCCGGCCGGCTCGATCCGAAGGTGGGCGGGCCATCGGTGGAGGTGTCGCTCTCCGACTATCACGAGGGGCGCGGCAAGCCGCAGGGAGGGCCGCTCGACGGCGACGGCCGCCGCAGCATCTACACGAAGATCCGCCGCAATTTCCTCCCCGCGCTCCCGCTGGCCTTCGACATGCCGGTGCCGTTCCAGGCGATGGGGAGGCGCACCGTCACCAACGTCCCGGCGCAGGCGCTGACCCTGATGAACGATCCCTTCGTCGTCGAGCAGGCGGGGCGGTGGGCGGCGCGGATCCTCGAAGGGGAGGAGACGCCGACCGACGCCCGCATCGAGCGCATGTACCGGCAGGCCTTCGCGCGCGGCCCCGATGGGGTGGAACTCGCGTCGGCACGCGCCTTCCTCGCCGCCCAGGCGGCGCGTCACGGCGGGGACTTCGCCGCCGATCCCCGGCAGGCGGCGGCGTGGGCCGATCTGGCCCACGCGCTCATGAACACCAAGGAGTTCATCTTCGTCCCATGAGCCGCACCCCCGGGCCTTCGTTCCGGCATCATTGCCGCCGTTTCCGGCCGGTGCCGCTCTCGCGCCGGGCGCTCCTGGCCCAGGCGTCGTGCGGATTCGGCGGCGTCGCCGCCGCGGCGCTCCTCGGCCGACGGGCCGGGGCCGGGGCCGTCTCGGCCCTCCACCATCCCGCCCGTGCCAAGGCGGTGATCTTCCTCTACATGGACGGCGGCGTGTCGCAGGTCGACTCCTTCGACCCCAAGCCGCGGCTCGAGAAGGATGCCGGGAAGAACCCGCGCGAGCTGTTCAAGGTGGACCAGACCCAGTTCAACAACGTGGGCACGATCCTCCCCAGCCCGTGGAAGTTCGAGCGCTACGGCGAGAGCGGCCTGCCGGTGAGCGACCTCTTCCCGCACGTCGGCACCGTGGCCGACGAACTGGCGGTGATCCGGTCGATGACCAGCGAGTTCCCGGAGCACACCAACGCCAACTACTTCCTCCACACCGGCTCCGGTCTCCAGGGGCGCCCGAGCATGGGGGCGTGGACGACCTACGGCCTCGGCAGCGAGAACGAGGATCTCCCCGGCTACGTCGTCTTGAACGGCGGCCTGATCCCGCCGGGCGGGCTCGACAACTTCACCAACGGATTCCTGCCGGCGACGTTCCAGGGATCGGTGTTCAAGCCGACGGCGACGGGTCTGGCGAACGTCGGCCGCCGCGACGCCTCCGTCGACGCGCAGCTGGCGAAGCTCGAGTTCGCCCGCGGTCTCGACCGCTCGTTCGCCGCGAGGCTGGCGGGCGACGGTGCCGTGCCCGACGCCCTCGAGAGCGCCATCGCCAACCAGGAACTCGCCTACCGGATGCAGACGGCGGTGCCCGATCTCCTCGACCTCTCGGGGGAGACCGAGGCGACGAAGCGGGAGTACGGCCTGGAGTCGGAGAACGCCCCGACGAGGGTCTTCGGCGCCGAGTGCCTGCTGGCCCGACGGATGGTGGAGCGGGGTGTGCGTTTCGTGGAGTTGACATGCACCTCCGTGGGCACCGACCGGTGGGACCAGCACGGCAATCTCCGCGAGGGGCACGCCGCGAACGCCCGCGCGGTCGACCAGCCGATCGCGGCGCTGGTGCGCGACCTCCGCCGCCGCGGCATGCTCGACTCGACGCTCGTGGTGTGGAGCGGGGAGTTCGGACGAACCCCGTTCGCCCAGGGGGGGGACGGCCGCGACCACAATCCGCAGGCCTTCTCGATGTGGATGGCCGGGGGCGGCGTCCGTGGCGGCACGACGGTGGGGGCGACCGACGACTACGGCTACCGCGTCGTGGAGAAGAAGTTCCAGATCCACGACCTGCACGCCACCATGCTGTGGCTGCTGGGCATCGACCACACCCGGCTGACCTATCGCTTCAGCGGCCGCGACATGCGGCTCACCGACGTCCACGGCCACGTCATCCGCGAGGTGCTGGCCTGACGGTCAGCCCTTCATCGACAGGCTCTTGAGGGTCATCACCGACCCCACCGACATGAGGGCCAGTCCGATCCAGGCCGGCGGCTGGATCGTCCGGGTGGCGGGCGGCGTGCCCCCTCCCCACAGCGACTGGACCGGCGCGGCGTTGCCCGCGCCGTTGGCCCCCCCGAGCTGGGCCGCGATGACCCGCGTGGAGCGCTCCGAGAGGGTGAACGACTCCACCATCCGGAACTGGATGCCCACGAGAAACAGGAGCAGGCCGGCGAGCAGCAGGTGGGAGCGTTTGGGGACCATGGGCACCTCCGGGGACGCGCACCGTCCCCGTGATGGGGATCGAACCGGAGCCGGGTGCCGCTGCAATCGCTGCCCGCGAGGGAGGGCTGGAAGGTCTGGGTGGGAGAGTGCGGGCCGAGGGATGCCCCCGATCGGCGGCGAGTGACCGTGTCGCCGGGGAATCCGGGGGGGATGCGGTGGTTTCTGCCGATTGCGGCGGTTTTTTCTGCGGAGGCGACTCTGCCGCGGACGATCAAAGACTCCGATCGGGTCGATTGTCCGGACCGTCAACCTCGTTTTCGGGGCCAGCGTCGATGCAAGTCACACCAGCCATGCTCTCCCGGTTGATCGCGCTCGGCTGTCTGACGGCAGCCCTCGCCGGCGGCCGGACCGGAGGGGCGGCGGACACCCCGCCGAACGCCGCGGCTCCGCCGCCGGGTTCGCTCCTCGACATCGCCCCTGCCGGCACGTTTCCCGACGAGCCATTGCCGGCGGAGATCGCCCTGGGGGACGCCACGCTTCCGGGCGACGGGCCGTCGGTGCTCGACCGGTGGGCGGCGCCCGCGGAGGGGACTCCCTTCCCGAGCGAGGTGATCGAGTCGCCGCTCGCCCTGGGCGACGAGCCTCCGCTCGAGGAGATCCCCGCCGAGCGCATGCCGTACGAGGCCAGTTCCGGCGGCTGGTTCGGCACCGGCGACTACTACGGCTCGGCCGAGATCCTCTTCATGAGCCGGGGGAGGCAGTATCGCAGGGTGCTCGGGTACGACTCCTACCTCCTCACCCTCACCCCGCTGCAGCGCTTCGAGATCCTCAAGAACAAGCAGGGCGTGATGACGACCGACGCCCTTCCCTACAACGTCTCCCCGGCCGCCCGGATCACGGTGGGCGAATACCTGGGCCGCGACTACCTCGACCGCGACCGTTCGCTCGAGTTCACCTACTACGGCGGGCTGTCCTTCTACCAGCAGGATGCCTGGAACGCGGTCATCAACGGCAGCTACCAGACCTACCTCGTCACCCCGCTGTCCGACGCCACGCCCGGTTTCACCGGTGCCCAGCAATTCCTCACCACCACCAACGCGAACTTCAACAGCATGGAGGTGAACTACAAGATCCACCGCCGGCTGGGACGCGACCAGATGGTGATGGTGCCCAACGGCGACTGGACCCGGCACGCCGAGCGCGGCTGGCTGCCGTCGTTGTTCTTCGGGACGCGACTGGCCAACTTCAACGAGCAGTTCTCCTTCAGCGGCCGGGCCTTCGATCAGCCCCTCTCGACCTTCGGGGGCGACTATCTGATCCAGACGGACAACTGGCTGTGGGGCTTCAACATGGGTGGCGAGCTCATCAGCCGCAACGAGTTTTTCTACTGGGGCCTCCGCGGCCGCGCCGCGCCGGCCATCGCCTTCGACGGCACGCAGCAGCAGATGAACGCGCGCAACACCGGGTACCAGAATCCCGGCGCCGTACCCGCCCAGGGCTCCCCGATCCCGCCGAGCGGCGACCCGCGGGCGCCGTTCCCGACCGGCAGCGAGGTGTGGAAGATGGCGGGACAGCAGATCGGCCCGGGGTTCCTCGGCGATCTCACGATCCTGGCCGGCTGGAACTTCACCCCCAACTCCTCGATCCAGCTCGGCTACGACTTCCTCTGGGTGGCCGGCGTCGCCACCGCCTCGAGGCAGTTCAACCTCAACAAGATCAAGCAGAACCAGATCGATCCGGGCGGGCAGGTGTTCTTCCAGGGCTTCTCGTTCGGCTACAACCACAGCTGGTGAGCGCGACGGTCAGCCCGGCGCGGCGAGCGCCACGGCGGCGGCTTGGCCGGTGGAGCAGAGGTTCACCTTGAGCGCCGTGCCCGGGCGGTCGGTGCGAGCCACGCCCGCGACGACGTCCACGGGGCAGCGCGGGTCGGTCGACTCGTGGTTGGCCGTCGGCGGCACCACGCCGGCCTCGAGCGCGAGGACGCTCGCCGCCAGTTCCACCGCCCCTCCCCCCGCCCCGAGGTGGCCCATCGCCCCCTTCGGCGCCGTCACGGGGACGGCGCCGAGTTCGGCGGCGATCGCCAGCGCCTCGATGCGGTCCATCTCGACCGTCGAGAGACCGTGGGCGTTGACATGGCCGACCTCCGCGGGCGTGAGCCCCGTGCGGTCGAGCACGGCCCGGATGGCGCGCCGCAGGGCGGCGCCGGTGAGCGGCGTCCCGCCGGCCGCCGGCTCGCATCGGCTCGCCGCCGCCAGGAAGGTGGCCCTGATCCGCGCCCCGCGCCGCTCGGCGTGCGCCCGCGACTCGAGAACGACCAGGCCGGCACCCTCGCCGTTGACCAGTCCGTCGCGACCGACGTCGAAGGGACGCGAGGCCCGGGCGCAGTCGTCGCGGCGGTGCGAGAGGAGCGCGTCGCCCCGCGCCGCCAGTGCCGCGGGATGGAGCCGCGAGCCGGTGCCGCCGGCGAGCATCACGTCGGCCCACCCGCGGCGGATCACGCTCGCGGCCTCGGCGACGGCGAGCAATCCGGAGACGTCGCCGAGCACGAGGGTGTTGTTCGGTCCGCGGGCGTCGTGGGCGATCGCCACGTGGGACGCCGTCATGTTGGGGAGATGCTTGAGCAGCCAGAGGGGGTGGAGATCCTCGTGGATCACCTCGGCCCAGGTGGAGAAATCGAAGCCCTGGCCCGACAGCGCCCGGCGGTAGGTGTGCTCGACGTCCTCGAGGTCGGCGTAGATCATGTCCCCGCCGACGACCACCCCGAAGCGCTCCGGCTCGGCCGTCCCCGGGGCGATCCCGGCGTCGGCCATCGCCAGTTCGGCGGCCGCGAATCCGTACTGGATGTCGCGGCTCATCACCTTCAGGCTCTTCCGCGGCCGCACCCACTGCTTGGGGTCGAAGTCGACGATCTCGCCGCCGAACGGCACGCTCAACGAGGAGGAGTCGAAACGCGTGATCGGGCGCACGCCCGAGCGTCCGTGGAGGATCGCTTCCCAGAACGGTCGGCACCCGATCCCGAGGGGGCTGACGATCCCCACGCCGGTGACGACGACATCACGCCTGCTGTCCATCCCCGCAACCTAAACCAACGGGAGGATGCCGGGAAGTGGCCGCCGGTCCCGCCGCCCCCCTCCCCTCATGGCTGCCGGGGATGTGAAGCCCGCCAGTGTGCCGGCTCCTCCGGAAGTGACTCCGCCCACAATCCGCGCCGCTCGCGCCGGGCGGAGGACTCGGCCTCGACCAAATCCGGGTCGGGCGCGATGCCGCCGAACGCCCAGGCGTGGCCTTCGGCCACCATCTCGCGGTTGATGTCGCGCTCCTCGATCCACAGCGTCGCCAGCAGCCGACCGTGCCGGTCGTGACCCCGCGCGGCCACCCCCACGCGCCGCTCACCCACCTTGCGAGCGAGGGCCGCGCGGGCCTCGCGGCCGTGCGTCTGCCCGAGTTCCGGGGCGTCGATGCCGAGCAGGCGGATCCGCCGCGCCTGCCCGTCGTTGTCGTGGCAGGTGACCGTGTCGCCGTCGTGGACGGCCCGCACCGTCCAGGTCTCGCGCCCCGCGGAGTCGGGCATCCGGCAGCGCTCGAACCCCGCCGTCCCCACCGCCACGACGACGATCAACGCCAACCACCAGCGACGCCCGCGCCGGGAAGGTCCGCGGAGGGGGCCCGGCATGCGGGAGCGGGCGGTGGTCAAGACAGCCAGTCCTCGATCACACGGCCGTGGACGTCGGTGAGACGGAAGTCGCGGCCGCTGTGGCGGAAGGTGAGCCGCGTGTGATCGAGGCCGAGGCAGTGGAGGATGGTCGCCTGGAGGTCGTGGACGTGCACCGGCTTCTCCACCGCCTTGAAGCCGATCTCGTCGGTGGCGCCGTAGACCGTGCCCCCCTTCACGCCACCGCCCGCCATCCAGACGGAGAAGCCGTGGTGGTTGTGGTCGCGTCCGGAAATCTCCGTGATGCCGGTGCCGGGCTGCGGCAACTCGACGGTGGGTGTGCGCCCGAACTCGCCCCCCCAGAGCACGAGCGTGCTCTCGATCATCCCCAGCGCCACCAGATCGTCGAGGAGGGCGCCGATGGCACGGTCGCATTCCTTCGCCAGCCGGCCGTGGTTCTTGGCGATGGCGTCGTGGCTGTCCCAGGGCTGGCCGGCGCCGTGCCACACCTGCACGTAGCGCACGCCGCGCTCCACCAGCCGCCGGGCGATGAGCATCTGCCTCCCCTGCACGTCGTCGCCGTAGCGGTCGCGGACGAACTGCGGCTCCCGGGTCACGTCGAACGCCTCCGCGGCCTCGGCCTGCATCCGCCAGGCGAGTTCGAGCGAGGCCAGCCGTGCCTCGAGCTGCGGGTCCTCCGGCCGGGCGGCGAGATGCCGGCGGTCGAGCGCGGCGGTGAGGGCCACCAGACGCGACTGGGCGTCACGGTCGAGCCAGGGATGGCGGACGTTCTCCACGAGCTCGTCCACGCGCTGCTTCGCGGTGTCGACGTAGGTGCCCTGGTAGGCACCGGGCAGGAAGGCGTTGCGCCAGTTCTCCGTCCCCTTGATCGGATAGCCGCCGGGGCACATGGCGACGAACCCGGGGAGGTTCTGGTTCTCGGTGCCCAATCCGTACGTCACCCAGGCGCCCGCCGCCGGGCGGACGAGCCGGGCGTCGCCGCAGTTCATCAGCATCAGCGACGGCTCGTGGTTGGGGACGTCGGCGTGCATCGAACGCACGACGAGCAGCCGGTCGGCGTGGCGGGCGACGGAGGGGAAGAGGTCGCTGATCTCGAGCCCGCTGTCGCCGTGACGACGGAAGGGGAACGGCGAGGGGAGTGCGGCCCCGGTGCGGCGCTCGGTGGGGAGGGTGCCGGGCACCTCCTTCCCGGCGTACTTCTCGAGCGCCACCTTGCGGTCGAAGGTGTCGAGGTGACTCGGGCCGCCGTTGGCGAAGAGGTGGCTCACGGCGCGGGCCCGCGCCGGGAAGTGGGGCGCGCGGGGCGCGAGCGACCGCGGGAGACGATCCGCGCCCGACGCCGGAGCCGCGCCGGCGGCGCGGGCATCGGCCTCGAGGAGGCTCGCGGCGCCGAGCCAGCCGAGCCCGAGGCCCGTGCGGAGGAGGGCGTCACGGCGCGTGACCGCGGCAGGGATCGATGGGGTGGTGTGCATGGGGCGGGATCTTCCCGGTGTCGGCCTTCAATCGACGAACTGGAACTCGGCCGATGCCAGGAGCGCCTGCGCGAGCTGTTCCCAGGGACCGAACTCGGCAGGCCCGGCGGCCGCGCCGGCCAGGAAGGCGTCCGCCGCGGCCACCTCCGTCCCGTCCGGGGAACGCGCGAGGCAGGCCCGCCACAGCGTCTCGACGCGCCGCCGCTGGTCGGCACCCTCCCCCGCCTCCCGGGCGGAGCGTGCGGCGGCGGCCCGCGCCGCCTCCACGACGAGCGACGCGTTGAGGGCGGCGAGGCCCTGCTGCGGGACGCTCGTCCGCGAGCGCTGGTGTGTCGCCGCGTCGGGATTGGCCACGTCGAACACGCGGAGGATCCCCGGCACGTCCTGCCGGTCGAGGCGGGTGTACAGCGTGCGCCGGTGCATGGCGTCCCGGGCCAGCGGGTCGATCCCCCGGCCGCCGCGTGCGGCGGTGTCGAGGAGCCCGGCGGCGGTCACGAGGCTGTCGCGCCACGCCTCCCACCCGAGGCGCCGGCGGTTGGCGCGGGCGAGGAGGCGGTTGTCCGGATCGATCGCCGCGGCCTCCGCGCTCGCCGCGGCGGACTGGCGCCAGGCGCGGCTGGTGACGATCTGCCGGTGGAGCCAGCGGAGGCTCCACTTCCCCTCGTCGACGAAGCGCCGAGCGAGATCGTCGAGGAGCTCGGGATGGCTCGGCGGCTCGCCGCGCAGGCCGAGGTCGCCGACCGGTTCGACGATCCCGCGGCCGAAGTGGTGGGCCCATGCCCAGTTGACGACCATCCGCGGCGCGAGCGTCCCCTCGGGAGCGACGATGCCGCGCGCGAGGTCGAGGCGGCCGCTCGAGGCGCGGTCGACGGCCGCGCCGCCGAGGATGCCCGGCAGGCGGCGTTCCACCTTGTCCCCGGGACGGCCGGGGTTGCCGCGGACGAGGACGTGGGCGTCGGCGGGGGTATCCCTGTCGACGAGGACCATCGCCTGGGGCGGCGCCCCGGGGGACTCGGCCTCGTGACGGGTGATCTCCATCTTCAGCCGCCGGGCCTCGTTCCCCTCCTCGATCGTGGCCAGCTGCATCGCCTCGCCCGGACGGACGACCAGGCACGTCCCCTCCGCGCCGAGCGCCTGCCGCAGCGACACGAGTTCCGGCGCGTCGTCGGGGGAGGGTGCCGGGCCCCCCGCCCACTCCGGCGCGACCCGGGCGAACAGCCTGCCGTAGGTCTCGGCGACCCCGCGGAGCGTGGCGGGGACCGGCGAGCGGAGCTCGAGCGCCACGAGCGGATGGACGACGTCGGGGGAGGGGGCGTCACCCCAGGCCGCGAGTAGTGCCGCGACGGCGGCGCCGACCTCGTCGTCCGCTTTTCCCTCGAGCGCGATCCAGGGGCCGAACACCGGATGGGAGGCGCCGGCCCCCTCGACCGCGTGACGCGTCCGGTCGATGAGCACCTGGAGCATGTCGTAGTCGTCGGCGAGGCGCGGCGGTCGGCCGTCGGCCTTGCGCGGCGTCGGCCGGGCCGTCTCCAGGAGATAGTCGGCGGCGTGGGCGACGGCCGCGCGCGTGCCGCGCACGCGGACGGCGTTCTCGTGCGCGGGGATCGCGGCCTTGAGCTCCGCCTGCCGCTTCACGAAGGCCTCGGCGTCCGGTCCCGGCGGGGCCTCGCCGATCACCGGAAGCTCCCCCGGGACATGGCTCGACGCGAAGATCCCGTAGAGGCCGTAGTAGTCGGCGGCGCTCACCGGCTCGTACTTGTGGTCGTGGCAGCGGCCGCAGGCGGCCGTCAGGCCGAGAAGGCCGCGGGTCACCAGGTCGATGCGATCGTCGATGATGTCGTGCTGGTTGCCGAGGAACGTCCGCCCCACCGTGAGGAACCCAAGCGCCGCCAGATCCCCGCGCGGCACCGGGGGATCGATCCGGTCGGCGGCGAGCTGGAGCGTGACGAAGCGGTCGTAGGGCATGTCCGCGGCGAGCGCTCCGACCACCCAGTCGCGGTAGGTCCAGGCGAAGGGATAGCGGGGATCCTGCTTGTCGAAGGCGTAGCCCATCGTGTCGGCGTAACGCGCGAGATCGAGCCAGTGCCGCGCCCAGTGCTCCGCATGCTCGGGGGAGGCGAGCAGTTCCTCGACGAGCGCCTGCCAGGCGGCCTCGGAGGGATCGGCGACGAACGCGTCGACGCGGCCGGCCGGGGGTGGCAGGCCGACGAGATCGAACCAGAGGCGGCGGACGACGTCGCGCGGGGAGGCCGGCGCGGAGGGTTGCAATCCCGCGGCCACGATCGGCGCGGCGAGGAAGCGATCGATCGCCCCGGTCCACTCCGCGGCCCGCGCCGGGTCGAGGCCGGCCGGGAGTTCCGGCGGCACGTGGCGCTCGATCGGCTGGAAGGCCCAGTGACGCTGCCGCGCCCATGCGACCGCGGCGGCCATGTCGGTGGGCATCCTGTCGGCGGCGACGGCGGGGCCGTCGGCACCGGGGCCGCTCCAGGGCACTCCTGCCGCGATCCAGGCTTCGAGAACGGCGACCTCCTCCGCGGGGAGCGGCTCGTCCGGGGGCATCGCCGGCTCGGCGGTGCGCTTCACCGCCCCGAGGAGGCGGCTCGCGGCGGGGTCCCCGGACACGATCGCCGGACCGCCATCCCCCCCCGCGAGCGCGCCGGGGAGGTGGTCGAGCCGCAGGCCCCCCTCGGCGACACGCTCCCCGTGGCAGCCCTGGCAACGGGCCACGAGCAGCGGCCGCACCTTCTCCTCGAAGAACCGCTCCTGCTCCGGCGTCACGGCCGCGGCGACGGGGCCCCGCACGGCGACGCAGCCAAGGAGCGCCGCGGCCAGGGTGAGCCACCGACGGAACACCGTCGACCGGAGGGGGGAATCGCGGCGGATGGGGAGCATGGTGCGTGGCGGGGTGGACCGGGAGGAGGCGGAACGCTCCGGCGGAATCAATTGTAGGTCAGCCTGCGCGGCCCTCGACACCCCGGTCGGGCCGGGCTCTGGAAGTCGTGCCGAGCCAATGACTTGACTTCCGCAGGGCAGGGTCAGGCCGGCCTCCGGACGAGGACCGCGAGGAAGCCCACCTTGGCGCCGTTCCAGTTCGAGAGCGCCGGTGCGTGCAGGTCGCCGAGCGACGTCCGCTCCTCCGCCGAGGGGGAGGGGAGGTGTCGCAGGAGCAGGTCGGCCATCGCCACCTCGGCGGCGCGGTGGGCTCCGTCCTCCGCCTTCACGGCGATGCCGATGCCGGCGTCCGGCAGCGCGGCGCAGAGCACCCCCTCCGCCCCCGACTTGACGAACACGCGCTCGCCGCAGGCCTCCATGACGCGCGTGTCGAAACGCCCAGGGCCGGCGATGAGCCGGGGATGGGAGGCCGCGGCGGCCCGCAGGCGCGCCAAGGCCCCGGCCCTGTCGGCAGGGAGACCCGATCCGGTGCCGACGCGGGCGAAGGCCACGGCGAGGCGGGCGAGGGGGACCGCGTGGGTGGGGATCGAGCAGCCGTCGGTGGCACGATCGGCCGCCGACAGCCGGCATCCGACGAGGTCGGACAGCGTCCCGGTGACGCGCTCCTGCAGCGGGTGGTCGGCGGCGACGTAGCCGCCGGTCGGGATGCCGAGGTGACGCGCGGCGGCGAGGAAGCCGGCATGCTTTCCGGAGCAGTTGTTGTGGAGCGGGCAGGGGGCGCCGCCGCCCCGCGCGAGCTGCCGGGCGCTCGGTTCGTCGATCGGCCAGTGGGTGCCGCATTCGAGCGCCGTGGCGTCGAGGCCCGCCTTCGCGAGCATGCTCCGCGCGGTGTCGACGTGCAGCGGGGTGCCGGAGTGGGAGCTGCAGGCGAGCGCCAACTCGGCCGGCGTGAATCCGAACGCATCGGCGGCACCGCTCTCCACGAGCACGAGCGCCTGGATCGCCTTCACGGCCGAGCGCGGGAAGGTGCGGCGGCCCGGATCGCCATGGGCGGCGACGAGCGTGCCGTCGTCCCGGGCGACCATGGCATGGACGAGGTGGGTCGACTCCTCGTACTTCCCGCGGATGGCGGCGACGACCAGGGGGGCGGAGGCCTCCGTCGCCCCGGTGGTCGAACGCGCGGCAGGGTCGGTGCGGAGGGCCATGCGCTGGAATCCTGACAAAGGCTTCGCCCGCCGGCCGCCGGCCGGGAAGGCGGATTGGGGCGACGGATCGGGGCACGTACACTAGCGGCGGTGGGGGAAGTCATCCACGGCTTTTCCCACTCCGGACGGCGCCGCAAAAAGCCGGGATGACAGGAGTGTGTCCGCCGCCGCGACCGGCGGCGGAGCCGGTCCTCGTTGGCCCGCTTGGCGATCGGGAGCGGTTCCACCCGATCCCTCGGGCGGTGGATCGGCCGGTCGTCCGCGGGCGGTGCGGTCGCCGTCGGCGGGGTGCGGAGGTGGAGCGTGATGGCTGGCAGCGACCCGATCGTCCGTCTCCACCGCCAGCCCCGCCGGAAGGTCCTCGGCGTCGGTGCGCTCGGCGCCCTCGGGCTCTCGCTCCCCGGTCTTGCCGCGGCCCGCGCCGCCGGCTCCGCGCGGCCGAGGGCCGAGGCGTGCATCGTGCTCTTCCTCTCGGGAGGCCCCCCTCAGCACGAGACGTTCGATCCGAAACCGGGGGCGCCGATCGAGATCCGCGGGCCGTTCCTGCCGGTGGCGACGAGCGTCCCCGGCGTGCAGTTCAGCGAGCTGCTTCCGCGGACGGCGGCGCAGGCGCACCGGATGTGCGTCATCCGTTCGATGACCACCGGGATCCATTCCCACTCCACGAGCGGTTGCTTCATGCTCACCGGCCACGAGCCGACGAGCATCGCCGAGAGCGTCCCCCCCGGCCCACAGGACTGGCCGAGCATCGCCGCCGCGGTGGGGGCCCTCCGCGCCGCCGAACGCTCGCCGCTCGACGCCGTCGTCCTCCCCGAACCGATCTTCAACAATCCGGCCATCCCCTGGCCGGGACAGAACGGCGGCTTCATGGGGGCGGCCTGGCATCCCCACTTCATCCGCTGCGACCCGTCGCAGGAGCGGCTCGAGATCGAGGGGCTGCTGGGGGCGGACGGCGTCGGCATGGCGCGGCTCGACGACCGCCGCGACCTCCTCTCGCGACTCGACGGCGGCCTGTCCCGGCGGCTGCGGAGCGCCCCGATGGCCGAGCTCGACCGTTTCCAGACGGAGGCCTTCGATCTCCTCCGTGCGGGATCGACCCGCGCGGCGCTCGAGATCGAGCGGGAGTCGACCGCCTCGCGCGATCGCTACGGACGGGGCAAGTTCGGACAGAGCGTCCTTCTCGCCCGCCGGCTCGTCGAGGCGGGCGTGCGCCTCGTGCAGGTCAACTGGCCGCGCGAGCCGGGCGACACGAGCGCCGGAAACCCGCTCTGGGACACCCACCAGGACAACGCGGGGAGGGTGAAGAACGTCCTCTGCCCGCAACTCGACACCGCGTTGCCCGCGCTCCTCGACGACCTCGACGAGCGCGGCCTCCTCGAGACCACGCTCGTGGTGGTGATGGGGGAGTTCGGCCGCACCCCCACCATCAACCCGGCCGGCGGGCGTGACCACTGGGGGAGCGTGTTCTCCGTGGCCCTCGCCGGGGCCGGCGTGCCGGGGGGGGCCGTCATCGGGGCGAGCGACGCCCGCGGCGCCCTGCCGGCCGATCGGCCGGTGCGCCCCCCCGATCTCGCCGCCACGATCTTCCACCTCCTCGGCATCCCGCCGGAGCGGGAGATCCGCGATCCGCTCGACAGGCCGCTGTCGCTCGTCTCGGGCGGCGCGGCGATCGCGGAGATCGTGGGGGGATGAGCGTCCGGGGGCCCGCGGTCACGGCGCCGGATGGTGCAGCCGCCAGGTCGCGTAGCCGCCGCCGAGGTTGGCGGTCTGCGGGAATCCCGACTGCGTGCGACGGGCCCGTCGCCCCCGCACGCCGCGGAGCGATCCGCCCGGGGGTCAGTCGGGGAACACCACCTCGGCTCCGGAGAATCCGGGGGTGGCGCGCAGGGCGCCGACGAGCGTCTCCGGGTCGCTCGTCGACTTGAGGCGGCCGGTCCAGACCTGTTCGACGAGCGTCCCCTTCTTCACCGTCTCGACGCGCCGCGGCCGGATGTCGTCCAGATGGGGGGCGAGGGCGTCGGCGGCCCGGCCCGCCGCGGCGCCGGTCTCGGTGCGGAGCGTGACGCGGCAGCGGGCGTCCGCGGGGGGCGCCGCGGGGCCGGTGAAGGACCAGGCCACCAGAGCGGCCATCGGCAGACCGAGGAGGGGCACCCAGATGAACCCGGCCCCCACGGCCAGTCCCACCGCCACCGCGAGGATCACGAACGCCGTGTCGCGCGGATCCTCGACGACGCTGCGGAAGCGCACGATCGCCAGGGCGCCGACGAGACTGAACGCGCGCGCGGCGTTGTTGCCGATGGCGAGGGTGATCATCGCGATCACCACCGCCAGGAGGAGGAGCGTCTGGGTGAGATCGCCCGCCGCGTCGCGCCGCCTGCGCGTCCCGCGGTAGATGGCGGCGACGAGGCCCCCCATCACCAGCGCCGCCACGAGACGGACGAGGATGTTGCCCAGACGGAGTTCCGCGTCGCTGGGGAAGGCTTCGGCGAACCAGTCGGGCATCGGAATCGGTCCCCGTGGGGTCGGAGGGTGGGCTCGGAGCCGGGACGATCAGTGGCCGGCCGCCGCCGGATCGTACCCCAGCAGGTAGGTCCGGCGCCGCTCCAGGAAATCGCGCAGGCTCCCCGGCCCCCCCTCGGGCGATGTCGCCGCGTCGAAAGCCTCGTTCGTCGCGAGCTTGCGCGTGTCCTCGTGCACCGCGTCGCGGATCAGCTGCCGGCCGGCGAGGATCACCGGTCCGATCGCCTCCCACGCCAGCTGGTCGCGGGCGATCGTGCGCACGTTCCGCAGGTAGGCCTCGCGCAGCCCCGGCACGGCGAGCAGTCCGCTGCGCAGCGGCTTGCCGCCGTCGTCGAGGGCGACGAGCGGATCGAGATCGGGGCCACCGTGCCCCGGTCCCCCCGGACCGCGACCGAAACCCCCGCCTCCCGGTGGACCACCCCCCGGGGGACCGCCGAACCCGCCCCCCGGCGGCCCGCCCGCGACGAAGCATTCGTTCATGTCGTGGGGGATGACGTGAAACACCCCCCCCGCGTCCTGGAAGAGCGTGTAGTCGCTGGCACGCGTCCAGTATCCGTCGCTGTTGACCAGGGCGTTGTCGAGGGCGAGGAACCAGAGCGCCTCGTCGACGTCGAGGACCGGCCGCACGCGCGCCTCGAGCCGCCCCACCGGCGTCTCGTCGAAGATCCGGCAGAGGGCGACGAGGTCCCGCCATGCCGCCGGATCCTCCTTCGTCTTCAACTCGAACACGTCGCGGTAGGCATCGACCCCCTCGCCGAAGTACTCGAGTCCACCGCGGCCTCCGGGGCGTCCCTTCACCTTCCAGCGCCTCCCCTTGGAGTCGCCGTAGCACTCGCGGAGGAAGTCCTTGTTGGCCTGCTGGACGTTGACGTACACGCCCCACGACTCCCCGTTGATCACCACCCGGACGAAGTTCGCCTTCGGGACGGCGATGTGGGGCCGGGCGACGTGCGAGTAGAGCACGCTGCTCATCATGCTCGGATCGCCGTTGGCGTTGAGCAGGTTGAGGGTGCGGTAGCCGAGGAGGTCGGCGTCGGGATCGGCATGGTCGACGGCGACGGCGAGCGAGCGCTTGGACCCGGCGGGCACCATGAAGTAGCTCGATGCGCCGCGGAAGTGGACCCCCACCCCTTCGATCGTCCTGCCGTCCACCGTGAGCCTGGCCGGCACCTCGACGTCGGTGTCGTTGAAGTCCTCGAGTTCCTGCTCCCAGTCCTCCGCCTCGAACTCGAGGAACAGCGTCCGCAGCACGCCCGGGTCGTAGAGTCCGGCGTCGGGGTGGGGGGTGACGTCGGCGGGGGTCATCCTCCGCCCCGGCGTGGCCGGAGGCCGACCACGCCCCCCGGGCGGTCCCCCGCGCCCGCCCCGCGGGGGACGCTCGGCGCGCACCGCCTCGCGGGCCGCGCGGCGCTCGGCGGTGTCGAGACGGCGGTCGCCGTCGGCGTCGAATCGTTCCACGAGCTTCCATTCCGCTCCCCCCATGGGGCCCCGTCCCCCGGGCGGTCCGCCCGGCCCGGGGAAGAAGCCACCGGGGAATCCTCCCGGTCCCCCCGGCGGGGCTCCGGGGGGAGGGGCTTCGCCGACCGGCGGGGGGGGCGGTTGCCGCGGGGGCTGCGCGCGGGGCACGCCGGCGAGCAGGGCGAGGCCGACGGCGAGCGCGAGGAGTCGTGGACGGAACACAGACACGGCGTTGACTCCCGATGAATCCGCGCGGCCGGAATCGTGACCCCGCTTGAACGGGGAAGGAGCGGTCGGGTTGCGTCGCCTTCCCACGGGGGCGTGCCCGACATCATGCAACCCGCGGCACGGGCCGGAAAGCCCGCGGGGAACGCCGTGCAGCCGGCGCGTGGTCGGCCCCCCCGCCGCGGGCGAGCCTCCCGATCGTCGGGGCACCCGGTCCGGCGGCGAGGTCGCCCCTCCTTCCGCGGGGCGGGAGCGGGGTCGTCGTGCCGCTAGGCTGACGGCCCGGAACGCGAAGCGCACCGTGAGGAGATGCCGCCCGTGACCATCCGTCCCGTCGCGCGCCGGGGAAGCCTGACCGCCCGCCTGCCCGTGGCGCTCGCGATCACGCTCGTGCTCGCCGCGAGCCCGGCGTTCGCCGCCGATCCCCTCCTGCCGCGGCGCGTGGGAGCGTTCGTGCAGCGCACCCCGGTCCACCGTTCGCTGCCCCCCGGCCTGCCGGACGGTTTCCGCCCCACGCGCGTCTGGCTCGCCGCCGACGGCGCCGTCCATCTCGGCGACGGCACCGCGACCTGGCGGCTCGGGGAGGATCGTTTCGAAGCCGTCGAGGCGACCACCCCCGGGCGCGGGGAGGGAGGGGATCTCCCCCCCGGGATTCCGGATGCCGGGCTGCGGCAGATCGCGCGGCGCGAGGATGGCACGACCGCGGCGGCGACCTCGGTCGGGGTCTTCGAGCGCCGTCCCGGCGCGGCATGGGTGCGGCTCGAGCCCGTCGACCGGCACGGCCTGGCCTGGGCCACGACCGACGTGCGTGGCGTGGCGTGGGATCGTGCCGGGCGCCTCGTCGTCGCCACGCCGGCGGGGGTCGTGCGGCGCGGCGCCGGCGGCTTCGAGTTCTTCACCGGTGCCGAGGGGCTGCCGGTCGCCGATTTCACCGCCGTGGCGGCCGCGCCGGACGGCACGGTGTGGTTCGGCTCGCGGGCCGGGGTCGTCGAGTGGACCGACGACCACTTCCGCTACCGTCAGGGGCCGCGCTGGCTCCCCGGTGACGTCGTCCACGATCTGGTCGTCACCTCGGCCGGGGACGTGGTCCTCGCCACCGACGGCGGCACCGGCTGGATCGCCGCGCGACCCACGACGCTGGCCGCGAAGGCCGCCCTGTACGAGGAGGAGATCGAGCGCTCGATCGCCCGCACCGAACACCGGTTCGTGGCCACCGCGACGCTCGAGAGCCCGGGCGACGTCGCCACGGCCCGCCGCACCGACAGCGACAACGACGGCCTGTGGACCGCGATGTACGGTGCGGCACAGTGCTTCGCCTACGGCCACGACCGGTCCCCCGATGCGAAGCGCCGCGCCGATCGCGTCTTCTGGGCGCTCGAGTTCCTCCAGCAGGTGCCCGCGGGGTGCGAGCACGCGCCGCCGCGCGGCTTTCCGGCACGCACGGTGCTGCCCGCCGACGGCCCCGACCCCAACGTCGGCCAGGAGGAGCGAGACCGACGCACGCTCGAGGCGGATCCGCTCTGGAAGACGCTCTCGCCGCGCTGGCCGAAATCGGCCGACGGCCGGTGGTGGTGGAAGGCCGACACGAGTTCCGACGAGTTGGACGGCCACTTCTTCTTCCTCGCGCTCTACCACGATCTCGTCGCCGCCACCGACGGGGAGCGGGCGGCGGTCCGCGCCACGGTGGCCCGGCTCGCCGACCACCTCGTCGATCACGGCTTCCGGCTCGTCGACCACGACGGGAAGGCGACGCGCTGGGGCGAGTGGTCCCCCGCCGCGCTCAATCACGATCCCCGCTGGGAGGTCGAACGCGGGCTCAACTCGATGAGCATCCTCGCCTACATGGCGATCGCCGCGCACGTCACCGGGGACCGGAAGTACGCGGCGGCCGCCGACGCCCTGGTGCGCGACCATGCCTACGCCGCCAACGCGCTGGTGCCGAAGATCCAGCACGGCATCGGCTCCGGCAACCAGTCGGACGACGAGATGGCCTTCATGAACTTCTACCACCTGGTGCGCTACACGTCGGATCCCGTGATGCGACGTGCGTTCCTCGGCGCCTTCCACCGCTCCTGGCTCCTCGAGCGGCCGGAGCGGAATCCGTTCTTCCACTTCGCCTATGTGGCGACGGCCCGCGAGGCGGGACGCGACGGGCCGTTCGATCCCTCCGCCGGCGGGCCGCAGGGAGCTTCCGACTGGCTCGACGACTCCCTCGACAGCCTGGTGCTCCTGCCGATGGACCGCTGCCAGTGGCGCCACACCAACGCCCACCGGCTCGACCTCGTGCGTCTCCCGGAGGCGCAGTCGATCGATCCCGGACGGCCCGACCGTGTGCCCCGGGGCCACCGCGTCGACGGCAGGGTGCTCCCCGTCGACGAGCGCAGTTTCGCCCACTGGAACACCGATCCGTGGCGCTTCGACCAGGGGGGCGACGGCCGCGAACTGGCCAGCGGCACGGTGTTCCTCCTCCCCTGGCACATGGGGAGGTACCACGGCTTCATCGCCGACGACTGACCGCGTCGGCTACTTCGCGACGGAAGGCCGCGGCGTCTCGCGCACCATCTCGAGGAGGTTGTCGACGAGGATCGTGCCGGTCCGCTCGCCGAGCGAGACGCGCGACACGTACTGGTAGCGCGGGAAGGCGAGGAAATCGACCTCGGTGAGGACGTAGCCGAAGGCGTCGTTGGTGAGACCGAAGAGGAAGGTGTCGTCGCCGGTCTTCCGCTTGAGGTAGCCGCCGATGTTCGGCAGGGCCTCTCCGGGGATCGTGAGGATCCGCGCGGGGCCGAGATCGACCATGGCGAGCGTGACGGAGATCGTGCGCGTCGCCGCGTCGTGCGGATAGCCGAGCGGCGAGTGGGTGACGACGGCCCACAGGTCGTCGGAGTCGACGGGGAAGCGGACGTCGCGGAAGCGGGCCGAGATCGTCGGCTCGGCCACGGCCGGCGCGTCGGCCACGATCCGCAGCGCCTCCTCCGCCATCGTCCGGCCGATGCGCTCGCACTCCTCCCAGGTGCCGATGTCCTTCCAGGTGCCGCGGACCGGATCGGAGGGCTGCTCGAGATCGCGGTTGTCGGCGGTCACCATGCCCCCCTGCGCGCCGTTCATGAACAGCGCCACGCCGCCGACGCGCTCCTCGAGGGTGTCGACGAGCGGGCCGATGCAGTCGGGGGAGAGGATGCCCCGGCCGGAACCGATCACCTCCGGATGGATGGCGTAGTTGACGAGCGTGCCGATCGTCCCGCCGTCTGTGCCCAGCGCCTGGATGACCCCCATCCGCCGGTCGTAGAGATCGGGGGCGTAGTAGTTGAAGGCGATCCGGCCGCGGGCCTCGCCGGTGGCCACCTTGAGCGTCGCGGGCCGCGCCCGGTCGAGGGCCTCGTTGATTGCCTCGGCGGCGCGCTCCACGACCGAGTCGATCCACGCGAGGTCGCCGGTGTGCCCCCCCTTGCCGTCGGGGAAGGCGTAGCAGTCGGGGGCGCTGTGGGTGTGGGTGGCGCCGATGAGGATCGCCTTTCCCGGAATCCGCGGCACGAGCGCCCGGACCCGGTCGCCGAGCACGCCGGGAAAGCCGAGGGCGTCGACCGAGACGATCGCCAGCGTCTCGTGCGGGCCGCCGCCGTCGACCACCAGGGCCCGCACGGTGAGTTCGCCGCGTTTCTCCGTCGTCGGCTTGGTCGGCCCCATCCCGCCCGAGGCGGGGAGGAGCGGGTCGGGGGTGATGACCCGCATCGCGGCGCCGGCCCGGAACTCCGCCGCCGCGGTGCCGCCGGTGCACACGAGCGCCACGGCGAGCAGAGGCCAGTACCGAAGCACGCGCACGGAGGACGTCATCACTTCCCCTTGGGGAGGTCGCCCTCGTAGGGGAGGCTCCGCGGATCGAATCCGGCGTGTGGCAGCGTGTCGGGGGTGATGCGCACGGCGGTCGACTGGCGGAAGGGGAACGGCCCGCCGGTGTCGTACTCGAGCTCGATGAAGGCGGCGGTCCAGCCCTTCTTGACCGGGTCGGCCTTCCCCACCCAGCTGCCGTCGGGCTGTGCGGCGAGCACCGTCGGCCGGTAGGCCTTGCCGAGCGTCTTGAGGCGGAAGTCCCGGGCGTCGGGGTTGTGGGCCTGCCAGAGGACGACGTTCGTCGGCTTCTCGTCGCTGCGGACGCGGATCGACCCGTCGTCCTCGAAGGTCCACTCGGCCTCCGGCCGGGTGCGGCCGTCGATGATCATCTGGTAGAAGGCGACGATGCTCATCACCGAGGCGGGATTCTTGTCGACGCCGTGGTCGGTGTTGGGGACGTAGTAGAGGTGCTTCTCGCCCTTGAGGTCGTCGTAGTAGAAGCGGGAGGAATCGGGGACGAAGAACTGGTCCCCGCTCCCGTTGACGACGAACTTCGGCAGCGTGAGGCGGTCGAGATAGGAGTAGGGATCCTCGATCGCGTGCAGCTCCTGCATCCGTTCGTGGTCGGGGTCCTGCACGATCCCGTGGTGCACGTAGTCGCCGAGCGCCTCGGCCCAGAAGCCGTAGGTCGCACCGTGGTGGTGGAGCTGCTCGTCGACGTTGAGGACGTCGATGACGATGGGCACGATGGCCTCGACGCGGTGGTCGGTGGCCCCGGTCATCCAGGTCGTCCAGCCGCGCTTCGATCCGCCGGCGACGACGAACTTGCCCACCGGGATCCCCTCGCGCTGCGACCACTCACCGATGCAGTCCATCGCCTTGACGACGCTCTTCACCATCGGCAGGCGCGGCAGCCAGGTGGCGTCGCCGGTGTCGAGGAAACGGTGCCAGCAGTAGGCGATGAGGTCGTCCTCCTTGCGCGGCTTGCCGTCGCCGTCGAAGACGATCGGCTGGTTGGGGATCATCTTCAGTTCCACGACCAGGCTCCCGGTGGCCGCGGCGATCGTCGACACGACGGTGCCGGGCCCGTCGGGCACCTTGGTGCCGTCGTTGCCGCCGCCGCTGACCATGATGAAGCACTTGTCGGTCTTCAGTTCCTCCGGTCGGGCGATGACGAGCCAGTGCTCCCACTTCTGCCGGCTCACCTCGTCCGGTCCCCGCCAGGACTGGCTCGTGAGCTTGATGACGGTGGCGGGCTCCTTGCCCCCCCCCTTGACCACCTCCCAGGCGTAGGCCCCGTCATCGCCCTCGATGTACTGGTCGATCGGCAGGAGTTCGGTGGCGGTCCCGGGCGGGGCCGCGTTCGCCACGCCGTGGATCGCCAGCAGGACGATGGCCAGTCGCAGGCAACGGATGGAAGCGTTCATCGTGTGGGGATGTCGGGTTTCGGGGAAAGGAAAGGGCGAGGGGGAGGGAACGCGCCGGCCCACCGGCCGCGGTCACTTCGTGGTGAGTTCGAGGGGGGGGGGTTCCTTGGTGGCGCCGGTGATCGCCGCGGTGAGGGGGGTGCGATCGGGGGCCACGTAGCGACCCGCGAGGAGATCGGGCGCGTCCTTGGAGATCCCGCGCTGGAGATCCTCCGCCGTGGCGCGTTGGGAAGGATCGGGCCAGGAGGCGGTCACCTTGTAACGGCCCGCGGCGATGCCCGGTTCCATGTTGGTGACGATCGTGAACTTGCCCGAGGCGTCGGCCGTCCCCGTGGCCGTGGCCGCCCTTCCCCCCTCGGGATAGAAGAGGAGCACGGCGCCATCCGCCGGCTTGCCGTCGACGTTCACGGTGCCGGTGACCTTCGGCAGTTTGTTCCCCTTGCCGCCGCCGCACCCGGAGACGACCGGCGCGAGGAGTGCCGCGAGCACGAGGAGGGGGAGGAGGCGGCGGGGGTGATTCATCGTGGTCTCCGGTGGTTCGAGGGGAGGACGGGCGGGGAAACGTCGCCTGTGCCGATCGCGGCGACCCCGACATGAAGGGAGCCCGGCCGGCCCGCGGAGGGGCCGGCCGGGCTCGCGTGGATCGGCGACGGGCTCTCCGTCACTGCGAGTTGTCGAGCGACTCGCCGCCGTCGCGGCTCACGAGGGCCGCGAAGACGAAGGTATCGACATCCTGCTGGAGGAACCCGACCGACGCGTCGCCGCGCACGATCGACACGCCCCCCGGATGGAAGGCGTAGGGGTTGTCATCGTTGAGGATGTTGATCACGCCGCACCCGGCGGCCCGCGGATCGGCGGGGTTGGCCCCGCTCAGGCCGCGCGTGTGCCGGGCGACGTTCCAGTCGCCGTAGAACGAATTGAGCACGAGCGCTCCGCCGGGGGCCGCGGCGGTGAGGGGCGTGCCGCGGTAGAACCGCTGCTGCTTCCCCGCCTCCTCGATGAAGCAGATCGTCTTCGACAGGCCGTCGCTCACCTGGGAGTACTTCACCCAGCGCTTGGTGACGATGTCGTCGGAGCCGAGCATGCCGTTGTGGGTGGTCGTGGCCGGCAGGCCCACGCACGTGGCGAGCGAGCTGTGGAGCCCGCGGATCGGCACGTAGTCGGTGCGCGGCATGATGAACGGCTGCGACACGCCGAGCGGGGCGAAGTAGGGCTGGTAGTCGGACGGCACCCCCGGCGTCGACGGGCAGATGAACACCGGCACCGTCGCCAGGGCGCTGGTGCTCTGCTGCCCACCCGGCCAGGGCGGCGGGAGGTTGATCGGATCGAGGAGCGGCCGCTTGTGGTTGAACATGTTGTAGGTCGTGCCCCCTTCCATGTAGGGCAGGATCTGACCGAGCACGCCGAAGGGCTTCCGCGCGTCGGCAGTGAGGTTGAAGTAGGGGCTGGGCGGACTCATCGCCGCCCCTTCGGCAGTCGTGAACTCCTGGCCCCAGGCCGGGACCTGCTTCCTCGCACCCTCGTGGTTGGCCAGCGCCAGCCCGAGTTGCTTGAGGTTGTTGGAACAGGCGCTGCGACGGGCCGCCTCGCGGGCGGCCTGGACTGCCGGCAAGAGCAGTCCAACGAGCGTGCCGATGATCGCGATCACCACCAGAAGTTCGACGAGCGTGAAGCCGTCCCTTCTGGCGGTGCGGAAACGGGAAGCATGCATGGCGAAACTCCTCGGTGCCCGATCGGGCCGGGACGATATGAAGGAAGGAATCGACGAGCGATACGCCGGACCACCCCACGGGCCGACCGCGCACGGATCACCCCGGAGAGCGTTCCCGAAAACCCCCTGACTCCTCGATGATAAGGGCCGTCACCCGCCGCCGCAAGAAAAGATGGGGCTGGTCGGTGTCCCCCGGGTCGGTCCCCGTCCCCCCCGCCCCCCCGCCGGATGGGCTCACTCGTAGATCGGGCAGAACCTCCCGAAGGCCTTTTCGCAGAACACCCCCGGGTCGTTGAAGCGGACCCGGCGGTCGAGCGCCGTGATGGCCTCCATGCTCCCGGGAGGGAGGGTGAAGTCGAGGATCCGCAGGTTCTCGGCGAGCCGCTCGCGTCGCGAGGTCTTGGGAATCACCGAGGTGCCGCGCTGCACGCCCCAGCGCAGGAGCACCTGGGCGGGGGATCTCCCCACGGTCCGGGCGGTCTCGACGATCAGCGGATGGGAGAGGAGCGACTGCTCCGGGCGAGCCATGCCCAGGGGCACGTACGAGGGGGCCCCGAGGGGGGAGAAGGCGGTGACGGCGATCCCCTCCTCGCGGCAGAACCGCAGCAGGGACTCCTGGGCGAGCAGGGGATGGAGTTCCACCTGGAGGACGGCCGGAGGGATGCGCGCCGAGGCGAGGAGGTCGCGCAGCTGGGCCGTGCCGACGTTGCACACGCCGATCCGCTCGACGAGCCCCGCGGCGACCAGTTCCTCCATCGCCCCCCAGGTGTCGGCCAGCGGCACGGCGGCCAGTTCCATCCGGGGCGGCGTGGCTGCCGGATCGTGGATCCAGCCGGGGGGGTAACGCTCCTCGAAGGGGACGTAGCGGAGGGCGATGGGGAAATGGACCAGATAGAGGTCGAGCCGGTCGAGCCCCAGGTCGGCGAGCGTGCGCTCGAGGGCGGGCCTGACGTGCCGCGGTGCGTGGTAGGTGTTCCAGAGCTTCGACGTCACCCACACCTCGTCGCGGCGGCAGACCCCCGCGGCGAGCGCCGCCCGGAGCCCCGCGCCGACCTCCGGTTCGTTGCCGTAGTCGCAGGCGCTGTCGAGGTGGCGGTAGCCGATCCGGATCGCCTCCTCGACCATGGCGGCGGCGAGCGGGCGGTCGATCTTCCAGAGCCCGAGGCCGACCGGAGGGGGGCCGGCGGGGAAGGGGGTCGCGGACGCGGCACTCGTCATGGCGGGGCTCCCGGCGGGGTCGATGCGGGTGGGGGTGGAGGGGAAGGGAACGTGGCGCCGAGCCCCCTTCAGCCGCGCCGTCCCGACGGGAGCGGCGGAGGGGGCACCGGCTTGACCGGACGGCGCCATCCGTCCCCGCGCGGCTGGCGCGGCCCGCCCCGTGGCGGGCTCTGGATCACGAGCCATCCGGCGAGGAGGGAGATCGCGAGGAGGATCCAGTATCGGGTGGGCATGGCGGTGCCGCGCGGGACGCGGCGCGGGGGTCACGAGGGCTGGAACCATCCCCCGGTGGCCGTCGAGGTGGCGAGGTTCGTGCCGTTGGAGACGACGGCGTTGTCGGCGACCTTCGTGCCGGTGCAGTTCCCGGTGGCGTACACGCCCACGACCCGGTTGGAGTCGATGACGTTGTTCGTCACCAGGAGCGACTTCGCCGCGTCGATCACCACGCCGGCTGTCCCGCCGAGGATCCGGTTGAAGAGGACGGTGGTGCCGGTGCAGTCGCCGGAGGCGTTGAGCCCCTGCTGTGCCGCGCCGTTGACGTCGTTCGACTGCACCCAGAGCCCGCGGGCCGCGGCGAGCACGATGCCGTTGCCCATGGTGCGGATGATGCTGCGCTTGATGGACGATCCTGCCAGGTCGCCGCGGGCCAGGATCGCCGTCGTCGTGCCGTGGATCCCGTTGGCGTCGGTCTCGGCCTCGCCGCCGATCGAGAGCCCGGTGGCCGAGTCGAGATGGACGCCGAAGGGCGCGCGGGTGCCGTCGGGCAGGGAGCCCTCGATCGTGTTCCTGGCGATCACCGTCGAGGTGCTCGTGCCCGAGGCGGCGATCGCCTGGAAGCGGTTGCGGAAGAGGAGATTGCCATCCTTGACGGAGATGCCGCGGGCGTCGGCGAGACGGATGCCGATCGTGTTGTCGATGATCGAGTTGGCCACCACCGCCGTTCCGGCGAGGTCGCCGGCGGCGTGCAGGCCGAAGGATGTCCTCGTCGGATCGTAGGTCGCGGTCGCGGGGTTGATCCCCGCCTTGACGACGTTGCCGTTCCCCCCGGCGCCCACCTGCAGCGACTTGGCCCCCTCGAGGAACAGGCCGAAGGTGCCGCCGGTGATCACGTTGCCGACGACGGCGGTCCCGGCGCCGTTCCCCTCGGCGCGGACGCCGTAGAGCGTGTTCCCGGAGAGATTGTTCCCCGTCACGCGCAGGCCCCGCGCCGCCAGAAGGTTGATGCCGCCGCTGTTCGACGAGACGTTGTTCGAGCGGATGGAGGAACCGGTCATGTCGCCCGCGGCCACGATCCCGGTCGACACGCCGGTGATCGTGTTCCCGGAGGTCGCCGTGCCGAAGGAGAGGCCGGTGGCGTCGGCGAGGGAGGCCCCGAAGGCGGTCTTGCCGCCCCCGTCGACGCGCGAGGCGGTGATCTTCGTCGACGGCATCGCGCCGGTGGCCCGGATTCCCGACACACCGGCGTTCTTCACGGTGAACCCGGCGAGCGACGAGTTGCTCGTCGCCGCCAGCGAGATCCCGTGGGCCGCGGCGGCGGTGATCGTGCTCCCCGGCACCTGCATGTCGATGCCGGTGACGCCGGGCGCGAAGGAGAGCCCGCTGGCGGCGGCGCCGGCGACGCTGCCGTCGATGGCGAGCGTGGAGGCGGCCTTCACGCCCGTGGCGGACTCGACGCGGAGCGACGCCAGGGGCGTGGTCTTCCCCACGGCGCGCGAGAGGACGATCGGCGACGATCCGGCGGCGAGGACGAGGTTCTTCGGTCCGTCCACCGTGCCGCTGAAGGTGATGCCGTCGCCGGCGAGGCGCATGTCACCCGCCGCCGTCCCCTTCGTGGCGGGGGTCGTGCTGGGAACGCCGAGGGTCACCGGGCCTTCCCAGGTCTGGGCGCCGCCGCTGGTGACGTTGGTCCGCAGGCGGATCGCCGAACCGGCCACGGTGAGGTCGGGGGTGCCGACGACCAGCGCGCCCCCCGCGGCGGCCACTTCCTGCTCGATGACGGCGGTCTTCGTGCCGTAGCGGATCGCCTGGGCGTAGGTGCGGGCGAGGACGTTGTTCACCGGCCTGTCGAGGAGCATCACCTGACCGTCGGTGCGGTTCGTGAACTGGACCGAGCGGTTGCCGGCGATCGCCGTGCCGGTGCCCTGGAGCTTGAACGAGTCGGCGTTGAAGATGATGTCGCCGCCGCTGCTGCTGACGTGCGCCGAATTGAGGAACAGGCCCGACGAGGTGGAGTAGGGCGTGGTGGTCGTCGCCTTCCCGGGGCCCGCCATCCCGTTGACGAGGATCAGCCCGTCGGCGGAGACGAGCGCCTGGTTGCCGATGAACACGCCGTGGTTGTCCGACGCCGCGTCGCCGGCGGCGCCCCCGCCGTCGCCGTCGATGGTGATCGAGCCGCCGGGATCGGTCGCGGTGATGATGCCCGACACGAGCACGCCACGGTTGCCGGCGTTGGTGGCACCGCCGGTGCCGTCGAGGGAGATGGCGCCGAAGCCGCTCACCTCGCCGCCGGTCTCGATCACGATGCCGTGATTGGAGCCGCCGGTGCCGGTCGCGGATCCGCCGATGCCGGTGAGCTTGACGGGGACCGCGGTCTCGCCGGCCCCCGAACCCGCCGAGACGCTCGATCCCGTGCCGATGGAGATGCCGTTCTGGTTGCCCGAAGCCCCGTCGCCCCCGCGGCCGCGGAGCGTGATCGCGCCGGACGTGCTCGAGACGGCCGACGTCTTCGTGAGGGCCAGGCCGGTGAAGTTGCCGGTGACCGCGACGCCGGTGTCGCCGACGAGCGACAGCGTCCCGGCCTCGGTCGACACGTCGGCCGCCTCGACCGCGATTGTCGGCGCGGTGACGTTGAGCGCCGCGGCCCCGGCGAAGGCGCTCGTGCCCACGAACTTCACCGACGGCACCCAGCCGGGAAGGCCGGCGATGCCGGCCATGGTCACGGTGAAGGAGTCGGCGTAGGTGCCGGAACTGTCGGCGAAGCGCACCGCGGTCGTGCCGGCGCTATTGGTGATGGTGACCTGGGCGAGGTCGAGATCGGGCGTGACGGTGAGCTTGTTGAGGGTGTTGCCCACGAGGCCCGCGGCGTCGGTGCCGGAGAAGGTGTCGTCCCCCTCGAGCGTGAAGAGGTAGTTGCCGCCCCCCGAGGAGGAGACGGCGAGCGTCCCGGCCTTCGTGAGGTCGATGGAGAGCGTCGTCCCGGTGGTCGCGAAGGTGGCGAGCAGACGCCGTGCCTCCAGGCGCTCGACGGCGACCGGGCGTGCCAGGGAGCGGCGGGTGCGGGAGGAGGCGGGGCGGCGGCGCATGGATGACCTGTCGGGTTCAGGGATGGAAGCCCGGCGCCGGATCGACGCCAGGGGGGACAATATACGGATGAGCGTGAAGACGTGGCTCGTCGTCTCGAGGCCGGGTCGACGTGCTCCCCGGTTTCCGGGGGGTCAGAAGGTCGCGCCGGCCGAGAGCATGACGGCGTCGTCGGGATTGAACTCCGGCACACGGTTGGCGGAGATCGTGCGGGCGAAGACCCAGCCGACCTCGGCGACCCCGGCCACCGATCGGGAGCGGAACCATTCGAGCCCGAGGATCGCCCGGAGGTCGCTCACCGTGACCAGGGCCGTCGTGTCGTCGGGGAGCGTCACCGCCCACGAGCCGCCGCCGAACTGCACCGCCGAATAGAGCCACGCCCCGCCACCCGCGGCGAAGCCGCGCACCTTGCGCACGAACCGCGACCTGGGGACGAGGAGTTCGAGGCGGTTGGTCTCGTTCGGCGTCCAGATCAGCCCGCCCACGGGGAGGACCTGCATGTCGAGTTGGCGGACGACGGCGGCCCCGGCGACGACCGTCCACGCCGGGCCGAGGTCGTAGTCGACCAGGCCCCAGCCGGTGAGCTGGAAGGCCTGCGGGCTCCACTGCCGGTAGTCACCGTACACGCCCGGCGTGAGCCCGAAGCCGAACCCGAAGCGTTCGGTGACGGGTGTCCGCCAGGCGATGTCGATCCAGGCATCGTGAACGGTGGAGGGCAGTTCGAGCGCGTCCGGCGGCTGCCAGAAGTGGAAGCCGAAGCCGGGCGTGACGAGGAGCGCGGGGAGTTCGTCGAACCACACCGGCGCGAAGGAGGTGGTGAGGGCGGTGTCGGTGGTGCCGAAGCCGTCGGTGCCACCCTTGGGAATCCAGGTGGCCGTGAGGTTGCGCGCGTACCAGAAGCGGTCGGGGGGGCCGCGCCGCTGTTCCCCCGTCGCCCCCCCCAGATCGTCGACGAGGGGGCCCTGTCCCGGGGCGATCGGGGTCGAGGGGACGATCGCCCCGGCCGGGATCACCGCCGGATCGACGAACGCGCCGTCGAGCGTCGCGGCCGCTTCCCAGACCGGTTCGACGCCCATCGCGGCGGCCAGCGCCTCCGGCGCGCCGCCGGCCCGCACCGCCGGTGCCGGGGGCGAAGGGGGACCGTCATCCACGCCGGCCCGGCCGACGGCCGGAAGGAGCACCGCCACGAGCGCGAGCGGGATCGCGACACGCACGGCGGCGGGATTCGGTGGCGGGGAGGGACGACGCATCGGAATCACCCACGACGACCGGCCGCTCCCTCGGCCCGTGTGGCGCGGGGGAAGGGGGTGATACGGGTCGAGCCCGGGGGGTGCAATTCCACCCCGGCCCGATCGGCGTGGGCGGGGAATGATGGGTGGGATGGGCGCCTGCGGGACGCCGTTGATTCAGCCTGGGGCAGGAGCGTATCGATCCTCCCGTCCGATAAGCGAATCGCCGCTGTCCGTCGGTCCCATGGAGGCGAAGTGATGCATTCCCGCCGCTGCCCCGGTTCCGCCACCATCGCCGCGGCGCTCGTCGCCGCGGCCACGTCCACCCCCGCCGCGGCCCAGACGGGGCTGCTCCACAAGCACGGCCACCGCGCCGCGGGGATCCCGGTGACGCTCCCGGGGCCGGCTGCCGGCGCGATCGCTCCGGCGGTGCCCCCCGGGGGCGACGCCCTGCCCTCGCCGCCGGTCGCCATGCCGGTCGTGGTCGCGCCGGGTGCCGCGATGGATGGGAAGGCGATCGCACCCCTGCCGATCGACGGGACGGCGATCGATCCGGGGGGGCTCGTCGATCTGCCCGTCTGCGTGATGCCGCTGCCCGGTCACGCCGACGGCGGCAAGCCGCTTCCGCTCCACCCGCTTCCCGGCGCCGTGCCCGGTCACCCCGGCGACGTGGTCGATCCCGGCGTCGTCACGATCCTGCCGTTCCCGTTCGAGGGCGGCGGGTTCGAGGGGCCGATCAAGGCGGATGCCGTGACGGCGACCATCGTCCCCGCCGCCGCGTTCCTTCCGGAGCACGCGCACGGTGTCGGCGAGGCGTTGCAGGCCGGAGCCGCCATGGCTCCCATGGCGGCGCGGAACGCCGGCGCGGCTGCCCCCGCCACCTCCGCTCCCGCCGCACCGAACGCCCGGGCGGGGGCGGGAGGGTTGCCGGGGAGGGGGGTCGGAGTCCGCGGCGACGCGCTGACGAAGCTCCGTCCCCCGTCGCACGGCGCGCAAAGCAACGCGGTCCCGGCGCCGGCGGCCGCCGCTCGCCCCGACTCCGCCGCACCCTCCCCGGCGACGTCCCGTGGCGCGCTTGCCGACGCGGCCCGGGCCGGATCGGTCCGGGTGGCACCCGCTGCGGCCGCCGCGCCGCGCTGGCGCGACCGGCTCCGCGTGGTGTGGCCCGGAGCGAAGTGAGGCCCGGTCGCGTCGCGCCCCCGTCACCGGCAACGGACGGCCTCCGGGCGGGGTCCCGCCGGAGCGGGGGCGGCCCTGCGCGGAAAAACTCATTGACAGATCGGAATGTTCCGATATATTGATCATGGGTCGGGGAGGTCCGGCCTGCACGCAGGACGCCGATGGCATGGGTGACACGAAGCGCGGGAGCCAGCCGCCCAAACTCACGAGCCTCGAGGCGCTCGGAGCCGCGGCGGAGTGCCTGAAGACGCTCGCCCATCCACACCGGCTGCGGATCGTGCAGATGCTGCTCGGCGGCCGCTACCCGGTGGGGGAACTGGCGGAGGCCTGCGGGATCCCCAGCCACATGGCGTCGGAGCATCTGCGGCTCATGCAGCGCTGCGGATTCCTCGACGTCGAGAAGGAGGGGCGCTGCGTCTACTACACCGTGGCCGAGCCGCACCTGGCCCGGATCATGGCCTGCATCGAGGACCGCTTCGGCGGTGCGACGCCCCCCCGCGCGCCGGCGCGCCCCTGCCTCCCGCCTCCCCCGCCCCCTCCCCCCCCCGCACCCTGCCCGACATGTCGTTTGGTATCGACCTTCCGATCCGGTCGCCCGGTCCCCATCCCCTTCCGTCCCGAGTTCCAGGAGGTGCTTCCATGGTCGCCACGATCTCCCCTTCGACGCTCGCCGATCTCCGCCGTCGCGGCGAGAAGGTGACCCTCATCGACGTCCGCACGCCGGCGGAGTTCGGCGAGGTGCACGTCGACATCGCCCGCAACATGCCGCTCGACCGGCTCGATGCCCGGGAGGTGGGCACGCTCGCCGCCGACGGCCCGGTGTACGTGATCTGCAAGTCGGGCACGCGCAGCCGGATGGCCTGCGAGAAGCTCGTCGCCGCGGGGCTCGAGAGGATCGCGAGCGTGGAGGGGGGCACCGCCGCCTGCGTCGAGGCCGGCCTGCCGGTGATCCGCGGCCGGAAGGTGATGTCGCTCGAGCGTCAGGTGCGCATCGCGGCCGGCGCGCTGGTGGCGTTCGGTGCCGCGACGGCGGGCCTCTGCCCCGATCCGCTGTGGCAGAAGGTCGGCGCCGGGCTCGCGGCGTTCGTCGGCTGCGGTCTGGTCTTCGCCGGCATCACCGACACCTGCGGGATGGGGATGCTGATCGCCAGGATGCCCTGGAACCGGGCCTCCGCGTCGCCCGGGGCGTGCAGCCGAGCACTGCTGTTCGGCCTCGTGCTCGGGGCGATGACCGGCACCGCGCTCGCGGAACACACCAAGGACTCGCTCGACACCGTGAAGCGGGCCGTGGCGGAGAAGAAGGCGATCCTCGTCGACGTCCGGGAGCCGGAGGAATGGGAACAGGGGCACGTCGTCGGCGCCCGGCTCCTCCCCTTGAGCGCGCTCGAGAAGGGGGTGAAGGCCGAGGAACTCGCGCGTGTCCTCCCCAAGGACAAGGTCATCTACTGCCACTGTCTCGCCGGCGGCCGTTGCCTCGACGCGGCGCGGATCCTCGGGGACCTCGGCTACGACGTGCGGCCGCTCAAGCCGGGCTATCCGCAGCTCGAGAAGGCCGGATTCCCCACCGCCAAGGGGCGCTAGCAGGCCGTGGAGAGAGTGTTCCGCCGCTGGATGCGCCCCCGGGTGAGCCTCGGGCCTCGGGGGTGTCCGCCGTGGCCTGCGGACCCGGCCGAGGGGCGGCCGGGACGGTCATGGATGACTTGTTCCACGGACGGATCGATCCCGGCCCCCGCCCCCCACCCCGGAACCACCCGCCATGCAGATCCACCAGTACTACCTCGCCTGCCTGTCGCACGCCTCGTACATGATCACCGACGAGCGGACGAAGACCGCCGTGGTGGTCGATCCGCAGCGTGACGTCGGCCGGTACCTCGCCGACGCCGCTGCGGGGGGCTACCGGATCGAGCACGTCTTCCTCACCCACTTCCACGCCGACTTCGTCGCCGGGCACATCGAGCTCCGCGACAGGGCCGGGGCGACGATCCGCCTGGGGAGGCGGGCGCAGGCGGAGTTCGCCTGCGTGCCGATGGGGGACGGCGACACCCTCGAGTTCGGCGACGTGCGGCTCGTCGTGCTCGAGACGCCGGGCCACACGCCGGAGGGGATCTCGATCCTCGTCTACGACCTGGCGAAGAGCGCGACGGAGCCCCACGCGGTGCTCACCGGCGACACGCTGTTCATCGGCGACGTCGGCCGCCCCGACCTGCTCGCGAGCATCGGCGTCACCGCCGACGAACTGGCCGACATGCTCCACGACAGCGTCACGAGGAAGCTCGTGACGCTCCCCGACGCCACGCTCGTCTATCCGGCGCACGGCGCGGGGAGCATGTGCGGCAAGAGCCTCTCCAAGGAGACCGTCTCCACGATCGGGGAGCAGAAGAAGTTCAACTACGCGCTCCAGCCGATGAGCCGGGAGGAGTTCAGGAAGATCGTGACCGCCGACCAGCCCGAGGCCCCCGACTACTTCGTCCACGACGCGATCCTGAACCGCAAGGAACGCGCCAGCCTCGACGACTCGATGCGTCGTTCGCTGCGTGCCCTCGGGCTCGACGAGGTGCTGGCGATGCAGGGGGCCGGCGCCCAGGTCGTCGACGTGCGCGACGGGATCGACTTCGAGGGGGGGCATCTGAAGGGTGCCCTCAACATCGCCCTCGGCGGCAAGTACGCCACCTGGGCCGGGTCGATGCTCGCGGCGGCCGAACCGATCGTCGTCGTCGCCGGCGAAGGGGCCGAGGAGGAGGCGGTGACGCGGCTGGGGAGGATCGGCTTCGACAACGTCGCCGGGTTCCTCGCGGGCGGCATGGGGGCGCTGGCCACGCGGGAAGACCTCGTGGAGCGGACCGGGCGGATCACCGCCCCGGCGCTCGCGGAGTGGCTGGCCGGGAAGCGCTCCGATGCCGGCCCGGTGCCGGTGGTGGTCGATGTGCGCGGCGCCGCGGAACACGCCGCCGGCCACGTGGTCCCGAGCGTGAACATCCCCCTCACGCATCTCGAGGAGCGGATCGCCGAGCTGCCCGCCGACCGGCCAGTGGTGGTGCACTGCGAGGGGGGCTACCGCTCGGCCATCGCCGCGAGCCTGCTCCAGAAACTCGGCCGCAGCGACGTCCACGACATGGTGGGGGGCTACAAGGCGTGGGTGGCGGCGAAGCTGCCCGTCGAGGCCTGACCGACGAGGGCCCCCCGCGCGTCTTGCCGCATCCCGCCATGCACCCCCTCCCGGCCGCCATCGACGTCGGAACCTCCCTGCTCTCCCCGGCGTTGGCCGTGCTCCAGTCGGTGGCGGCGGGTTGGATCGTGGGCCTGTCCCTCGGCCTCACCGGCGGCGGGGGGGCGATCTTCGCCGTGCCGCTGCTCGTCTACTGGATCGGGGTCGGGCCGACCGCCGCGGTGAGCGTGTCGCTGGCCACGGTGGCGGCGACGGCGCTCGTCGGCGCGGCGGATCGTTGGCGGCACGGGCAGGTGGAGATCCCCACCGGGCTCCTCTTCGCCGCCGCGGGCATGCTCACCGCCCCGGCGGGGAGCTGGCTCGGCGGGCTGGTGCCCCCGCGGCTCCTCCTGGCGGCCTTCGCGGCGCTGATGGTGGTGATCGCGGTGCGGATGTGGCGCAAGGCGGCCGAGAACGGCGAACGGACGAGCGCGGCGGTGTTCTGTGCCGGCGTGGGGCCGACCTGCGCCCGCGATGCGAGCGGCCGGCTGCGGATGACGGCGCGCTGCGTCGTGCTCCTCGCGCTCGTCGGCCTCGTCGTCGGCTTGCTCTCCGGTCTCTTCGGCGTGGGCGGCGGCTTTCTCATCGTGCCCGCGCTCGTGGCCTTCGCCACGATGGACGTCCCCCGGGCGGTGGGCACCTCGCTGCTGGTGACGACGCTCGTCGGGGCGTCGGCCGTCGCCGCGCAGGTGGCCGCGGGGCGATCCATCCCCCTCGACGTCACAGCGGCATTCGTGGCGGGGAGCGTGCCGGCGCTGTTCGTCGGATCGGCGCTGGGACGACGCCTCTCCGGCCCCGCCCTCGCCCGGGGCTTCGCCGTGGCGATCCTCCTCGTGGCCGCCTTGGTGATGGCGAAAACACTGCTCCGTGCCTGACACCGAAGGGTCCCGCCCCCCGGCGCGGGCCGGCGCCCGCCCCGCGGTGGCGGGCGCTTCGCCGTCAGGGCCGGCGGAAGCGGAGGAGGTAGTTCTCCGCGAAGCCCTCCACGTCGACCTCGTCGAGGAACTCGAAACCGGCCTCTTCGATCTCCCCACGCACCTCGTCCTTGCCCGCGCGGACGTGCGTCAGGAGCCACTCGCGCGACGTGCCGGGCACGCGGTCGAAGTCCACGACGACGAGCGTGCCCCCCGGCACGAGCGCCTGGCGGATCGAGGCGAGCATCGCGGGATACTCGACGAAGTGGTGATAGGCGTCGCAGACGAAGGCGTGGGTCACCGAGCCGGGGGGCAGGCGCGTGGAATCGGCGGCGGAGCGGACCACGGCGACGTTGCCGAGCCGCTCCTCCTCGACGCGCCGCTCGATGAACTCGACCAGCCGCGGCGAGATGTCGACGGCCCACACCCGCCCGTCGGCCCCCACCGCCTCGGAGAAGGCGCGCAGATAGAGGCCCGTGCCGCTGCCGACGTCGGCGATCCGGTCGCCCGCCCGGAGGCCGACGGCGGCGAGGATCTCCCTCCGTGCCGCGAACACCTCGCGGCTCTCGATCTCGAACTTCGCCACCCAGGCGTCGGGATCGAGGGCGGGGTCGAGGAAGTCGCGGTTGATGTCCGCCGGGACGGCGGGGGCGTCGACCGCCGGGGCGACTCCCTGTGCGGCCGCGACCGCGGGGGCGACGAGGAGGGCGGCTGCGGGGAGGAAGGCGACGGCGAGCCGCGCCGAGCGGGTGGCCGGCCCGGGAAGGGGGCGCGGCGTCCGGGCGGAGAGGGGGCGGGCGACGGGCATCGGCGATCTCCTCGGGCGTCGGAGCAGTCTACGCCGCGGCGCGGACCGCGGAACCCGTTCTCCGGTGACCCCTCCCCCCTCTCCGATTGGGCTTGCAACCACGCGCCGCCCCCCCGAAAGTGCCTGCCGTGACGGTACCGGGGACCCGACGACGGAGCCTGGTTGGACATGCTCGAGCAGATCGGCGGCAGTTGGCAGGCCCTCCTCACCGCGGGCGCCGTGGCGGCGACGCTCGTCGGCCTCCTCGTCGTCCAGCGTGCCCCCGACATGGTGATGATCGGCGCGGTGGTCATGCTCCTCGCCGCCGGGGTCCTCTCCCCCGAGGAGGCGCTCAAGGGGATGGCGAACGAGGGGATGGTCACGGTGGCCGCGCTCTTCGTGGTGGCCGCGGCCATCGAGCGCACCGGGGCGCTCGCCACCCTCGTCGATCGCGTCCTCGGCCGGCCGGCGACGCTCGCCTCGGCGCAGTTCCGCACGATGGTCGGCCCCGGCGTCCTCTCCGCCTTCGTCAACAACACCCCCGTGGTGGCGCTGATGGTGCCGGCGATCCGCGACTGGGCCCGGAAGAACCGCCTCGCGGTCTCCAAGCTCCTCATGCCGATGAACGCGGCGGTGGTCCTGGGGGGACTGTGCAGCCTCATCGGCACGAGCACGAACGTCGTCGTCAGCGGGCTGGTCGCCGCGAAGCGCGGCGCTCCGCTGGGGATGTTCGACATCACCTGGCTCGGCGTACCGCTGTTCCTCGCCGGCCTCGTCTACCTCGTCGTCGCCAGCCGTCATCTCCTCCGCGACCGCACGCCGGTGCTCGATCCGGGCGACGACCCGCGGCAGTACACGCTCGAGATGATCGTGGAGCCGGGCAGCCCGCTCGCCGGGCGGAGCATCGAGGAGGCGGGGCTGCGCCATCTCGAGGGCTTGTTCCTCATGGAGATCGACCGCGGCGGCCACGTCATCGCCGCGGTCGCCCCCACGACCGGCCTCGAGGCGGGCGACCGGCTGGTGTTCGTCGGCGTCCTCGACTCGGTCGTCGAGCTGCAGAAGATCCGCGGGTTGCGTCCGGCGTCGGATCAGGTGTTCACCCTCGACGGCCCGCGCAGCGAGCGCGTGCTCGTGGAGGCGGTGGTGTCGGCGAAGTGCCCGCTCGTGGGGCGGACGATCCGCGACGGTCATTTCCGCTCCACCTACGGCGCCGTGGTGATCGCGGTGGCCCGTGACGGCGAGCGCGTGCGGATGAAGCTCGGCGACATCACGCTCGCGCCGGGCGACACGCTCCTCCTCGAGGCCGGGCCGTCGTTCATCGAGCGGCAGCGCACGAGCCGCCACTTCTGGCTCGTGAGCCAGGTCGACGACTCCAATCCCCCGCGCCACGAACGGGCCTGGATCGCCGGGATGATCCTCGCCGGGATGGTGCTCGCGGCGGCGCTCGAGATCGTGCCGATGGTGGCGGCGGCGCTCGTGGCCGCGTGCGCCGTCGTCGCCACGCGCTGCATCTCGTCGAACGAGGCCAGACGCTCGATCGAGTGGGAATCGCTGCTCCTCATCGCGGCGAGCTTCGGCCTGGCGCGGGCCATGGAGAAGACCGGCCTCGCCGAGGCGGTGGCCCACACCACGATCGCCGCGGCGGGCGACCGGCCCCACCTGGTGCTCGCGGCCCTCTATCTCGTGACGATGGTGTTCACGGAGCTGATGAGCAACAACGCCGCGGCGGTGCTCACCTTCCCCATCGCCTGGCAGACGGCGTCCGACCTGGGGGTCGCCCCGATGCCGTTCATCATGGCGATCACGGTGGCCGCGAGTTGCGGTTTCGCCACGCCGATGGGCTACCAGACGAACCTGATGATCTACGGTCCGGGCGGGTACAAGTTCACCGACTACGTCCGCTTCGGCGGCCCGCTCAATCTCCTGGTGATGGCCCTCACCGTGGCCCTCGCCCCGCTCATCTGGCCCTTCTCGCCGCGGTGACCGGCCGCGACGGTGCGGGCAGGCGGCGAGCCGGCGCCGGCCGGAGCGCTCGGGCACGCCGGTGCTCGAGGACGCCGAGGGCACCGGCGACGAGCGCGAGCACCGAGCCCATGCCGGCGGGATCGATCTCGGGGACGGGCGTGCTCGAGGGGCCGGCGAGCCGGAAGCCGAACTTCGGCCCCTCCATCGTCGCCAGGCCGGGTCCTCCGCCGTACGACGAGAGGAACTGGGACTGGTAGTTCTCCCAGGAGCCCCCACGGAGATCGCGATTGACGCTCGGCGTGCCGTCGAGGTCGTTCCACTGAAAGACGTTTCCGGACATGTCGTAGGCACCGTAGTGGCTCGCACTGGAGACGAACGCACCGACGTCGGTGAGGTAGTTCTGCGATGCCGAGTAGGTGCTCGACTGCGTCACCGAGTATCCGGTGCTCGCCTTCCAGTTCGCCGCGGACGGACTCCCGATCACGCTGCCGGGGGTCGAAGAACTCTGCGTGCCGTACAGCCAATACCCCGGCATGTTCACGCCGTCCTTGTCCTGCGAGAAGTAGGCCGCCTTGTACCACTCGTCGCGCGTGGGGAGGGTGTAGGACGCCCCGTAGTTTCGCGACGGGGCGACGCCGGAGGTCTGGCCGCCGAGCGTGTAGGCGCCGGTCTCCGTGCTGCCCGACCCCTGGCCGTTCGACATCCAGTTGGCGAAACGCGCCGCGTCGAACCAACTCACGTAGGTGATCGGGCGATTCGCGCTGTCGCCGCCGTTGTTCATCACGGTGTAGGTGTAGGTGCCCGAGAGCAGCGTGCGGGTGATCCCCGCCACGTTGAGGTCGGTCCCCATCGAGGGGTTGTAGAGCCCGTAGGGATCGGAAGTGGCGGCGACGGCGTTCAGGAACGCCGCGTACTGTCCGATCGTCACGTCGTACCTCCCGATGCGGTACTCGTAGCCCACGCTGCCGTAGCCGCTCAAGTCGGCGATGTTGTTCGGGTTGCCGACCGTGACCATCTCGTAGGTGAGCGGGTCGGCTCGCACCGTGGCCGCCGCCAGACATGCCGCCGCAACGATTCCTGCCGCCCAGTGCCGCATGCCCACGATCGCGCCTCCAATTCCGTGTGCTCGTTCGCCGGTCCCGGCGGACCGTCGTGGCCCGCACCGGGATCGCTCGGGGAGGCCCTTCCCTCCCGACTTCCTTAGACGCATTTCCCCTTGCGTTTTGGACAGCACAATCCGCGGATCGGCACGGCGCCCGGGAAAAAGCCTTTCCCCTCCGGTCGGGAGACACCCTAAAAGAGGGGGTGCCGGTTCGGGTTCAGTCGGCCGTGGGAGGACCCAGGTCGAGCCACAGGAGGCGGGCATCCGCCGCGCCGTTTCCCGGCCGGGCACCACCCACGACGAGCAACCCCGCATCCACGGTGCCCGAGGGATCGGGCACGAGGGCGAAGGTGCCGATCGTCCAGCCGGGGCGGATCTCGTCGAGCACGACGGTGGTCGCGATGTCCGTGATCCGCACGCTCTCCGCGTCGCAGCTGACGAGAATCCTGCCGTCGCGGGAGAAGCGCACCCCCCGCACCTCGGCCGCGTGATGGGGGAACGCCCCCCGCGGGGCACCCGAGGCCGCATCGACGATCCGCACCGTGCCGTGGTTCGTGCCGTAGGCGATCGACATGGCGTCGGGCGCCCAGGCCACTTTCACGACCCGCTCCGCGACCAGCGGCGGATCGAGGAGCGACTTTCCCGAAGCCGCCGCGGCCGCGGAGGAGTCGCCGAGCGAGTGGATCCGGATCTCCCCTCCGGCGCCGATGGCGAGCCGATCGCGAGCGGGCCCACCGAGGTCGAAGTGCTTCACCGGTCGGTCGAATCGATCGATCAGCCGCGACGATGCGAGCCCGGCTTCGAACAGATGCACGTCGCCCGTCCAGGCACCGGCGAGGAGGCGCCCATCGGGCAGCCAGGCACACGACCACCACATGCCGTCGATCTCGCGGAGAGCCCCCGGATCGTTTCCCGGGGCAGTGACGCGGAGCGATTGGACGTCGACGATGGCCACGCGTGGCGGCAGCGCGGCGATCACGTTTCCCGTGCCGATCGACCGGTCTGCCACCACCGCGACGCGGGCCGAGGGCAGCGCCACGGCGAGCATCGCTCCGGCGCGGGGCGCGAGCATCGCGATGGTCTCGCCCGGCGGCCGGTCGGGGAAGAAATCGGCCGGTCCCTCCCAGATCGAGGCATCGACGATCTCCTGCGCGGGAAGCGGCGCGGTGATCGCCCCGCGGGATGCCGGCGGGGCGGCGAGATCCCATTCCCGGATCGTGCCGTCGGACCCGGCGCTCACGAGTTCCCCCCGGGGCCCGAAGCGCACGTCCCACAACCTCCCCGCGTGTCCCACGAACGACCCGAGGAGCTCCCCCGTCGCCGCGTCGAACCGGCGGATCACGCCGTCCTTGCAGCCGGTGGCGATCGTGGTGCCGTCGGGGGAGAACACGCCCCCTTGCACCCAGTTGGGGTGGGTGGCGAGCCTGCACGCCACGCTGCCGCTCTCGACCTCCACCACGCACGGCTCGACCGACGTGCCGGCGCAGAGGAGTCGGCGCCGATCGGGGGAGAGGTCGAGATGCCCCACGATACCGCTGAGAACCTCCAACTCGCGCTCGATGCCGCCGTCGGCGACGCGTGCGACCACCGCGCGTCTCCCGCAGGAGACGGCGATCCGGCCGCCGTCGATCCACACGATCGACTCGATGTCACCGTCGTCCCGCGGGGCCTGTGCGTCATGCTGGTCGAAGGGGGCGAAGGAGGCGATCGCGCCGGTCGCCGTATCGGTCAAGAAGACGCGCCGCTCCTCGCCCCCCCAGGCCAGCCGCGTCCCGTCGGGGGAGAAGGCGACGGCGAAGAGGGGCGGTCCCGTCGGGCAGGGGGAGGAGACGAGGCCGCCGTCGCCGCTCGAGCGCACCTGCACCGCGCCGTCCTGCCCGACCGTCGCCAGGAGCGCTCCGTCGGGCGCGAAGGCGAC
>CAZMOU010000005.1:0-7687 GCA_964567835.1 uncultured Chitinophaga sp. | reverse complement strand
CTGCGCACGCTTGCCCGACAGGTCGAGCCACAAGAGCGCCCCGATGGCGGCGGCCACGACCGCCGCCGCGACGCTGCCGAAGAGCAGCGGTTGGCGGCGTGCCGCCCGCACCACGCGCGCGGCGGGGCCGAGCGGCCGGGCCACGGTCGGCCGTCCGTCCAGGAAGTGGCTCAGGTCGACGGCCAGCTCCGCGGCGGAGGCGTAGCGCTCGGCGGGGGACTTCGCCAGGCACTTGAGACAGACCGCGGCGAGATCGGCGGGCACGGCGCGGACCACGGCATCGGGCGGCTGCGGTTCCTCGAGGAGGATCAGCCGCAGCGTCTCCGCCTCGCTCTCCCCCGCCTGACGGCACCGTCCGGTGAGCATACGGTCGAGGACGAGCCCGAGGGCATGGATGTCGGTGAGCGGGCCGGTGGGGCCGATGGCGCTGTCGGTTTGCTCGGGCGCCATCCAGACGAGCGTGCCCACACGGTCGCCCGCGCGCGAGAGCTGCGTGAGCCGGTCCGCGGCCAGCGCGTCGGCGGCGAGCTTGCCGAGGCCGAAGTCGCCGAGCTTGACGTCGAAGCCCCCGTTCCCGGCGCCGGGCAGGACGGGCGCCGCGGTCGCGGTGGCGAGGAGGATGTTCGCCGGCTTGATGTCGCGGTGGGTGACGCCGCAACCGTGGGCCGCGTGGAGCCCCCAGGCGATCGCACGGACGATCGCGGCCGCGGTGCGCGGATCCACCGGCCCCGGACGGCGTTCGAGCCACTCGTCCAGGTTCCCGCCGTCGCAGAACTCCTCGGCGATGAAGGCCGTGCCGTCCTCCTCGCCGACGTCGTGGATCGTGACGACGTTCGGATGGACGACCCGGGCGGCGAGCTCCGCCTCGCGCACGAAGCGGCGCAGCGCCTGCGGGGAGATCCTGGCGCCGGCGTGCGCGATCTTCAGCGCCACCCGGCGGTGCAGCCGGGTGTCGATCGCCTCGTGGACGGTCGCGAAGCCGCCCCTGCCGACCTCGCGGACGAGAAGGAAGCGGCCGACGCGGTCGGGCGGCGGAAGCGCCTGGTCGCCGAGGGCGCGGCGGTGCCCGGCACCTGCCTGGTTGAGGAGGAGGATCAGGTCGACGTCGTCGGGTTCGACCCGGTCAGGGTCTCCGGGCCGCCGGCCCACGTCCGGGGTCGGGGCCGTCGGATCGGCGTCCGGACGGTGGCCGCCGAGGGCGTCGTCGAGCGAGGCGAGGCGTTCGGCGAGGCGATCGATCACCGGTTCTTCGGCGGGCCCATCGGCGGGGTTCATGGGTGGTCTTCGACGTCATGGTGGGAAGGTTCGCCGACGAAGGCCGGCATGGTGCGGATCACCTCGCCCAGTTGGCGGATCCCGCGGTACCACAGTTTCCGCACGGCGGCCTCGGAGCTGCCGAGCCGTTCCCCGATGTCGGCGAACGATCTTCCTTCCCAGTGCCGCATCCACACCACGGCCCTTCGGTCGGGCGTGAGTGCCTCGAGGGCCCGCTCCACGGCGAGCATCTCCTCCCGACGGATGGCCGAGTCGTCCGGCCGCCGGCGCAGCGGGGCGATGGCGTCCACCGAGATTCCCCGATCCGGATCGTCGAGGCTCACCTCGCGCTCGACGTCGCGCTTGTACGATTTCTCGTAGCGTCGCACGCTGTCGACGATGTTCGTCCGGAGGATCTCACGGAGCCATCCGTAGAACTCCTCGGGCGAGTCGCCAGCGAAGCCGACGATGCCGCGGTGGGCATCGAGTGCCGTCTGCTGAACGAGGTCCGACGGGCCGAACTTTCCGCGGAGCTTGGGGGGGATGTCCCGCGTGGCGACCGCGAGGAGTTGCACGCGGGCCGCTTCGAACAAACGCCCCAGCGCCTCGACCGACCCTTCGCGGGCAGCCGCGAGCAGGGCCGCTGCGTGGTCGGCATCCGCGGACGCTGCGGCGACGTCGGCTGGCACCAGGCGACCTCCCGGAATCGTAGACCCGGCAAGCATGACACGCCCCCTGTCCAGCCTGCCAAAGCCTCTGAACGTATTAAGCGTGAATCGCGAGCAGGATGTGAGCCTCCCCAGCCTGAAAAGGCCATGGAGGGCTTTTCAGGCGTGAAGACACTGGGCGAAGAGGGACTCGAACCCCCAACCCCCTCGGTGTAAACGAGGTGCTCTGACCGATTGAGCTATTCGCCCGACGGACACCGGTCAGCATACCCCGCCGCCGCGGTGCGGCTCACCGCGCCGGCCGCTTCTGGCTGAAGAGCCACTCGAGGACCTCCCGGTCGCCGTAGGTCCGCGTCCAGGAGTCGTGGCCCACGCCCTCGTACTCGGTGTACTTCACCGCCGCGCCGGCCTTTTCCAGCGCCTCGATCATCGCCCGGGAGCGCTCCGGAGGCACGAGCCCGTCGGCGCCGCCGTGGAAGCACCAGATCGGCACGCCGACGAGTTTCGCCGCCTGCGCCGGGTCGCCGCCGCCGCACACCGGCAGCGCCGCCGCGAAGAGATCGGGTCGTCGGGCCACGAGATCCCAGGTGCCGTAGCCCCCCATGGAGAGGCCGGTGACATAAACGCGGTCGGGATCGACGCGCCCCTCCTTCACCAGTTCGTCGACGAGATCGAGGAGGAGCCCGCCGGGCCCTGTCGGCTCCTCGGCGAAGGTGGGGTTCTCCCGCGTGCCCCGGATCGGCGACCAGGTGGCGTCGGGCGGGCATTGCGGCACGACGAGGAAGCAGGGGTGTTTCGCCCGGGCCTCCGCGGTGCAGAACCGTTCGACGCCGTTGCAGAGTTGCCTCGTGTTGTCGGTGCCGCGCTCGCCGATGCCGTGGAGGAAGATGACCAGCGGATGGCGCGTGTCGCCCGCGGCGTCGGCAGGTTCGAGGAAGCGGTAGCGGAGCCGCGCGCCGTCCCGCTCGAAGCTGCGGTCGGCGAGGAGCGCCTTCATGTCGGGCTTGTCCGCGGCTTCCTGGGCGAGGGCCGCCGAGCCGAGGAGGAGGCAGGCCAGGGCGGTGCAGTGGAGCTTCATCGCGTTCACTCCGGGATCGGGGATCGGGCGCGGGGAGGGGCGGTGTGTCAGCAGCATCCCGTGCCGTCGATCCCGCACTTGTCGGGAGCCAGACACGCCGTGTGCTTCGATCCCAGGCAGAAGAGCAGCCCGGAGGGGGTGATTTCCACGCCGCCGATCGGGTACTGGGAGATCACCCCCTCCTCGTACTCGACCTCCACCGGCAGGTCGTCCGACCCGAGCAGCGGGGCGGCGACGCGCATGATCGACTCGAGCTTCGTCGTCTCGAGGCGGTGGTCGACGTCGTTCGCCACCCAGATCTGGAGGATGCAGGACCGGGTCGAGCGGACGGTGCCGCCGCAGTCGATGAAGTCCTTGTGCACCTTCCCCACCTCGGTGATGTGGTAGTGGGGGGGGACGAACGACCTGTCGGGGAGCATCCAGTGCATCGCCGCGCCGGGGTGTCCCTCGAGCAGGCGGCGGAACTCACTCACGGTCATCGGCGTGTCCTCCGGGGCCGCAGGGCCACGCGGTGCGCTCGGGCACGCGGGCGGGATTCGCCGCAATCCTACCAGGCAGCCGGGGGGGAGGCTCCGATCGCCGCCGGCGCCGGCCGGTTGAGCGATGATCCGATCCGCCTGCACTCGTGTTGCAGGTGGCATCGACCGCCATCCCGAGGGTTCGCCCGTCCGGGATTCCCGCTCCGGGGATCGACCTGTGACAGGGACGCATACGAGCCGCGGTCGTCGGATTCCCTGGGGGGTGGATTGCACGAAGGGGCGGCGGGCGGGAACCTGTCCGGGTCAGGTCGGCTCGACTCGCCAGCACACCGGAGGCAGGGATGCTCAACCGCAGCGCCGTGGTCGTTCGCCCGAGGAAGCCGTTCCTGGACTGGGTGCGCGCCGTCGACGACGAGGACGCTCCCGAGGTGACCATCGACGAGATGGTGCCGACGCTCTACCTCGTGCCGGACTACGAGGACCCGGTGGATGCGGAGAAGGTCCTGAAGAAGGTCTGCGGGGAGATCTTCTGCCGGGAACTCGAAGCCTGGTACACGGACGAGGAGTGCTGGCCCCGCGACCGGGGCCTCGAGAGGTTCAAGGAATGGTTCGAGATCGAGCACCTGGAACTGGTCGAGGATGTCGGCCGCGGCCCCATCGAGAACGACGAGGCACCGGGCGTGAAGCACCGGTTCGATCCGGAGCCACGGCCGAAGCGGAAGCCCCCGCCGCCGGGCTCGAAGAAGCCGCGCCGATGAACCCCCGTCGCCGACCGGCGACGTGACGCACCCTCCGACCGGTCGCCCCGTGCCGCCCGCCGGGCCCATGGGCAGGGAGACAGCCACTTCGATGTCGCGTGTGCTCGCAGCCATCGAGCGTCGTCCGCAGAGGGCCTTCGCCGCGTTCCTCGCGCTCCACGCGCTCGTCTGGACGGCGTTGCCATCGCTGCTCTACCCGAATCTCCCGCTGGACCTCATCGAGGCGCTGACCTACGGACGTGAGTGGCAGCTCGGCTACGACAAGCTGCCGCCGTTGCCGTGGTGGCTCGTCGAGGTGGTCCGCCGGGGTGTCGGCGTCGATGCCGGCTACTACGCCCTCGCCCAGTTGGCGGTGGTGGGCGGCTTCGCCCTCGTCTGGCTCTCGGCCCGCCCGCTCGTCGGTCCCGTGGGCGCGCTCGTCGCCGTCCTGATCATCGACGGCGTGCACTACTTCCACTACACGGCGGCCAAGTTCAACCATGACGTGATCCAGTTGCCCCTGTGGGCGCTGGCGGGCCACGCGTTCCACGCGGCCGTGCGCCGTGGCCGCGTCGTGCATTGGGTCCTGCTCGGCCTGGCGATCGGCCTGGCGTTATGGGCCAAGTACTTCGTCGTCGTGCTGGCGGCCCCGCTGGCGTCGTTCCTCCTCCTCGACCGTGATGCCCGCAGGACCCTGACGACTCCCGGTCCCTGGATCGCGGTCGCCGTGGCCCTCGCCGTCATGGCGCCCCATCTGCGGTGGCTCGTCCACAACGACTTCCTGCCGTTCGCCTACGCCGACGCCCGCGCCGCGCCAGCGCGGGGTGTGCTCGATCACCTGCTCCACCCGGCGGCATTCGCCGGGGGGCAACTCGGCTTCCTGGCTCCGGCGCTGCTCGTCGCCGCGGGGCTCTGGCGCTCGCCTCCGGGGGGCGAAGCCCCCGACGCGGTCGCGGGTGGCGCGGCGGACGACTTCGATCGTCGCATCGTCACCCTGCTCGCCCTCGGTCCGGCGGCGACCGTCACCGCGATGTCGATGCTGACGGGGCGGGGGACGATCGCCATGTGGGGATATCCCCTCTGGCTGTTCCTCGGGACATGGATCGTGCTCGCCGGCCGGACGGCCATGACGTCCACCCGACTGGGCCGCGTCCTCGCGGTCTGGGGGGTGGTGTCCGCGTGCTACGTGGCGGCCTTCGCGGCCAACTATTCGCTGGTGCCCATGCTCGATCGCCGCTACCGCGCGGCCTTCTATCCCGGCGAGTCGCTGGCGGGCGAGGTGGCCGGACGGTTCCGCGCGGCGACGGGACAGCCGCTGGCCTACGTCATCGGGAGGATGTGGGACGGCGGGAACATCGCCCATTACGCCAGCGAACGGCCGCGGGTCCTCATCGACGGGGAGCCGCGCCGCGCGCCGTGGATCGACCTCGACGACCTGCGCAGGAGGGGAGCGGTGGTCGTCTGGACCGAGGGCGACCCGGGCGTCGTCCCGGCGGCGCTGGCGGCCGTGGCTGGTGACGCCCGGGTCCAGCCTCCACTCGCGCTGCCGTTCCGACGGGGCGATCAGGTCCTGCACGTCGGCTGGGCGATCGTCGAACCGAGCCCGTGAAGCGGTCTGGCCGGCGCGTGGCGGTCGACCCGCGTCACGGCGATCGGAGGGGGGGCACGCCGGGCGGCCGGAGGGGCCGAGGTGGGCGGCGACGAGGCCGCCGGCGGGGATGGGCAGTGGCGACCCGGGGAGGAGGGGGCGGTGACGGGTCGCCCCGGCGCGCCGCGCGGGCTAGGCTGGACCGCCGACCGACGTCGCGGAGATCGTGATCATGGAAGACCTCGCCCGACACTGGAACCAGGTTTTCACCGGCAGGGAGGACGAGGCACTCGGCTGGTACGAGGGCGACGTGGGCCAGACGCTCGGATTCCTCGACATGATTCCCGGCGGGCCGGCCGGCACGGCGTTGCTTCCCGGTGCGGGCACCTCGCGGCTCGTCGACGAGTTGCTGTCGCGCGGGATGTCCCTCGTTCTCAACGACGTCAGCGACGCGGCGCTATCGCGCTTGAGGGACAGGATCGGCGACCGTGCTGACGGGCTGACATGGATCCGGCAGGACATCTCCCGCCCATTGCCCACGGACATCCCGCAGGTCGATCTCTGGGCCGATCGAGCCGTCCTCCATTTCCTGGTGGACGAGGCCGACATCGAGGGCTATTTCGGCAATCTTCGCTCGGCACTCAAGCCGGGCGGCCACGTTCTCCTGGCCGAGTTCTCCGAGGCTGGCGTCCCCCGTTGCGCGGGGCTCGACGTCCACCGGTACACGGCGGACGAAATGGCGCGACGGCTGGGGGGGGAGTTCACCCTCGTGAAGGCCGAGGACTACGTGTTCACGAATCCGGCCGGTGCAGCGCGGCCCTACGTCTACGCCCTCTTTCGCAGGGTCGGCGGGTGATCGTGGCGCGCCGGTCGGCCACCCCCTCCCGACCTGGAACGCCTCCCGCCGCGCACGGAACGGCTCCGGGACCGTCCCGCCGGCGCCCCACGATCGCTCCGCCGACCTCCGGATCCCCTCCGCAGGGCCCCGTCGAGCGAGCTCCGTGCGTGGCGACGAGCGGTTCCGACCGCTGAAAAACGCCATGCGCCGTTTTTCTTCCGGCGATCCGCGTCAGGTTTTCACTCCTCGCCCCGCACTCGGAGTGTGCCGAGGTGGCGTCGCGTCGCCCGAGATCCAGGTCCCGATCGAACGGGGACGCTCTCCGGTGCCGCACTCGCCCCCTCGCTTCCTTCCCTCCCCTCCCCACCGGCAGGCCGGAGGGTGCCACCGGGCACCCGCCGCCGGTCGGATTCGCCGACACCGGAGTGCTGTGCCCATGCGATCGATCTCACCTTGGCGTCACCTCGTGGCCGCGCTCGTCATCGCAGCGGGGCTGACCGCGCAGGCTCTCGCGTCGCCGGTGGTCCTCTCGAACCTCGCCGCGGCGAAGAGTGGATACGATTCCGTCTTCTCCAGTCAGGCGATCGCCCAGATCTTCACGACGTCCAGCGCCCCGGCGGGCTGGAATCTGGAGTCGATCACGTTTCCGGTGACCAAGGTCACGGACGGCAATCTCTTCGCCGCCATCTTCTCGAACGACGGCCCGATCGGATCGTCGACACCCGGGTCGGTGATCGGTGTGCTCACGACGCCGGTGCCTCCCGCCACCGGCATGGTGACCTACAACGCCGGCGGTGCGGGAATCCCGCTCGCGGCATCGACCTCCTACTGGGTCGTCTGGGCGAACGTCGGTTCGGGCCAATACGACATCGACTACACGTCGGACGCGACCACGACCGGCTCCTGGACGATTCCCCAGGCGCCGACCGGGAACGCCTGGGGCTACTCGTACGACAACTTCCAGACGTGGGATATGTATCAGGCGGGGTCCCCGTTCAAGCTCGAGATCACCGCATCGCAGCAGTCGGCCGCGGTCCCCGAGATC
>CAZMOU010000004.1:47378-64802 GCA_964567835.1 uncultured Chitinophaga sp. | reverse complement strand
ACATCGACACGATCCGGCAGGCGATCATCGACGCCTCGCCGGTGCCGATCGGCACCGTGCCGATCTACCAGATGCTCGAGGAACTCGGCGGCGACATCGAGGACATGCGGCCCCACCACTTCATCGACATGTGCGAGAAGCAGGCCCGGCAGGGGGTCGACTACATGACCGTCCACGCGGGGCTGCTCATGGAGCACCTGGCCCTGACGACCAAACGGATCACCGGCATCGTCAGCCGCGGCGGCTCGCTCATCGCCCGCTGGATGATGGCCCACAAGCAGCAGAATCCCCTCTACACCCACTTCGAGGATCTGTGCGACGTCTTCCGGCAGTACGACGTCACCTGGAGCCTCGGTGACGGCCTTCGCCCCGGGGCGATCGCCGACGCCAGCGACGAGGCGCAGTTCGCCGAGCTGCACGTCCTCGGCGAGTTGACACGCCGCGCCTGGGCCAAGGGCTGCCAGGTGATGGTCGAGGGGCCGGGGCATGTGCCGATGGATCAGATCGACATGAACATCAAGCGGCAGATGGAGGAGTGCGACGAGGCCCCCTTCTACGTCCTCGGGCCGCTGGTCACCGACATCGCCCCCGGCTACGACCACATCACCAGTGCCATCGGCGCGGCGATCGCCGGCTGGAGCGGGGCGGCGATGCTCTGTTACGTGACGCCGAAGGAGCATCTCGGCCTCCCCGACGCCGAGGACGTGAAGCAGGGGGTGATCGCCTACAAGATCGCCGCCCACGCCGCCGACCTGGCCCGCCACCGCAAGAACGCCCGCCAGCGCGACGACGCCCTCTCCCGGGCCCGCTTCGCCTTCGACTGGAACGAGCAGTTCCGCCTTTCGCTCGATCCGGAGACCGCCCGCCGCTACCACGACCAGACGCTGCCCCAGGACACCTTCAAGAGCGCCCACTTCTGCAGCATGTGCGGGCCGAAGTACTGCTCGATGAAGATCACGCAGGAGATCCGGGCGATGGCCGCCGAGCAGGAGAGCTGCTGCGGCGAGGGGGAGGGAAAGACCGCCGAGGGCGCTTGCAGTACCTCCGAGCCGGTCGCCATCCAGCTCAAGTAGGGATTCGGGAACGGGGACATACAAAACGCCCGGGTTGACGGATCCGTGGAGTGGCAGGGGAGAAAAAGTCCCTGCCGCCTCCCACGATCCCGTCGCATTCGCCCCCGGTGTTCCCGATGCCCCCCTCTGCGGATTCGGCCGTCGCCGCCTTCCGGGACCGCTCCGCGGCCCTCGAACGTGCGGGATTGCCGGTGCACTGGGCGGGACCGGCGGTGGCCGAGGCGCTCGCCGAGGCGGTGCGGCTCGGGGCCGACGGCGAGCGGCTGCTCGAGGTCGCCGTGGCCAGCGGCCAGGATGCCGCCGCCCGATCGCGGGGGGCGTGGCGGCCCTGGTTCTACCCGGCACTGGTCTGTGCGGGTGCCGGCCTGGGAGCGGTCCTCCTGTCCACGTGGCTCACGCCGGTCTTCGAGGCGATCTACGCCGAGTTCCGGGTGTCGCCGGGGTCGGGCATGGGGCTCCTCGAATCGGTTCGTGCCGCGGCGCCCCTCCTCGCGGCGGCGGCCGTGCTGGCCCTCGGTGTGGCGTGGTGGGCGGCCACCACGTGGCGCAGCCGCGCCGCCGACCACGACCCGCTCCGCACGGCGCTCGCCTGCGAGACGCTCGCGGCGCTCGATGACGCCGGTGCCCCGCCCGATCGGGCCGATGGCGTGGCTCGCGGGTTCGGCGGCGACTCGGTCGCGGCACCGTTCGCCGCCTGGGCCCGCGGCGACGATCTCGGCGGCGTGCCGCGCGGCGAGGCCTTGCGGCTGGCGGCGCGGGTCGCCCGTGCGACCGCGACGCGGCGCGAGGGGGAGGGACGCTTGCTCGCCCGGATCGTGGCGTCGCTCGTGGTGGCGGGCCTGGCGGTCCTCGGCTACGCCCTCGTCCTCTTCCTTCCCGCCCTCGACTTCCTCTTCGCCGTCGCCGACGCGTCCGCGAGCCGCTGATCATGCCCGCTTCCTCCACCACCACCACCGCCGCATCCGGGCCCCTCGGGCCCTGGATCGACCGCGTCCTCGAAGTGGGCGGGGGCGTGGTGCCGGCGCTGCGTGCCCTGGGCCGCGAGCTGCCCGAGCGGCGACGGGCCGCGTGGGGAGAGCTGTGCGAGACGCTCGCCGCAGGCGACGCGGCCCGGGCGGCGCGGGCCCTCGAGCGCGATCCCGACACCTGGATCCCGCTCGTCGCCGCGGCCGCTCCCGGGACGACCACCGGCGACGGCATCGCCGAAGGGGCCTTCCTCCGTCGGGCCGTCGACGTGGTGGTGCGCGACGAGGACGACGCCCGGTGGTGGTTTCCGGCGATGTATCCGCTCGTGGTCCTGTCGCTCTCGGTCGGGATCGTGTGCTTTCTTTCCGCCGTCGTCGTGCCGGAGTTCCAGAAGATATTCGACGATTTCGGGTCGCAGCTTCCGGCGATGACCAAGGCCGTGGTCGCCCTCTCGGCCGCCGTCCGGGCCGGGTGGTGGGTGATCGTTCTCGGAGTCATGGCGGCGGTCGGGCTGCGTCTGAAGACGGGGCGATGGTGGCCTGCATGGTTCCAGCCCCCGGGCGGCTGGTTCGTGCGATCGGGACGCTTCGCCGAACGCATGGCGGATCTCCTCACGGCCGGGGTGCCGCTCGACACGGCGGCCACCGTGGCCTCGGGGGTGGTCGATCCCGGTGCGAGCGTCGATCGGCAGGGGCTTCCCCCCTGGCTCTCCCGGACCGTGCGCGAAGCACTCCGGATCGACTGCGCGCCGGCGAGCCGCGTCCGGCTCCTCGAACGGATCGCCGCCTGCCACGACCAACGCCTCGCCGCCCGGCGTGCCTGGGTGTCGTGGTGCCTCGGGCCCGTGGCGGTGTTCTTCACGGGACTGCTCGTGTTCCTGCTCGTCCTCGCCCTGTTCATGCCGCTCATCAAGCTCCTCACCGACCTCAGTTGATCCGCCCTCGACGCGTGCCTCCCCCATGACGAACTTTCCCACCTTCCGACGCTGGTTCGAACGGTTCGTGGGGCGGTCCTCCGGGCCGAAGCCGGGGTGTTTCCCCACGTTCGCGAGGATCCTGGGATACTTCCTGCCGACGTCCTCGGGCCAGCGGAGGGCGCTTGCGGGGTTGCTCGCGTCGGCCATCGACGAGGGGCTCGATCCGGTGCCGCTGCTCGACGCCTGGGCGCGCGACGAACGCGGCCGACAGCGTGACTCCGTCGCGAAACTCTCCCGCCTCCTCGGGGCGGGGATGACGCTCGAGCAGGCGATCGCCCGCGTGCCGGGGGCACTGCGGCCGCAGGACGCGACGGCGCTGGTCGTGGCCGACAGGCTCCGCGGCGACGCCGCCGGGGCGCTTGCCGTGTTCGACAGCCCGGCCGCGTCGAGCGACCCGGTGGAGCGCGACACCCGCTGGGTGCTCGGCTACGCCTTCACGCTGTTCCTCGTGTCACTGCCGCTCACGCTGTTCCTGGCGGTGAAGATCACCCCGATGTACCAGAAGATCTTCGACGATTTCGGCATGGCGCCGACGGCCGGTTTGTCGATGTGGCGGGGCGTTCTCGACTTCCTCGCGCGCTTCTGGTTCGTGCCGGTCCTGGTCTACGCCGTGGCGGCACTCGCCTCGTGGCTGGCGCCCGGGGCGTGGCAGGGCCTGCGCCGCACCGTCGGTCTGGGGGGACTGGGTGTCCTCGACGAGGCGCGGGCCGCCGACTGGCTCGCCGGTCTCGACGTCGCGACCCGCGCCGGCAAGGGGCGGGACGGCGCCGTCGCCGCGATCGCCGCCGGCACGCTCGATCGCGGCCTGCGAGCCCGGCTGGGGGGGGCGGGGGGCGGTGCGGCGGCGATCCTCACGCCGGCGGAGGTCGCGGCACTCGAGGCGCGTCCCGCCGCAGGGATCCCCTGGGTGGCGCGGGCGCTGGCCCGGCGCCACCGGGAGCGGGTTCTCGACCGGAAGTGGCTTCTGGCGGAGTTGATCCTGCCGTCGTTCGTGATGCTCCTCGGGGCGTTCGTCTTCATCCAGGCCGTGGGGATCATGGAGCCCCTCGTCGAGCTCATCGGGGGGCTCACATGAACACGATCCGCCCCTCCGCGAGCCGTCGTGGCATCACGCTCTTCGAGCTCCTCGTCGCCTTCTCGATCCTCGCCGTGGTCGTGTCGGTGTCGTCGGGGCTCCTCGTGCGAAGCGGCCGGCTCCTCGTCTCGGCCCGCAACCAGCGGATCGCCATCGACGAACTCGCCAATGCGATGGAGCGGCTGTCGTCGCTGCCTGGCGACCAGCGCGACGCCCTCTTGGCGGCGCCCGTGCCGTCGGACTTCGCCGCCGCCCACCTGCCCGGGGCCACGCTCACCGCCGCGGTCGACGTATCCGCCGCCGGCGCGGCGCGGCGTGTCGTGCTGGCGCTCGAGTGGGACGAGCCGGGCCGGCGTGGCCATCCGCTCCGCCTGGCCGGCTGGATTCCCGCTGCCACGGGGGAGGCGACGCCATGACGCACGTGCTTCCAGGGCGCCGTCGCCGCGGCGTGTCGCTCGTCGAATTGACGGTCGCCATGGCGGGGGTGAGCACCGTGATCACCTCCACGGCGCTGCTCGTCCATGGGGCGATGCGGGCCCACTCCTCGAGCCGGCGATTCTTCGACGACGAGCGGACGAGCGTCCGCCTCGCCCGGCACTTCCGGGCCGACGCCCATGCCGCGACCGACGCCCTGGCTCAGGCTCGGGAGAGCATCGTGTCGTTCCGTCTCCCCGGCGGCCGCTCGGTGGAATACCGCCGGCCCGAGGGCTCGAATCGCATCGAGCGTCGCGAGCACGCCGCCGACGGCACCATCACCGGCCCGCGCGAGGATTTTTCGTTCGGAGCCGGCTTCGGCGTCGCGGTGACCGTCGGCGGGGACGTCGTCCGGCTGGCGATCGGCGCCGACGACGGCACTGGTCGCCCCGCGTCACCGGGGGCCGTGCCGCCGCCGGCCTCGTCGGCCGACGCGAGGGGAAAACCGCCGGCCATCGCCATTGAGAGCCGGCTCGGCCACGACCACCGCTTCGCGGCGCCAGAGGGGGGGGAGGGGGCACGATGACACGCTCGGCCGGCTTCGCTCCCACCCCCGATCCCCGTCGTGGCGTCGCCCTCGTCGCCGTTCTCGCGGCGATGGCCGTCGTCCTCCTCCTGCTTGCCGGCTTGCTCAAGCTCGCCGTGGCCGGCCGGCGGCAATTGGTCAGGGAACTCGACGTCCGTCAGGCCGAGAGCCTTCTCGACGCCGCCGCCGATCGGGCGGTGGCGAAGCTCCGAACGGATCCCGCCTGGTCCGGCGGCACGGAGCGCGTCGCGTCGGAGGCGATCGTCGGTGCCGGCGACGCCGAGGTGGTCACGGAGGTGATCGCCTCCCCGGATACCCGCACGCTCCGCATCGTCGTCGACTACCCCGCCGGCCGACCCGACTCCATCCGCCGCGAGCACCTGTTCGCCGTCCCCCTGCCGCAGGCGCCCCCCGTATCCCCCGATCCCGATCCATCCACCGCTTCCCCGGAGGCTCTCCCATGAAGTGCCAATCGCTCCCCCTTCGGCGGGCGTTCACGCTCGTCGAACTCCTCGTCGTCATCGCCATCATCGGCACGCTCGTCGGCCTGCTCCTCCCGGCCGTGCAGGCGGCGCGCGAGGCGGCCAGGCGCTGCGCGTGCCTGAACAACACGACGCAGCTCGGCCTGGCGCTCCACAACCACGAGTTCCACGTCGGCCGCTTCCCCGCCGGCGTGACGAACCCCGACGGCCCGATCCGGAATCTCCCCGAGGGGCAGCACGTCTCCTGGACGGTGCAGATCCTCCCGTACATGGAACAGAACGCCGTCTTCCGGCAGTTCGATCAGGCCGCGGGTGCCTACGCGGAGAAGAACGACAAGCTCCGCCGCGTGCGGATCGCCACGCTCCGCTGTCCCTCCTCCCCCGATCCGGTCGGGCGGAACGTCAACGCCGAGGGCGGGTCGATCGAGCCGTCGAGCTACGTTGGCTGCCACCACTCGGTCGAGGCCCCGATCGACGCGACCAACGACGGGCTCCTGTTCCTGAACAGCGCCATCCGCTTCGACGACATCCTCGACGGCAGTTCGAACACGATCCTCGTCGGCGAGCGGATCTTCGACGAGCCGAGGCCGGGGGAGGACCCCGCCGCGGAACTCGGCTGGCCCTCCGGCACCCGCGGCACGCTCCGCAACACCAGCCGCATGGAGCAGATCTCGATGCGGCGCATCACGGGGGTGGCTGACGACGAACCGGCCGAGCAGGGGGGGCCGCTCTTCGTGGGGGGCTTCGGCGCCTACCATCCGGGCGTGGCGGTGATCGGGATGGCCGACGGGGCCACGCGGGCGATCTCCTATCAGATCGACAAGGGGATCCTCCACGGCCTCGGCAGCCGTGCCGGCGGCGAACTGCCGTCCGACGGCTGGTGAGCGGTGTCGTCCGGCTCAGACACCGCCCGGCCAGGTGCCGTCATCCTGGCGATCGAGCGTGAACGTCACGATCGGGCCGTCGACGCCCGGCAGCGTGACCGAGCCGGTGGTGACGAGCCCGAGCTTCGCGAGCACGCGTCGTGAGCGGACGTTGTCGCTCCGAGCCGCGGCGACGACCGCGCTCGTGGCCGGATCGGCGAGGGCCAGTCGCAGCAGGGCACGGGCGGCTTCCGTGGCGATTCCCCGCCCCCAGACGTCAGGCAGATACCGGTAGCCGATCTCCTCCTCCCGCGGGTCGTGCCAGCGGAACGCCTCCGCGTCGCGCGAGGCCGGGGCCGGCCGCACGAACACCCAGCCGAGGAACCGGCCCGTCGCCCGGTCAACGACGAGCCGGATGCCGTGCCACGGATGCCGTCGATGGGGGACGTACACCGTCCGGATGCGCTCCACGTACCACCCCACGTCGTCGGCGGGAGGCGATCCGACGGCCCGCATCACCTCGGGATCGTGGTCGAGCGCGAGGAGCGTGGCGGCGTCGTCCTCGGTGCAATCGCGGAGGAGAAGGCGTTCGGTGAGGAGGGGCTCACGCATGGAATCGGCCTTCATCGATCGCGCCGCGGGGATTCGTGCCGGCCGATCTCAATCCTCCGTCATCCGGCGGCGCCACTCGAAGACGGATTGCAGCATCACCGCGAAGGCCCCGAGGAATCCACCACAGAACGTGCCGCCGAATGCGCCCAGGACGGTGGCGAATCCCACCGGCTCGATCTGTTTCCAGGGAAGCACGGCCGCGAAGAACGTCGGGGTGATCAGGGCGGCGACGTAGCCGAAGGTGCCGCCGAGGATCATCCCGAAGAGCGCGGTGGCGGTCACGACCGCGATCACCCGGAGGGCGTGCTGGAAGCGTTCCATGGGGCTGCCTCGTGGGAATACCCGCCGCCTGGATGCCGACCTGGGTGGATGAGCTTCACTCTCGACGGCGACGGTGTGCCGTCCCGGTCACGCAGATCGTTTGGCGAAGGCACGGACAGCCGCCTTGGGAATCTCGATCGGCACGAAGAACTTCTCCGGAAAGAGATAATCCTCGCCCGATTCGTCGATGACGCGGATCAGTCCCATCGCCGCCGCCTCTGCATCCGCGACGACGCGATCCACCTTCCGCAGTTCGAGCGATGCGGCGAATCCGGCGTTGCCGATGCAGATGGCGTATCGAGTGGCTTTCGACATGGTCATGCCTTCACGAATCACTCGATCGGTATTTTACCCGATCCGCAATTCCGCGGGGATCGGCGGGGTGCCGCCGGCCTGGGTGCAGACGAAGGCCGAGACTCGCTCGGCGTGGGCGTGGATCGCTTCGAGGGGCCAGCCGGCGAGGAGGCCGAGGGTCACGGCGGCGGTGAAGGCGTCGCCGGCGCCGACGGTGTCGACGACGTCGACCGGGGTGCCGGGAAGATCGCTCACGCGACCGTCGGCCGTGACCAGGAGCGACCCCCTCGCGCCGCGGGTGAGGGCGGCGAGGCGCAGCGAATAACGTGCGACCAGATCCGAAAGGAGGCTCTCGGGAGAGCCCGAGAGGCCGAGGATCTCCGCCACCACCGGCAGTTCGTCGTCGTTGCACTTCACGACGTTCGCCAGTGGGATCGAGTCGCGGACGATCTCGGGGGTCCAGAAGGGGGACCGGAGGTTGATGTCGAGGATCCGCAGGGCGGGGGAGGGGACGGCGGCGACGAAGCGGCGGATCGTGGCCAGCGACTCTTTCCCACGCTGGCCGAGCGTGCCGAAGCAGACGGCCGAGGTTTCGCGGGCGACATTCTCGAGCGGCCCGCTCCAGGGCACGGCGTCCCAGGCGCAGTCGGGGGCGAAGCGGTAGGAGGCGTGCCCCGCCGCGTCGAGCGAGACGTCGACCCGGCCGGTGGGAAGGGGGAGCACCGCCACCGCCGACACGTCGACGCCGCGCGCGGTGAACTCGCCGAGGGCCCGGCGGCCGAGCTCGTCGTCGCCCACGGCGCCGGCCATGCCAACCAAAGCCGAGTCGCCGGCGAGGCCGGCGGCGGAGCAGGCGAAGTTCGCCGGGGCCCCGCCGAAGGTGGCCCGGTCGGGGAAGACGTCCCAGAGGATCTCCCCCAGGCCGACGATCACCGGCTTCGCCGGCGTCGAAGGCAGGCTCACGATTTCCTCGACCAGCCGGTGCCGTCGGCGCGGTCCTCGAGGACGATCCCCGCCGCGGTGAGCTTGTTGCGGACCAGATCCGCCGTGGCGAAATCCTTCGCCTTGCGGGCGCTATTACGGATCTCGATGACCAGGTCCATGAGCGTGGCCACGAGATCGTCGTCGCCGCCGGAGCCCTTCGCCGCGGGCTCGGTGAGGAACAGGCCCAGCACGGCGGAGAGTTCGCGGAGGACCTCCATCATCGCCACGAGTTTCGCGACGTCGGCCGGCGCGGCCTGCCTCTCCATTCCCTGCTGGTCGACGAACTTGTTGACGACGCGGACGAAGTCGAAGAGCGTGGCCATGGCGCCGGCGGTGTTGAAGTCGTCGTCCATGCACCCGAGGAACTTCTGCCGCAGGGCCGCGACGTCCTCGCCGGCCGCCGCCACGGCCGCGTCGCCCGCGCGGCGGTCGCGCGGGGCGAGCGACCAGAACTTCCTCTCCGTGAGACGCTCGTAGCGCTGGAAGAGGCGCTCGAAGGCCTCCATCGCGCGGGCGCTGTCGCCGAGCGGTTCCTCGCCGAAGGCGATCGGGCTGCGGTAATGCGTGGAGAGGAGGAGGAAGCGGATCGCCTCGGGGCGATGGCGGGAGAGCAGGTTCTTGAACGGCTCGGCGCCGGTCGACTTGCTGATCTTCGTGGCCGTCTGGCTCGCGACGTCGTCGTCCCCCTCCGTGCCACGGGGCCGGCCGCCGACCTTTCCGGCGGCACCGGCCGCCTGCATGAGACCGTTGTGCATCCAGTAGGTGGCCATCGGCTTGTCGTGGAGCGACTCGCTCTGGGCGATCTCGTTCTCGTGGTGCGGGAAGACGAGATCGAGCCCGCCGCCGTGGATGTCGAAATGCTCGCCGAGGATCGCCCGCGACATCGCCGAGCACTCGATGTGCCAGCCGGGCCGGCCCGGCCCCCAGGGGCTCTCCCAAGCCGGCTCGCCCGCCTTGGCCTTCTTCCAGAGCGCGAAGTCGGCTGCGGAACGTTTCCGTTCGGCGGTCGAGCCCCCCTCTCCCTGCATCGACTCGACGGTGCGATTGGTGAGCTTGCCGTAGTCGGGGTCCTTGGTGACGTCGAAGTAGACGTCGCCGTCGGAGGCGTAGGCGTGCCCCTTGGCGATCAAACCCTCGATGAAGGCGATGATCGTGCCGATGTGCTCGGTGGCCTTCGGCATGTGGTCGATCTGCGTCACGCCGAGGGAGGCGAGATTGTCGAGGTAGTCGCGCGTCATCTCCGCGGCGAGCTTTTCCATCGTCGTGCCGCGGGCGGCGCTCTCGGCGATGATCTTGTCGTCGACGTCGGTGACGTTCACCACCCAGGTCACCCTCCAGCCGGAGTAGACGAGATGGCGCTTGACGGTGTCGAAGATCACCGGGCCGACCATGTGGCCGATGTGGCTCGGCTTGTAGACCGTCGGGCCGCAGAGGTACATCCCCACCTCGCCGGGTCGCACCGTACGGAGCGGCTGCTTGCGGCGCGTGAGCGTGCTGTAGACCTCGATCTCCGGCCGGCCGGTTGCGTCCGTCGCCATGCTCCCTCCTCCCATGATTCCTCCCGGCCCGATTCAATCCCTCTCGATCAGCACCACGCACTCGGCGCCGATCGCCAGTTCCTCGCCGATCGGGCCGACACGCTCGCCCGTCTTCGCCTTGAGCCACACCCGGTCCTCGGGGATCCCGAGCACCCCGGCGATGCGGCGGAGGATCTCCGGCCGATGCGGGAGGATTTTGGGCCGCTGGGCGAAGATCACGCAATCCAGGTTCACGATCCGCCATCCCGCCGCCGTCACGCGATCGCGGGCGGCCCCGAGCATGAGCGCCGAATCGAGGCCGCGGTTGGCCGGATCGGTGTCGGGAAACAGCTCGCCGATGTCGCCCAGGCCGGCCGCGCCGAGCAGGGCGTCGGTGACGGCGTGGAGGAGGACGTCGGCGTCGCTGTGACCGATGGCCATCCGGTCGTGGGGGATCGTCACGCCGCCGAGGACGAGCCCCGTGCCGGGGCCGAGGCGGTGGGTGTCGTGGCCGAGTCCGACGCGGATCATGCGGGTGGTGCTCCGGGGTGGCGACCGTTTTCCCCTATACTCCCGCCATGCACAACTCCAGCCAGACGCCGGCCACGCCCCCGGAGCCGGATCGGGACGACCCCGTGATCCGGGTCGAGGGCCTGGCGAAGGAGTATCTGGTCCACGACAAGCCCGAGGGGCTCGCCGCGAGCATCCGCGGGCTGTTCCGCCGCACGAGCCGCACCGTGGAGGCCCTGCGGGGGGTCGACCTGCGCGTCGGACGTGGCGAGTTCGTCGCCATGCTCGGCCCGAACGGCGCCGGCAAGACGACCTTCCTCAAGCTCCTCTCGGGAATCATCACCCCCACGCGCGGATCGGCCACCGTCCTCGGCCACGTCCCCTGGGAGCGGAGCGACGACTTCCGCCGCCGCTTCGCGCTGGTCATGGGGCAGCGGAACCAGCTGTGGTGGGATCTCCCCGCCGCCGAGAGTTTCCGCCTCCACAAGGAGATCTACCGCATCGACACGCCGCGCTTCGAGCGCACGCGCGACGAGCTGGTGGAGCTGCTCGGCGTCGGCAAGCTGCTCCTGCGGCCGGTGCGCGACCTTTCGCTCGGGGAGCGGATGAAGCTCGAATTGGTGGCGGCGCTGCTCCACGAGCCGGAGGTGCTGTTCCTCGACGAGCCGACGATCGGCCTCGACGGCGTCGCCCAGCACGCCCTCCACCGCTTCCTCGCCGAGGTCCAGGCGAGCCGGCAGATGACGGTGATCCTCACCACGCACTACATGAAGGACGTGGCGGCGCTGTGCAAGCGGTTGGTCGTCGTGACGCAGGGGAGCATCCTCTACGACGGCTCGCTCGACCAGATCGTCGACCGCTTCACCTCCCACAAGATCGTGACCCTCGACCTCGACGCGGCCCCGGACCGGGCCACCGTGGAGCGTTTCGGTTTCCCCTGCGAGGTCCGCGGGCCCCAGGTGATCCTCCGCATCGACCGGGCGCGGATCTCCGAGGCGCTCCCGCGGATCCTCGCCGGTGCCGGCGTGCGCGACGTCTCCGTGGAGGACGTGCCGCTCGAGGAGATCGTCGCCGAGCTGTTCCGCGGCGGCTCGGCCGTGGGGGCGGCGCCATGACCGGATCCGCGGCGGAGGGATGGCTCGCGCGGCGCCGGCAGGGGATGCGCGTCTGGTGGACGATGCTCGCGATCTCCCTCGAGGAGCGCCTGGCCTACCGGGGCGATTTCATCCTCGGCACGGCGATGCGCTTCCTGCCGATCGTGACGCAGGTCTTCCTGTGGACGGCCGTCTTCGGCGCCACCCGCTCCGGCGACATCGCCGGCTACTCGCGCAACGACATCGTCGCCTACTACCTGCTGACGATGGTGTCGCGGGCCTTCTCCAGCATGCCCGGGCTCGCCAGCGGCATCGCCCGCGGCATCCGCGACGGTTCGGTGAAGAAATACCTCGTCCAGCCGGTCGACTACGTCGGCTTCCTCCTCGCCACGCGCGTCGCCCACAAGCTCGTCTACTACGCCGTCGCCGTGATCCCCTTCGCGGCGGTGTTCCTCGTCTGCCGCGGCTTCTTCCCGCCGCTCCCGGACGCGGTCACGGTCCTGGCCTTCGTCGTCTCGCTCCTCCTCTCCTTCCTCCTCGGCTTCTTCATGGAGGCCACGCTCGGCATGCTCGGCTTCTGGTTCCTCGAGGTGTCGAGCATCGTCTTCGCCTACATGCTCGTGCAGTACCTCCTCTCGGGGCACATGTTCCCGCTCGACATGCTCGCCGGCATCCCCACCGGGATCCCGGGGGTGAGCGTGGCCGGCGTGGTGCGTTTCCTCCCCTTCGAGTTCACCGCCTACTTCCCGGCGGCGGTGTGGCTGGGGAAGGTGCGGGGGGCGGAACTGGCCCGCGCGCTCGTGATCGAGGCGGTGTGGGTCGTCGTCATGGCCTTCGCCTGCCGGGCCGCCTGGCGACGCGGCACCCGGCGTTACAGTGCCTTCGGGGGCTAGCCATGGTCCGTTCCCTGAGGATTCTCGCCACGTTCGCCCGCGCGTGTCTCGTGCGTGACATGACGTTCCGGGCGAACTTCGTCCTGGAGTGCGTCACGAGCCTGGGATGGATGGCGATGAACCTCGCCTTCTACCTCCTCGTCTTCACCTTCACGCCGGAGATCGGCCGCGGCACCGGCTGGACGCGCGAGCCGTTCTTCGCGTTCGTGGCCACCGGGCTGATCGTCAATTCGATCGTCCAGGCGCTCTTCATGCCGAGCGCCGAGGAGCTCACGGAGATGGTGCGCACCGGCGGGCTCGATGCCGTCCTGGTGAGGCCGCTCGACGCGCAGTTCCTCCTCTCCATGCAACGCATCGACTTCTCGAGCTTCGCCAACGGGCTGGTGGGCGTGGTCCTGCTCGGGTGGGCGGTGTCGCGGTTCGCGGAACCCCCGGGTGCCACCGCGTGGGTGCTCTATCCCCTGCTCGTGGCCTGCGGCGTCGCCATCCTCTACGCGTTGATCATCATGCTCGCGGCCGCCACCATCCTCCTCGGCCGCAACCAGAGCCTCTACGATTTCTGGTTCTATCTCACGAACTTCTCCCGCTATCCGGCGGAGATCTACGCCGGGCCCTGGGGCGGGCCCATCAGGGCGTTGTGCACGTTCGTGATCCCGATCCTGCTCGTCGTCAACGTCCCGGCGCGCGTCATCGCCCAGCCGTTCACGGCGGATTCCTGGTGGCTCGTCGCGGCGGCGGTCGTGGCGGCCGTCGCCATGCTCGTCGTCTCGCGGGGGGTCTTCCAGGCGGCGCTGGCGAGGTACCGCAGCGCCTCGAGCTGACTCACCGGCCCACGGGGTGAGGCAGCGGCTCGATCGTCGGTGCCTGCGCGGCCCGCGGACGGGGCGGGCGGGGGTCGTGCCACCGCTCGCGTGGTGCGGGGGCCGCCCGATCGAGGGCCGTGCCGACGCGTCGCCGCAGGTCCGCGATCGCCGCATGGACTCCGGCCCCGTACCCGCTGCCCCCCGCGTCGTCCTCGGCCCGCTTCTCGGTGCGGGCATGGAAGTCGGGTCGGGCGGCGAGTGTCGCCGCCAGGGCCGGCCTTCCCCCCTCCCCGAGCGCCGCCAGGATCGTCAGGTACTCCACCAGCTGCTGGCCGCTCCGCAGGCACTTGAGCCGCAGGCTCGGCACCGGCCCGGCGGCGGTCGGATAGAGGAGGGCGAGCGGATCGGGTGCCGTCCAGCTCTCGGGACGTCCGATCGAGTTCCAGGGAACGACCCCGTCGGCCCCGAGCGTCCAGGCCTCCACGCACCACGCGGCGAGGGCGGCGTTGTCCGTGCCCGGTCGGTTGGCCTCGCCGTAGAGGCTCACCATCACCGGCTGCCGCCGGACGCGCGCGGCGACCGCCGCGGCGTGTTCGCGCAGGCTGCCGCTGATCACCTCCTCGGTCGTGACGCCGTCGAGAAGATCGCGTTGCCACTGCGGGCGTGAGATGTCGGCGCGGAACGCGAGCGCGGCACGCGGGTGGTCGGCCACGCCCCGCCAGAACTCGAGCCCGAAGCGGCGCAGCGCCCAGAAGTCCTGCGTGTTCGACGGTTCGTCGAAGACCCACGCGGCCGACGACCGGTCCCAGCGGTCGCCTTTGTGCGTCACCTTGTTGTTCAGATAGAACTCGAACAGCGTGTCGTGCCAGCCGCGTTCCTCCACGTGCGCGGCGATGTGCCCGGCCGCGGCGCGGAACCCCTCCCAGTAGGCCTCGTCGTAGGCCGACTCGATCCAGTACCCGCCGCGGAAGTGACGCTCGTGGTCGAGCGGCCAGTTCTCGTTGAGCGGCAGGTAGAAGACCTCCACCGGCACGGGCCCTCTCGGCGACCCGGCGAAGGCCGACCCGTCGAGCAGCGTGCCGAACCGCTCGTCCCAGGCACGCCAGTCCCAGCGTCCGTCGGCGCCGATCGCCGGCGGGCCGTCGACCCGCCCGCGCCAGTTGTAGCGCAGGACGTCGAGCGTGCAGCGGTGGGCGTGGCCGAGGCGGTACCAGGCCAGGTCGCCGCCGGCCGGCAGTCCGTAGGCGTTGAGCTGGGGGATGAAGGAGAGTCGGTCCGGCAGCGTGAACCGCCACACGGTGAGGCGACCCTCGAGAGCCTGCCCGCCGGCACGCACCACGACGGGATGGTCGCCCGCCGGGGCGTCGCGTGGCAGGTGGAGCTCGACGAAGGTCCGCGTCGCCGCGGCCGCTTCCGGCAGCGTCCCCAGGTCCCCGGGCGCCTCCGGACCGACCGGCACGAGCGGATCGACCGTCCCCGCGACCTCGGCCGCCGCGAAGAGCGTCACCCGTGCCGGCCCCGCGTCGACCGTCACCGACCGCGGCGGGGCGGGCACGATGAAGCCGATCGTCTCGCCACGGGCCGCCGCCAGGGCGAACGTCGGCAGGGGGACGCCGTACTCGTCGGAGATCCCGAGCGCCGGCGCGGGACCGGCGGGCGGGGGCATGGCGGGCGGCAGCGGTGCCGGCGTCGCCGCCGCGGGCGGGGGGGCGAAGGCGGCCGCGGGGGAGGGCGGGGCGTCGTCGACGACCACGGTGAGGAAGGGGCGGTGCTCGCGCCGACCCTCGCGGCTCGTGAAGAAGCGGTTGGGGAAGGGGCGGGGGATGAAGCGTTCGCCGTCGCGTTCGTATTCGCTCCCCACGTCGTCGACGACGAGAAACCCGCCCGAGCGGCCGGCGGCCCGGGCCTCGATCACCGCGGGCGCCACCGGGACCACCTGCCACCCTTCGGCGTCGGGAGGGGTGGCGTCGCCGAACCCCCACGGGGTCCCCCGTGCGGCGAGCGCCACGCTCGTCACGTCGGGGCCGTCGCCACCCCAGCGCGCCGCGCCGGTGCGTGCCCAGACGAACGACGCGGCCCCGTCGACGCGCGCGTACCCCGTGCCGTCCCCCTCGACCCAGTCCGCGGCCAGCGCCGACACCGTCACCCGTCCCAGCGGTGTCGGCGTCTCGAGGTGGAGGTGGAGCGATGCCGCGACGACGCGCTTCCCGGCGATCGGCGCGGCGTCCACGTCGAGCAGCGTCATCTCCTGGACGCCCTTGAGCTTGATCCGACCGGCGCCGCCGTTGTTGCCCTCGACCTCGGTGGGGTAGGCGGAGATCCACGTGTCGCGGGTCACCGGCAGGCGGATCGTCCCGGCTGCCGGGAGGGAGCGCGCGGCGAGCACGCCCACGACCGCCGCCACCACGAGACGCGGGACCTCCCCGGTCCACATCCCCGCCGCCGTCCGCCGCGTCGTCGTCATGCCCGGTCTCCCCGTCGGTCGCCGATCGAGGCCGCCCCGCTCGCACGACGGCCGTCCACTGGTGTACCCTCTCCCCCTGGTCGCTGTCGCGGAGCACTGCCGATGCATGCAATCGAAACGGGCGCCACCGAAGCAGGCGTCACCGGGGCCCCCCGCCCCCGCCGCGGTTGGCACGAGGACTCCGCGGCGATCGTCGTCGGCGGGTTGCTCGTGGCGTTGGCGCTGGCGGCGGGCTGGAACGCCCGCCCCGCGGAGAACGCCGACGACCGCAAGGCCTTCCCCAAGGGCTGGCCCAATCCGCTCTCGGCCACGATCGACAAGCCTCAGACCTGGACCGACGCCCCGGCCCGGGCACTCGTCGTCGTCGACAAGAAGGACCCGACGAAGGTCAGGCCGGTGACGGTGCCGATCCTCTGCGGGATGGCGTGGGTGGTCGGCGTCCTGGCGGCGGGGACGATTCTCCGCGGCCGCGGCCTGACGGAGGTGCTGCCCGGGGCGGTGCTGCTCGCGCTCCTCGGCGGGCTCGCCTACCTGCTCTCCGCGCAGAAGGTGATCAACGACTACAACCTCGAATACCCGCTCTGGGCCCTCCTCGTGGGCCTGATCATCGGCAACACCGTCGGGGTGCCCAGGTGGCTCGAGCCGGCGCTGCAGGGGGAGTTCCTCATCAAGACGGGACTCGTCGTCTTCGGGGCCGAGGTGCTCTTCAGCCGCCTCCTCGAACTCGGGCTTCCGGGATTGCTGACGAGCTGGGTGGTGACGCCGATCGTCCTCGTCGCGACCTACTGGTTCGGCGTCCACGTGATGAAGATCCCGTCGAAGTCGCTCTGCATGGTGATCTCCGCCGACATGTCGGTGTGCGGCGTCTCCGCGGCGATCGCCACCGGAGCGGCCTGCAAGGCGAAGAAGGAGGAACTGTCGCTCGCCATCGGGCTGTCGCTGGCCTTCACCGTGGCGATGATGGTGGCGATGCCCCCCTTCATCCGCCGGGCGGGGATCGACCCGATCGTCGGCGGGGCCTGGCTCGGCGGCACGATCGACGCCACCGGCGCGGTCGTGGCCGCCGGCGAGATGCTCGGCAGGGAACTCGACGACAAGCGTCCCGCAGAGGTGGCGGCCACGGTGAAGATGATCCAGAACTCGATGATTGGGATCATCGCCTTCGCGGTCGCCGTCTACTGGGCCGGCTGGGTGGAGAGCGGCACCGGGGGGCCGCGGACGTCGCTGGCCGCCGAGGCCTGGGCCCGCTTCCCGAAGTTCATCCTCGGCTTCCTCGCCGCGTCGATCGTCTGCTCGTTCCTGTACACCCGCTCGCCCGAGCAGGCTCTGTGGGTCGACGGCGCCATCGCCGGCTTCATCGCGCGGATGCGCGGCTGGCTGTCCACGTTGCTGGCCCGCTTCCATCGCGGCCTACGCAGCGAGCCCAGCGCCACGGGCGCCAACGGCCGCCCCGCTGCGCACGTGGTGCAGCGGCGCGTGGCCCTGCTGTCGGTGCTT
>CAZMOU010000004.1:2698-47368 GCA_964567835.1 uncultured Chitinophaga sp. | reverse complement strand
AGACGGTGTTCCGCGAGCTCGCGCCCTATCTGGCCAGTGGCCGGCCGCTGGTGCTCTATTGTGGAGGGCAGGCGCTCAACCTCGCGCTGTCGCTCGCGATGGCGAGCCTCACCTTCGGGTGGCTCTTCCGCAAGGTGGTGGAACCATGAGCGGCGACGGAGCGGCGCCGGGGTCGTGTGCGGTGCGATCGACGCCGTCGTCCGGCGGCCTGCGGCTCCTCCTCGTCGCCTCGGGGCTGGCCGTGGTCTGGCTCGTCGTCCTCCCCTGGGTGGCGGGGCGGCCCGTGGTCGCACGCCATCTGCGTGCCATGGAGGAGGGCGAGGTGAACGCGGCGGCCATGGTCTACACCGATCTGGAACGCCTGCCGCTGCGGCCGGAATGGGTGGAGCGGCACCTCGTTCTCTGGCCGTGAGCCGACTACAATCGGCGGTTTCGGGGTGGTGACCGACCCGGTGTCGTTCGCGTGCGCCCCCGTCGCCGGAGTCGATCATGTCCCTCGCGCTCGCCTTCTCCTCCAACGCCTACCTCGACGTCCCCGTGGAGCAGGCCATCCGCCGCATCGCCGGCTTCGGCTACCGCGGCATCGAACTGCTCGCCGACGTCCCCCACGCCTGGCCGGCGGGGCTCCTCGGCGTCCAGAAGGACTCGATCCGCAGGGCCCTGGCCGAGGCCGGGATCGAGATCTCGAACATCAACGCGTTCATGATGAACGCCATCGCCGATCCGCGGCAGCCCTACTGGCACCCCGGCTGGACCGACCCCGACCCCCACTACCGCGCCATCCGCCGCGAGCACACCAAGCGCGCCCTGCGCCTCGCCGCCGAGCTCGGCGCGAAGACGATCTCCACGGAGCCGGGGGGCGAGATCCAGCCCGGGCAGACGCGCGAGGAGGCCACCGACATCTTCTACGACGAGATCATGCCGGTCCTCGACGTGGCGGCCGAGGTCGGTGTCACGCTCCTCATCGAGCCGGAGCCGGGCCTGCTCATCGAGAAGTTCGGGCAGTATCTGGAGTTCGCCGAGCGCGTGAAGCATCCGGCCCTGGGGCTCAACTTCGACATCGGGCACGCCTACTGCGTCTCGGAGGATCCGGCAGAGTGGGTGCCGAAGATGAAGGCCCACACGCGGCACTACCATTTCGAGGACATCGCCGCGACGCGCGTCCACCACCACCTCGTGCCCGGGGAGGGGGCGATCGACTTCGACGGCGTCTTCCGTGCCATCGCCGCGCACACCCCCGACATCTGGGTCACGGTGGAGCTCTACCCCTACCGGGCCAAGCCGGACGAGGCGGCCAAAGCGGCCCGCGACCATCTCTTCGCGAGCGCCGCCCGGGCCGGCGTCGCGATCGGGTGAGCCGATGCCCAGACCCACCGGCGCTCCCGGCGGATCGCACCCGGTCCTCGACTGGGCCCGCCTCCTCCGACTCCCCAACCACGCCACCGCGGTGGCCGACGTCCTCGCCGGGTATCTCGTCGTCTCCGGGTTGAAGACCGTGGCGCTGCCGGTCGGCCTCCCCTGGGTGGTCGGTGCCGGATGGGCCTTCTACGCCGCCGGCATGGTGCTCAACGACGTCTTCGACGTCGCCCTCGACCGGGAGGAGCGCCCGGAACGTCCGCTCCCCTCGGGACGGATCGACGTGAGGACGGCGGCGTTCGTCGGGCAGGGGCTCTTGGCGCTCGGCGGAGCGTGTGCCTGCGTGGCCGCGTTCGTCGGGGGCACCCCGGCCACGGCCCTCGTGGGGGCGCTCCTCACGGCGGCGGTCTGGATCTACGACCGCCACGCGAAGGGCACCCCGCTCGGGCCGGCGGTGATGGGCACCTGCCGCGGGCTCAATTGGCTCCTGGGGATGACGGCCGCCGGCGGGCCGATCCACGAGGCCCACTGGCTCCTTCCCCTCGGCATCGCCTCCTACGTGGCCGGGATCACGATCTACGCCCGCGACGAGGCGGCCACGAGCAGGCGTGTCATGCTCGCCCGCGGGGTCACGCTGATGGCGACGGGGTTGGCGCTCGCCGGCCTCGGCACCGTGCTCGCCGCACGCGCCGCGGGAGGCATCCCCTGGGGCGACGGGCCGCGGCCCGGTGTCGGCGTCGATCGCCTCACCGCCTGGGCGGGGCTGTGGACGCTCGTCTCGGCGTCGGTGCTCCTGCGGGCCCTCCTCGGCGTCTTCGAGCCGACGCCGCAGCGTGTCCGGGCCGCCGTCGGCAATTCCATCATGTCGCTCATCACGCTCGACGCGATCCTCGTGCTCGCCGCCTGCGGCGAGCCCTGGGCGGTGGTGGTGCTCGCGCTGTTGGCCCCGTTCCTCCTCCTCCGCCGCTCGATCCCCCCCACCTGACCCCCATGCTCCCCGGCTTCAGCACGAACTCCATCGGCGATCTCCCCGCCGCCGACGCCGTGCCGCTGCTCGCCGAACTCGGCTACCGCTCGCTCGCGCTCACGCCCGATCACGGCCTCTTCGGCGCGATCGCGACGGACGAGGCGCTCGCCGCCGACGGGCTGCCGGCGGAGGTCGTCGCCGAGGCGGAATCCTGGCGGCACCTCCTCGCGCGGCATTCGATGTCCTGCGTCGTCGAGACCGGGGCCCGCCACCTGCTCGACCGGCGCCTGAAGCACGAGCCGACCCTCGTCACCGCCGACCCCGGGGCACGCCGGCGCCGCGTCCGCTTCCTCGAACGTGCCTGCGACCTCGCCGCGGTCCTCGGTGCCGGATGCTGTTCGCTCTGGTCGGGGGCGGCACGCGACGCGGCCGACGGGGAGACGATCCGGGAGCGGCTCGCCGCAGCGCTCGCCCCGGTCGTCGAAAGGGCGACGCGGCTCGGCGTGACGATCGGCTTCGAGCCCGAGCCGGGGATGGTGATCGACACCGTCGCGGCGGCGGACCGGCTCTTCGGACGCCTCGGCCACCCGGTGGGCCTCGGGCTCACGGTCGACCTCGGGCATCTCGAGTGCATGGGGGAGTGGCCGCCGGCCGCGCGGCTCGCGCCGCATGCCGCCAGGATCGTCAACGTCCACGTCGACGACATGCGCCGCGGCCGTCACGACCATCTGCCGCTCGGCTCGGGCGACGTGGACTTCGCCCCGCTCCTGGCGACGCTCGCCGCCGCCGGATACCGTGGCGGGCTCCACGTCGAGCTGCCCCGCCAGTCGCACCGCTGGCTCGACACCGCCCGCGAATCGGCCACGTTCCTCGCCCGACACCTCGCCGCGCTCCGCACCGGAGCCTGAAAGGATCACCCCCGTGACCACCCCGCACGTCCTCCTCCTCTCGGTACCCGGCCTGCGCGACGAGGACCTCGCCCGGATGCCGAACCTCGCGGCCCTGGCGGCGCTCGGCGGGAAGGTGCCCCTCGAGCCCTCCTTCCCCGCGCTCACCTGCCCGGTGCAGGCGACGCTCACCACCGGGGCGACGCCGAAGAAGCACGGCATCCTCGCCAACGGCCTCTACGACCGCGCCTCGCACCACCTCGAGATGTGGATCAGCCCCGACGCCTGCCACCGCGAGCAGCGCCTCTGGGATCGCCTCAAGGCGAGGCGGCCGGAGCTGCGCACGGCGGCCTGGTTCCTCCTCCAGTCGAAGCACGCCACGGCCGACCTCGTCTGCCTCCCTGCGCCCAAGCACAATCCCGACGGCAGCGAGACGATGTGGTGCCACACGGCTCCCGAGCCGCTCTACGGCACCTTGAGGGAGAAGCTCGGCGATTTCCCGCTGCACAAGTTCTGGGGGCCGCTGGCCGGGATCGATTCGACCAGATGGATCGTGTCGAGCTTCCTCGAGGCGGCCGCCGGGGCCCCGCCCCACCTGGCCGTCGTCTACCTCCCCCACCTCGACTACGCGGCGCAGCGGACCGGGCCCGACAGCCCCGAGGCTCATGCCGCGTGCGGCGAACTGGACGCCGAGATCGGTCGTCTCGTCGAGGCGTACGGCGGGATGACCGGCGTGGAGAACCTCACCGTGATGGTCGCCGGCGAGTACCGCATCCGGCCGGTCTTCTTCGCGATCCACCCCAACAGGGCGCTCCGCGAAGCGGGGTTGCTCGTGGTGCGGAAGGCGCCGGAAGGGGAGCTCATCGACTTCGAGGCCAGCCGCGCCTGGGCGCTGGCCGACCATCAGGTGAGCCACGTCTACCTGAAGCTCGGCCTTTCGCGCGAGAAGCGCGACGAGCTCGTGGCGCAGATCCACGCGCTCTTCGACAAGCGGCGCGGGGTGAAGCAGGTCTACTCGGGCACGGCGCTGCAGGGCGCGGGGCTCTCCGACACCCCGGTGCCTTCGCTCGGCAGCCGCTGCGGCGACGTCGTCATCGAGAGCACGGCCGACTCCTGGCAGGCCTATCCGTGGTGGAGCGACGACGCGAAGGCGCCGACGTTCGCCCGCACCATCGACATCCACCGGAAGCCCGGCTACGACCCGCTCGAGCTGTTCGTCGACCGCACGGCGCCCCCGCCGCCGGGGATGCCGTTCGGCATCCCGCTCGACACGACCCTCGTGAAGGGCTCCCACGGCGCGATCGACGCCGACGATCCGCACGAGACGGTGCTCGTCTGCTCGCGCCCCGACGTCCTCGGCTCCGAGCCGCGCCACGCCCGCGACGTGGCGGGGATCGTGATGAAGCTCTTCGGGGCGAGGTGAGGCGGCGTCAGCCGCGCTCCACCCACTCCACCGGTTGCGGTTCGATCGCGTCGGCGGGACGTCGTCCGGAGTCGACGCGGCCGGAACCGGCCAGACGGCTCGTGGCCTCGATCGTCATGTCGTGGTTGCAGGCGATCTGGCAGGAGAGACGCAGACCCGGCGTCGTGATCCCCTTGGCGGCCAGCACGTCCCGCTCCGCCTTCGTCATCCCCTCGGGCTCGCCCGACACGAACGCCACCCGGCAGGTGGTGCAGCGGCCCACGCCGCCGCAGGCGTGGAGTTGGTCGACGCCGCACTCGTCGACCAGGGCGTTCACCAGCCGCTTGCCGGCGGGCACTTCGAACGTTCCGACACCTTCGACCGAGAGCTTCGGCATGGGAGGACTTCCTGTGGGGATGGCATGGGGCAGGGCAGGGGCGGTGGTCAAAGAAGCGGGGCGGGCGCCGACGCGCCCGCCCCGCGGTGCGTTCGGGCGTGCGCGGTCACTTTCCCTTGGGATCGAGATTGGCCGCCAGGTCGTCGGGGGTGACGCCGCTCTTCACGCCGTCGGCGGGGACGTCGAGGCCCGTGGTCCACACCAGGGCGTTGAGCATCAGCCGGCGGAAGTCGTCGTTCTCCCAGTTGCGGTGGAAGTGGGCGCCGGTGCAGCCGAAGCCGCGGCCCCCCTCCGGCCGTTCGTAGGCCCAGGCGAGAACCTCGCGGTTGCCCTTGCCGGCCCGGACGGTCGGATTGTTGCTGTGGGGACCGTCGGGACGCTCGCGCGTGTCGTCCGGCGGGACGGCCGAGAGGATCGAGACGACCTTCGACTGCGGCTCCTTGAACCGCATGTGGTAGTACCACTCGTCCTGCGTCTCGAACGGCTTCACGCCGCGCGTGATCGGGTGATCGCCGGCGAGCTCGGTCTTGGCGAGCCGCCAGTGCGGGTTCACCGACCAGTGGGGCTCGAAGTAGCCCCCCATCCACTGGAGGAACTCGGGGCCCCCCTTCTCCTTCGGCACCTCGACGGCGTAATGGAGGCAGGCGATGCCGACGCCGCGCTTGGCCAGCGCGTCGACCATCGCCAGCCGGTTGCTCTGGAGGACGGGGTGGCCGCCGCCGCCGTCGGCGAAGAAGAAGATGCCGTCGGCGTTGTCGAAGGCGGTGGGATCGGTCGGCCAGCCCTCGAAGTAGGCGGCGGTCACCACGTTCTCGCCGGAGGCGTCGAGGCACTTCTCCAGCAGCTTGACGCCGGCGCGGAACTCGTGCTCACCCGGGCCGTGGCTCGCGCGGCCGGCGACGAGGACGAGCTTCTTGCGGCCGTCGGCGAGCTTCGTCCGCTTGAGGTGGACCTCCTTGAAGCGGACCACCATCGGCGGGCCGGCGTGGAGCTGGAGGGCGAGGATCCCCTTCTGGGCCCGCTTTCCCTCCTGTTCGTCGATCGTCTCCGACATCAGCTTCCCGTTGATGAAATGGGAGAGCTTCGTCCCCTTGGCGACGAGGTGGTAGTCGTTCCAGTCGCCCGGCTTGATCGACTTCTGGAGCTCCTCCTTGTTGCCGATCTCCTCGACCTTCTTCGTGCCGTCGGCGTGAATCGTCACGCGCTGGCCACGCTCGGCGAGGATGCCGCGGCCGCGCTCCTCGTAGTTGATCCCGGAGTAGGTCGGCCCGGAGTCGATGTCGGCCTGGTAGCCGCCGACGACGAAGTCGCCATGGTCGTGGCTGCGGTACTGGATCCCGCTGTTGCCCCCCTCGATCTTGTAGCGGAGCTTGAGCTCGAAGTCGTCGAGCGTGCCCTGCCGCCAGACGAGGAAGGTGTTGCCGTTGGTGGGCTTCTCGGCCGTCGTCGTGCCGACGATCGCGCCGTCCTTGACCGTCCAGAAGTCTTTCCCCTCCCAGCCCTCGAGCGACTTGCCGTCGAAGATCGGCGTGAAGCCGGCATCGGGCTCGGCGGCGGGAAGGCCAGCGCCCGTCCCGCATGCGACGGCCAGTGCCGCGAGGATCCATCGAACCGTCCAGCCACGTGCGGTGCGCACCGTTCGCCTCCAGGTATCGGGTGACGGGGTCCCGGCCGCGCGTCGACCGGTCACCCCCGAGCCCGACAGTATGCCACGGGAGGCATGCCACGGCACGCGGAGCCCGTTCGACGCCCCCGGTTCGAATGGGGTGCGACGGCGGAAACCGCCCCGGAGCGCGCGGCGGGTCAGGCCGCGGCGGAGACGTCCCCGATCACTGCGCGGCGGCGGGCTGCGCGGCGACGCCGCCGGCCGGACGGAGGCGGCTGGTGTCGAAGGAGCTGCGGTCGAGCCCCATCATGTCGAGAAACGTGTCGACGCCGACCACACGCACGCCCAGGCGTCGGGCCTCGTCGAGCATCCGGCGCCGACGCGTCTCGTCCGCCTGCCGCCACCCGGCGGGCTTCTCGCCGGCCACGAAGCGGGGGATCCCGGCGTCGACGAGGAGCGTCGTGGAGGGCGTCACGGACGGCTCCACGCGGCCGCCGCCCCGTTCCACGAGACGGGCCAGATCATCGACGTCCTGGCCCCCGTCACGGTCGACCTGGACGTATCCGACGAACACAGCCTCGAATCCGCGTCCCGGGCTCCACAGGCTCGTCGCCACGCCGTCGCCGGCGATGATCGGATCGCGCGAGGACTGGTGGCGGACGCGGGCCCGGGCGACACGCGGCCCCTCGATCGCCTGCACCTCCACGACCGCCTTCTTCGAACCGTGCTGCGGACGGGGATCGGCGGGATCGTAGACGTTGAACACCGTTCCCGTGCGCAGACCCTGCGTCGATCCGACGTCGATGGCGACGGTGCCGTCCCGTTCGTTGACCGAGGCCACCTGTCCGTCGAACCCGTCGATGCGGTCGTCCTTCGGGGTGGCGGCGAGGACGGCGTCCTGGAGCGATTTGTCGGCGACACGGAGGTCGGCCAGGATCTCGTTCTGGCGGGCGATCATCCGTTCACGGTCACGCAGTTCCTCGAACAGCTGCGTGACCTGTCCCTCGGGCTTCGTCGTCTTGTACTTCGCCTGGCGATCGACCGAGACCAGCGGCTCCCCCTTCGCGATCTCCTCGACGAGGAGACGCATCCGGTCCGACTCCTCGTTGGCCTTCTTGAGCGCCGCCTGGAGTTGGGCCGTCAGCTCCTCGTACTGCTCCCGGCCCTGGTTGAACTTCGTCCGTTCGTCGGCGAGCGTGGCCTCGAGGTCGCGGTACTTCTTGTCGAAGGCGTCGAGGCTGTCCTTGGCCTGCTGGAGCTGCTTGTTGAGCGCGTCCTCGGTGGCCCGCTTCTCGGCCTGGAGGGTCTTGTTGGCCTCGTCCTTGCTCTTCACGGCGCCGAGCAGCCAGTCGGAGAGCTTGAGGTAGGCCTTCTGGTCGTCGCGGAAGTCGCCGTACTTCTTCTCGAAGGCCTCGTTGGTCTCGGTCTCGATGTCGGCGACCGGCTTGTCCTCGGGGAAGCCGAGGATGGCGAGGAGCTTGTTGCGGTCGTCGGTGGCCTTCTGCATGTCCGACTTCGCCTTCTGCGAGTCGGCGGTGGCCGTCGCCGCCAGGGTCTCGGCGTCGGAAGCCTTCTTGAAGAAAAGGTAGGTCGCCACCGCGAGGATGAACGTGAGCATCACGAAGACGATCAGCGCGATCGTCAGGCCCTGCTGGGCGCCGGCGCGGTTGGCGGCCATCTGCTTTGCTTCCCCGGGGTGCGGCGGGCCCTCCTGGCCGGCCGGACGAGACAGTCTCCGGACCTATCGACGGGGCACGCCGCCGCCGTCCACAGTCCTCCCGATGATACGGATCGTGCCGCCTCGGGGGTCTGTCACGCCGTCCCGGTCTGTGAAAAAAGGGCCCGTGGGTCGACGTTGCGGCCCGCCGCCGCTTCCGCGCCGGCCACCGCCAGGGCGGTCGCCCTGAGCAGGTGGAAGCCGGAAGTCGTCCCGTCGGAGCCCTCCCCGGAGGCATGGATCCGCCGGAGGAACGCCGCCATCCCCGCAGCGAACATCCCCCCCCGCCCGTCGGCCCGCACGGGCATCGCCTGCCATCGTCCGCCACCAGCCGCCTCGACGCGGCCGGCGATCAGGTCGGCGTGGCCGCGGGACCCACACACCGTCTCGGCGGTGCCGCTCCAGGCCCGGTCGGAGCGGCGGCAGGACGCCGCGACCGAGGCCCCGGAGGCGAAGGCGTAACGCACGTGGATTCCGGCCGGAAGCGCGGCGGGGCCCCCCTCCGCCGGCGGCTCCACGGGGAGCACCGGCTCCACCGCCACTGGCAGGTCGTCGCCGAGGATCCACAGCGCCCGATCGAGGGCGTGGACCTGATGCTCCACGAAGTGGCCCCCCGAGAGTTCCGGCACGGAGATCCAGTTCCTCACGCGCGCCTCGCCCCCGGGGGTGCCGGCCGGGAGGATTCTCCGCCAGGGCAGATTGCCGTCGTGGTGCAGCGCGATCGTCCGGACCGCCCCGATGGCGCCGTCCCGGATCCGGGCCACCGTTCCGGCCGTCGGCGGGTCGAAGCGGCCGCAGAGGCCGGCACCGACGACGAGTCCGCGCCGCCGTGCCTCGGCCATGGCAGCGCCGGCCTCCGCGAGCCCCGCCGGGTCGATCGCCGCCGGCGTCTCGCACCAGCAGTGGAGCCCCGCGGCCACCGCGGCGGCCAGATGCGCCGGTCGCGATGCCGGCGTCGCCGCGAGGATCACCGCGTCGAGCGGCGCGGCGAGCAGGTCGAGCCACGCCGACGGTCCGACGTGACGGCGTCCGGGCGGAACGACCCCCCGTTCGCCGGTGGCGGCGAGGAGGTCGGCACACGACTCGACCTGGTCCCCGAAGAGGTCGGCGAGCGCCACGACGCGGACACCCGGATCGGCCAGCGCCTGGAGGCCCGCCCCGGTGCCCCGCCCGCCGCAGCCCACGATCCCGACGCGGAGCGTCCCGTCGGCCGCGGCCCCGCGCGCGCGGCGGGAGAGGGCAGGCAGCGTCGCCGCCCCGGCGAGGAAGGTGCGGCGGGAGCAGGAGAGACCGGAGAAGGGGGTGGTCATGCGATGGACTCCGGGGGGTGGGGCGGTCGGGGCCGGTCGCCGGCCCGGCCGATGATGGATGATGGTAGCAGGTGGGCACGCGGGTGGGTCCGCGGCGGCGGCCTCACTTCCAGCGGGCGAGGAACTTGAGCAGCGGTTCCTCGAGTTCGCTCGGCTCGACGCCGAACGCCGCCACGAAATCGCGCCGTCGCCGTTCCGGGTCGTCCGGCCCGAGGGGATCCTTGGCGGCGGTGATCCCCAGGTATTCCACGAGCGCGGCTTTCCGCGTCTGGGCCAGGAAGGCCGTCAGCGCCCAGGCCCGGGCGTAGGCATCGAGCCCCTCGTCGGCGTCCCGGAACGGCTCGTCACCGGCGACGATCGACTCGAGCACGCCCGGACGGTAGGCGGCGAGGAACTTCTCCAGCCGCGGCCGGTTCACGCCGCCGATCCCCTTCCATCCCCGACCACCCGGGTCGGGCGTCTCGAAGAAGGTGGCCACCCCCTCGCTGACCCACAGCGGCACCGGCGCCAGCCGGCGGTGGAGACCGCAGTTGAACGCCATCTGGTGGCTTGCCTCGTGGACGAGCGTGGAGACGAGTCCCGCCGCCTCGGGGCTCGAGAGGATCTCCACGCCGGCCCGCGCGGCCGATCCCGGCGGCCGGCGGGCGAGGGCGTCGCTGCCGGTGAGGTCGAAGGTGGTGACCCGGTTGGTGAGGAGGTTGTAGTAGCCGACGACGCGGTCGGCCGCCGCGCCCAGGTCCCGCGCGGCGAAGGCCTCGTAACGCTGCCGGTCGGCGAAGATCACCACCACGAGCGGATGCCGCGGCGACGCGACCTCCACCCCCGCCTTCCGCCAGTAGTTGACGAAGGCGTCGTGGAGCTTCTCGAACAGCGCCGCACACCACTGCGCATAGGCGCGCGAGGTGTCGTGACAGACCACGTAGTGCCTCGTCACCAGGAGGTCGAAGCCCTCCGGCAGTTCGGCGAGGATGCGGCGGCCCTGCTCCCGCGGCTCGAGGTCGGCGGGTGCTTCCGCCTCCTCCCGCGAGCGGATCCCGTCCCCGGGCAGGAGCTCGAGCCGTTGGTCGTCGAGTTCGAGGAGCACCGACCCGTCCGCCGCCTCGACGACGACGCTCCCCTCGAGATGGCGCGGGCCGTCCGCGCCGTCGACGACGAGGGCCAGCCGTTCCCGGGCGGGGGCCGCCGCGCCGCTCCCCGCCCCGTCGCGACGGGGCGGCGGTGCCGCGGGGGACGACACGGCGAGGATCACCGCCACGAGCGTCGAGAGCGCGGTCGAGCGGAGAGGACGGAGCGCGGCGAACGGCATGCCGGTTTCCCCACGGATGGGCGGACGGACGGACCCCCCATGCGACCACGCCGCCGCTCCCGGGGGAAGGGCAAACGGGGAAAGCATGGCGGACCGACCCGCCGGAAGTGGCCTTGGCCGGCGAACCCTCCGGTCGCTACGGTCCGCCGCCGAAGCCCCCGCCCTCCGGACCCATCCGGCCATGGTCCCGACCCTTCCCGCCCCCTCCGCGCCGCGCGGCCTGCCGGCGATCGTGGCCCTCGCCGCGCTCGCCCTCCTCCTCCCCGGATGTGCGGGGTGGCGGCCGTGGCGCGACCGCGAGAAGCAGACGCGGCTGGCGGAGAAGTACGGGGCCACGGCGAAGCAGCGGATCGAGACGCTCCACGCCGACGCCAAGAAGGCCAAGAAGGGGAGCGGCGCCGAGCAGGTGACCTTCACGCGAGACCTGATGCGAGAGGTGCTCGAGGAGCACGATCCGCGCGTCCGTGCCGAGATCGTGCAGGCTGCCGCGTCGTTCGACACCCCGGCGGCGGTGGCGATCTGCAAAGGCGCGCTGCAGGATCCGGACGAACGGGTCCGTGTCGTCGCCTGCGACGTGTGGGGGGAACGGGGCGGTGCCGAGGCGGTGCAACTCCTCGCGCAGCGTTACCAGACCGACGGCGAGCTCGATGTCCGTCTGCGGGCGGTGCGGATGCTGGGGAAGCTCAAGGACAAAGAGGCGATTCCCGTGCTGGCGCGGGCGCTCGAGGATCCCGATCCGGCGGTGCAGTACCGCGCCGTCGCCGCCCTCAAGCAGGTGAGCGGCCGTGATCTGGGCAACGACGTGAACGCCTGGCGTGCCTGGGCCGCCGACCCCTCCGCCGACCGAGAGGGATGGTCGGTCGCCGAGCAGTTCCGCAAGCTCTTCTGATCGGGGCGCCCCGGGGATCCCGGGTGACGCTGACGCCCCGCCGGTCGCCGCGGCCCCCGCGGGTGGCCGTCCTCTCCCCGCGACCGACAAGCTCGTCGGCTCTTCCCGCGCTCCCCCGATCCGCCCGCACCGGTCGCTCCCGACATGCCGGCGGGGAAAGCGGTGCGCGTGGTTCCTGGGGGGCAATCTGCCCGAACCCTCCCGCGACGGCGGCCGCCCGCAACGATCGGTCGAGGGTGCCGGCCGATAGACCATGGCAACCGTCGTAAACCCTTGCCCCCCCGGCAGTCTTGCGTCCGCCATGACCCTCCGTCCCGGTCCTTTCCGTGAAGATGCCGCGCGCCGAACCGCCGCCGGTCGCGCCGTGTCGGCCTCGATGCTCGTCGGAGGGTGTTGCGTGGCGGTCGTCGCCGGGGCGGTCGCGCTGTCGTCGCGCGACGCCGGCGTGGTCGCGGCGCCGGCCGGCAAGGCGGCCGCGATGCGGAAGCGCATCATGGACGCCTTCGGTGCGAAGCCGAAGGCGAACGAGCCGCAGGAGTTCATCCCGCTCCCGGCGCCGCCGCGGCCCGAGGACATCGAGCGGCTGGAGAAGTCGTCCCGCCGACTCGCCCTCCCCCCCTCGGCCCAGCGCTTGGCGATGGGAGGGACCTCGATCCCCACCTGGAACGACGTGAAAAGCCTCGCGCAGGGCGTGGTGAAGGGGGGAGCGGAGAACGGGGTGACGGAGACCCCCGCGGCGGAAGCCCCCCCCGCCGAAGTCCCTCCCGAAGCCGCGCCCCGGGCGGTGGCGGAGGGGACCGCCCCGCGCCCCCCCGCGAACCAGCGCTTCAGCCGCTTGAAGACGCGCATCGCCCAGACGATCGCCACCTACCAGCGCCGGCCGCTCAACTCCGCCGAGCACACCCCCTGGGAGGTGATGCACGGCTTCATCGCTTTCGGCATCCCTTCGCGGGTGCGCGTCGGCGGGCCCTCGGGCGACCCGGTGAACTCGATCGGCTGGATGAATTCCGGCGGCCGCTGCAAGGGGCAGGTGATGCTCGCCACCGAGGGGGACCGGCTCGTGGCGATGCGGGGCGTCGGCGTGCAGGGGCACCAGGCCCAGTACCTCGCGATCCTGGCGCAGTGCCGGGTGGCGCTCAACTCGCCGATCGAGGTGGAGGGGAAGTCGTTCACCGTCGCCGACCTCGTCGAGGAGGAGAAGGCGTCGTGCGTCTCCGGCACGGAGCTGACCTTCGCCCTCATCGGACTGGCCCACTATCTCCCCACCGACGCCGAGTGGACCGCCCGCGACGGTCAGACGTGGTCGCTCGAACGGCTCGTCGCCGAGGAGATCGAGCAGCCGATCCGGGGCGCGCCGTGCGGCGGCACGCATCGTCTCTTCGGTCTCTCCTACGCCTGCCAGAGGCGTCTGCGCGCCACCGGGTCGCTCGACGGCCACTACGTCCGGGCCGACCATTTCGTCCGCGACTTCCAGCGGTTCACGCTCTCCAAGCTGCAGAATCCGGACGGCAGCTTCAGCACCGAGTGGTTCAAGTACCCGGCCGACCGGGAGGACGACATCGACCGCAAGGTGCAGACCACCGGGCACATCCTCGAGTGGCTCGTGGGATCGCTCGATCAGGAGCAGCTCTACCAGTCGCGGGTCGTGGCGGCGGTCGAGTTCCTCTCCGCCGCGCTGCTCCGCGAACCCTCCCGGGATTGGAAGCTCGGTCCGCTGGGGCACGCCCTCCACGCCCTCACGATCTACCAGGAGCGCGTGTGGGGGAAGGTGATCCCCGGAGGGATCGCCGCCTATTCCGGTCCGATGAAGGCGCAGGGGGAGACGGCCCGCACCGCCACGCGTCCCGACGCCGACCGGTCCGAGGTCCCCTTCGGCCTCTTCCGCTGACCCGCTCCGGCCCCCGGTCCATTCTTGAACCGGGCCGGCCGACTCCGTAGGCTTTCGACCGCGGTCTCCCCTGTCGGGGCCGTGACGACGCCTGCCGCTGTCCCCACGCGGCGCCGGAGCCCGCGCGTGAGCCCCGCCGAATTCCCGCCGCAGCTGGAGCACCTCCTCGAGGCCGCGACGCGCCTCTTTGGCGCCTCCTCGGCGGACGCCGTGCTGCTCCTCGTCGACCAGCGTCTCGACTGGGACCGGGTGCGCACGCTCGTCGGACCGGGCCAGCCGCTGCTGGTGGCCGCCGACGAGAAGAACCATCTCGCGGGCTGCGAGGACTGGGGATTGAAGAAGGTCCTGCTCGACGTCGCCGGGCTCCCGGTGCACGAGCGGCTCGCGCAGGCCCTGCTCGAGTGCGTGGCGGCCGAGCTGATCGCGCCGGAGGCGGAGGTGGTGGCGATCTACTCTGGCTTCGAGGCCGGGACGATCGATTCGGTGAGCATCCTCCGTCTCGAGGAGCACCTCGGCCAGCTCACCAGCCGCGACCTCCGCAATCTCGAGACGAAGGTGCCCCTCGAGACCCTCAAGCAGGTGGTCGACCTGGCCGTGGAGATCGGTCGGGAGGGGCGCGAGGGAAAGCCGGTGGGGACCCTGTTCGTCGTCGGCGACACCCGCAAGGTGATGGCGTCGAGCCACGCCACGGGCTTCGACCCGGTGCGCGGCTACTCGCGCGCCGAACGCAACCTCGCCGATCCGCGCGTCCGCGAGGGGATCAAGGAGATCGCGCAACTCGACGGCGCCTTCATCGTCGGACCCGACGGCACGGTCGAGGCCGCCGCCCGTTACATCGACGCCTCCGCCGAGAACGTCTCCGTCGCCAAGGGTCTCGGCGCCCGCCACTGGGCCGCCGCCGCCATCACGCGGCGGACGCGGAGCGTGGCCGTCGCCGTGAGCGAGACCAACGGCACGGTGCGGCTCTTCCAGAACGGGGAGGTCGTCCTCCGGATCGAGCCCTTCCGCCGCGCCATGAAGTGGAAGGATTTCGAGTACGAGCCGCCGGCCGGCGACTGACCCGGCCGAACCGTCCGCGGGCGGATAAACTGCTCCCCCGGGCGTGCATCCGGCACGTCCCTCGTCTTCCGGGGGATCCATCGATGGTGTCTCGCTCGCGTGTCCGCGCGCTCGTCACGGCGGTCGCCGCCGTCGTCTCCTGGCTCGCGTCACCGGGGTGCGATGCCGCCGGGATCGACCTCCTCGCGCCGCGCCCCTGGGAGGTGATCCAGCGTGTCGGGTTCCGGCCGGCGGTGCCCGCCGAGGAGGGGAAGCCGGAGGTGCCCGCGGTGCCGGGGCAGGCGGACGTGTCGGTCGTGCTCTCCGTGGAAGGGGGCACGATCGATGGGGCTGCCACCGTCGCGCGCGTGGTGCCGCTCGAGGGCGCCGGACAAGGGCGTCCCTGGAAACGCCTCGACCTCCAGCCCGGCCCCAAGGCGGGGCTTCACATGGGCACACTCCGCGTTCCCGCCGGAGGGTGGTACCGGCTCGAGATCCGGGTGACACCGGCCGACGGTGGGGCGCCGCTCGAGGGGGGCGTCGAGCCGTTCGGCGTGGGGGAGGTGTTCCTCGTCGCGGGGCAATCGTACGCCACGAACACCAACGATCAGCGTCTGGCGGTCTCCGAACGGCGCAACCGCGTGGCGGCGTTCGACGTCGCCGGCGGCACCTGGCGGATCGCCGACGACCCGCAGCCGGTCCCCGACGGAAGCGACGGCGGCTCGATCTGGCCCGCCACCGGCGACGCCCTGGTGCAGGCGCTCGACGTGCCGGTCGGATTCGTGAACGTCGCCTGGGGGGGCACGTCGTCGGCGCAGTGGCAGCCGGGCACGCCGCTCCACGACCGACTCGTCGCCGCGGGGAGGACGCTCGGTCGCTTCCGTGCCGTCCTCTGGCAGCAGGGGGAATCGGACGTCATCGAGCACACGTCGACCGACGACTACGTCGCCGCCATGATGCGGATCCGCGGCGCGGCGGTGCGTGCCTGGGGCTTCGAGCCGGTCTGGCTGTGTGCCAAGTCGACGCACCATCCCACCGTCTACGACGATCCCGACGGGGAGGGGAGGATCCGCGCGGCGGTCGACCGGCTCGTGGCGCGTCCCGGCTTCGGCCCCGGCCCCGACACCGACACGCTCCGCGGGGCGGCGCGCGGCGGGGCGACGTCGCGCCGCCACTTCTCCGCGGCCGGACAGCGGCAGGCCGCGGCGCTGTGGAGCGAGACGCTCCTGGCCCGGCTGGGGAAGGTTCCCCGGGGCGTCGAGGCGGCCTCGTTCCTGCTCGCCGATCTCCGGCTCTGCGACCCCGCCTGGCTGAGCGACGTCGTCTGGAGGGAGAGCAGCGTGCTCCGCTCGGGCGGGGCCGACGAGCCGGCGCGGGCGAGACTCGCCTTCCCGGCGCGGCGGATCCTCGCGGTGGCCACGGCCGACGGGAGCCGCGTGCTCGACGCGGCCACGCACTGGCAGCATGCACCGGGGAGCCACGACGTGCTCTTTCCGCTTCCGGCGCCGGTGCCCCCGATCCTCGACGCCGACCGCCATCTCCCGGAGAACGCCCCCCATGCCTACCGGCACCGGGTCGGGAATCCGCAGGAGTGGCTGCTGTACCGACCCGGTCGTTGGTTTCACGACCACGACGTGGAGATCACCTACGAGCGAGCGCGTGGTGCCGACGACGCCCCGCCGCCGGTGGTGTGCCACGGCGGCCTGCCGAAGACGCGGGCCCGGCTCGCGGAGGCAAAGCCGGTGGTCATCGGCGTCAGCGGCGACAGCATCTCCACCGGGCTCGACGCCTCGGAGACGACCGGCACCCCTCCCTTCCAGCCGGGGTGGGCGGACCTCGTCGTAGCGCAGCTGCGCGTGAGCACGAAAAGCGACGTGACCCACGTCAATCGGGCGGTGGCGGGGTGGAGCGTCGCCAACGGCGTCGCCGATCTCGACGCGCTCCTGGAGTCGCAGCCCGACCTCGTCATCGTGGCCTACGGCATGAACGACGTCGGCCGCCGCGACCCGGCCTGGTTCCACGGGCAGACGGAGGCGATCCTGACGCGCGTGAAGCAGCGGCTGCCGGAGGCCGAGGTGCTCCTCGTGGCGACGATGCTCGGCAACGACGAGTGGATCCACACCCCGCGCGAGATGTTCGACGCCTACCGCGACGAACTGAAATCGCTCGTCGCGCCGGGGGTGGCGCTCGTCGACATGACGGCGGTGTGGGCCGACCAGCTCCGTTCGAAGGAGATGTTCGACCTCACCGGCAACGGCCTCAATCACCCCAACGACTTCGGCCACCGGCTCTACGCGCAGGGGGTGCTCGCGATGCTGCTCGAGCGGGCCGCCCCATGACCTCCGAGCACCGCGCCCGGTGTCTTCACACCGAGCCGCGATCGTTCGACGCCGAGGGAGGTTCGGGGCGGACGACGCGCGGGCCGGAAGTCGTTTCGAATCCTCGCGACCGCCGGGGCGTGGGATCGGCGTCGGGCGCGTCGCCTCAGGGGATCGCGGCTGGACGGGTCCACGTGTGGAGGTCGACGCCGATGGCGTAGCCGGCGACGCCGTCGTCGTCCTCGATGAAGCGGATCTTGTTGACGGCGTTGCCGAACGCGGCCTTCGTCCAGGTGCGGCCGCCATCCGACGTGTGGAACCCGTGCGGCATCGCCCCGACCCATCCGGTGTCGGCGTCGATGAAGCCGACCCCGAACTCGCGGACACGGTGGTCGTCGACGAGCGGCACCTCGCTCCAACTGCGGCCGCCGTCGATCGTCTTCGCCACGAACCGCTGCGAGGCCGACGGCTCCGGGTCGTAGGACTGCACCGTGCAGTAGCCGACGGTGTCGGTGGGGAAGGACAGTTTCCAGGTGATCTCGAAGGGGCGGACCGACCGGTAGACCTCGCGCCACGTCTCTCCGCCGTCCTCGGTGGACAGAATCAGGGCACGCGACTCGGCGACGTCGGCATCGGTCGCCGAGGCGATGAAGCCCCGTTTCGCATCGAGAAACTTCACGTCGAAGGCCATGGCCGCACCGGCGGGGAGTGATCCCTGCCTCCACGACGCGCCGAGGTCGTCGGACCAGACGAACGCGGCCGGTCCTCCGACGCGGCCGACCCCGACGATGCGTGGACGGTGGTCGAGCCGACCGGCGTCGATGAACGGCACCGACACGATGTCGAAGGCGCAGAGGCCGACCAGCGGATCCCCCTCGATGGCGGACACGGCATTCCAGGTCGTCCCGCCGTCGGTGGTACGGTAGATCGGCGTCGTGTCGGTGACGCCGGGGAAGTAGCCCGGGCCGATGTTGCCGAGCACGCCCACGTTCTCGTCGAGGAACGCCAGGCAGCGCACGAACGTGCCGGGATGCTCCCAGACCTTGGTCCATGTCGCGCCGCCGTCGGCCGTGCGGAACACCTTCCCGGCACCGTTGCCGTACCAGCCGCTGTCGCGGCTCACGAAAAAGACGTCGTCCTGCTTGCCTGCGAAGGCCTCGGTGGGGAGCTTCTTCCAGGTGACACCGGCGGGGTCGTCGTCGCCGGCATCGCCCTGCCGCGGCGATGCTTCGGGGGGCGCATCCGGTCGCGCCGGCAGGCCGCGCTCGACGCCCTCCATCCAGGCGATCAGCTTTCCCGGGAGGCTCGCGTCCCACCGCCCCTCGGCCGCGGGCGAACCCGGCAGCACCCCGACGATCCTCAACCCGCCCTCGGGCGACGGCTCGAGGCGCATGCCCATCGGTCCGGCACGCCGGGGCAGCGCATCCTCGGCGCGGGCGGGACTCGGTCCCCGGAAGGCGCCGGCGATCGTCGCGGCGACGATCAGCGTGGCCAGGGGGGCGGGCGGCGTCCGCATCGGAAAACCTCCGGGTCGACAGGGGCAGAGAGCCAAAGGACGTCGACGGGGATTATGCCGGTGTTGTCTTTTCGGTCAAATAAAACAACAATCGACCGCGGTCGGCCGTTCGTCCATCCCCTGATCGGCCGCCCCGTGGCGGAAGGGATCGGCGCCCTTGCGACGGGTATCCTGGGCCCCTCCCGGTGACCGATCACGCCCGAGGCCGAACGTGCCAGACATCGCGATCGAGACGACCCGGCCGCGGATCGACGCGATCCTCGCGCCGTACGCCGACGCGATCGGCGCCGACCTTCCCGGCTACCGCAACCACGTGCACCGCACCGTGACCTACGCGATGCATTTCCTCGGGAACGATCCCGCCGTGGAGCCGGTCGTGGAGACGGCGCTCGCCTACCACGACATCGGCTTGTGGACCGACCGGGAACTGGCCTACCTCGAGCCCTCGGAGGCAGTCGCGCTCGCCGACAACGCTCGGCACGGATGGGGATTCGATCCCGACCTGCTCCGCGGGATCATCCACTGGCACCACAAGGTGCTTCCCTACCGTGGGCCTCACGCCGGAATCATCGAGGCCTGCCGCCGGGCCGACTGGATCGACGCCTCGATGGGCTGGCTGCGCAAGGGCATGCCGCGGCGGGCGATCCGGGAGGTCGAGGCCGCCTTCCCCAACCACGGCTTCCACGCCGCGCTGCTCCGGCTCACCAAGGACCTCGGCGGATCGACGATCGGCGGGGGCATGCGGGTCGTCCGCGGGATCGTCAAGTGGTGAGTGGCGACAGGCACGGGATCGCCGGGAGGCGCGCCGCCGCGCGCCCGGGCCGCCGATGGCCCCGGGGCCTCAATCCCCTTCCGTGAGGAGGTACGTGGCGAAGGAGGCGAGCCAGTGCTCGCCGGCGTAGTCGCCGCTGGCGACGTGGGGCAGGGCGGCGGCGGCGTGCGACTCGGCGGCGGCGAGGAGGGTGCGGCGGACCGGGTCGCCTGCCGGGAAGGCGCGGGCGACGCTCCGCATGCACCAGGCGCGGCTGATGTTGAGGCCGTCCAAATGGACGAGTTGCGGGTCGGTGCGGTCGGTGACCGTCGCCGGCTCGAGGATGCTCTTCGGCTCGCCGGACGCGATTCCCGGGAAGCCGCCCGTGAACCAGTCGCGGAACTCGTCGCCCGGGAGGACGCGGCGCATGAGGTCGGCTTCCATCAGGCTGGGGGAGAAGAAGTCGGCGCCGTCGGGCTCCCAGGCCGCGGGGAGGTCGCGATCGCGCCCGTAATAGCCGCGGGCACGATCGACGAGGTGCCGTTCGAGGTCGGCATGCCCGGTGGCACGCGCCCAGTCGAGGGCGAAGGCGAGGCCGAAGGCGGTGTTCGAGTGGACGCCGCTGCGCGTGGGATAGGTCTGGTGCGGAAAGTAATCGAGGTAGCCCCGCACGATCACGGACACGAGCGGCGCGAGGTTCTCCCCCCATTCCCGTCCCTGGGGATCGTCCCAGCGGTGGAGTTCCTCGGCGAGCTTGAGGAGCCAGGCCCAACCGTAGGGGCGTTCGTAGGGCTTGGCGCCCGGCCGGGCGAAGAACGCCGCCTCGGCGGCGAGGTTCTCCCGGGTGAGATTTCGTGCGAGGGCGGCACGGATCTCCCCCCCGAGGGAAAGGTCGGGAAAGCGGCGCAGCAAACGCACGAGCATCCAGTGACCGTGGACCGACGAGTGCCAGTCGTAGGAACCGTGGAAGGCGGGATGGATCTCGCGCGGCGGGCGGACGTCGTCGTCGCCGTTCAAGACGTCGGCCGGCTTGTTGGGGTATTCCTTGCCGATGCCGGCCAGGGCGAGCTTCGCGAAGGCGATGGCCCGGGATTCCGAGAGCGCCTCCGCCGCCACCGCGGGGCGCACGAGGAGGCCGCCGAGCAGCACGCTTGCCAGGAGAACGAGCGACAGTCTCGCCATGGGATCCTCCGATCGGGGTCTGCACGATAGCGGCGGCGGGAGGGAGCAGGAAGGTGCCGGCCGCCGCGGGCCGAGGTCCGCCGGTGGCCGGGGGCTTTTCCCGGGCACTAGACTGGCCGTTCCACGGCGTCGTCGTCGCGGTGGGAGGGGTGGAGGCGCGGGGCGAAGGGGGTGGGCGATGCGATCGTGTCTGGTGGTGGCGATGCTCGCCGGCTTGGCCGGTGCCTCCCCGTGCCATGGCTGGCAGACGCCGGGTGGGCCCGATCGCAGCCTCCCCTGGGTGACGGCCGAAGCGGTCGCGCCGCGCGTCACGTTCCACACCTTCGAGAGCCGGGCCGCCGGAGGACCGGTGAGCTACCACGCCTACACGCCGGCCGCGTACGACGCTCCCGGGACCAGGCTCCCGGTCCTCTACTGGCTCCATGGCACGCTCGGGGGGATCGCGGGCGTCGCGCCGCTGTCGCGCCTCTTCGACGGGGCGATCCGGGACGGGCGCATGCCCCCGATGATCGTCGTCTTCGTCAACGGTCTGCCGCGCCGCCTGTGGGCCGACTCCAAGGACGGCTCGGCACCGGTGGAGACGGTGTTCGTCGAGGAACTCGTCCCGGAGGTCGACCGCCGTTTCCGCACCGTCGCTTCGCGCGAGGGACGCGTGCTCGAGGGCTTCAGCATGGGGGGCTACGGGGCGGCCCGCATCGGATTCCGGCACCCCGACCTCTTCGCCGGCATCTCGATCCTCGCCGGCGGCCCCCTCGACCTCGAGCTCGATGGGCCGCGTGCCCGGAGGAACCCACGACTCAAGGAGGCGATCCTGCGGGACGTGTGCGGCGGGGACGCCGACTACTTCCGGGCGATCAGTCCCTGGACGATCGCCGCCGACGCCGCACAGCCCCTGCGCGACCGCGGCACGGTCATCCGCCACGCCGTGGGGGAGCGCGACGACACGCTCGCGTTGAACCGGCGCTTCCACGAGCGCCTCGGCGAGCTGGGCATTCCCCACGACTACGTCGAGATCCCCGACGCCGACCACGACACCCCCGCCGTGCTCGCCGCGCTCCTCGAACGGGGCGACTTCTACCGCCGGGCCCTCGCCGGGGGCGCGGCCCCGGCGGCCGCTCCTCCCGGCGAACCGCGCTAGGGAGACGCGGAGGCCGGCCCGGGTGCACGCATGCTCGGGCCGGTCCCGCGCGATCCCGCCGCCCCGCCTACGCCACGATCTCGGCGATCACCCGGCCGAAGACGTCGGTGAGGCGGTCGTCGCGGCCCTGGTGGAAGTACGTCAGCCTCGTGTGGTCGAGGCCCATGAGCCAGAGGATCGTGGCGTGCAGGTCGTGGACGTGCACCCGGTTCTCCACCGCGGCGAAGCCGAGGTCGTCGGTGGCGCCGTGGATCGTGCCCCCCTTCACGCCGCCGCCGGCCATCCACATCGAGAAGCCGTAGGGGTTATGGTTGCGGCCCGGCTTCCCCTCCCCCTCGCTGAAGGGCATGCGCCCGAACTCGCCCCCCCAGACGACGAGCGTCGAGTCGAGCAGGCCGCGAGCCTCGAGGTCGGCCAGGAGCGCCGCGATCGGCTGGTCGGTCTCGCCGGCGTGGCGGCCGTGGTTCTTCTCCACGCTCTCGTGGGCGTCCCACGTCTCCTCGAGGTGCCCCCCGCCGGAGTAGAGCTGCACGAAGCGCACGCCACGCTCCACGAGGCGCCGCGCGATGAGGCAGTTGCGGCCGAACTCGGCCGTCGGCTCGGTGTCGACGCCGTAGGCGGCGAGCGTCGCCGGGGTCTCCCGGGAGAGGTCGACCGCCTCCGGCGCTTCCGACTGCATCCGCCAGGCGAGTTCGTAGCTCGCCGCCCGTGCGGCGAGTTCCGTGCCGCCGGGGCGGTTTTGCATGTGTTCGTCGTTGAGTCGGGCGAGGAGGTCGAGCTGGCGGCGCTGGCCCTCGGGCCCGAGGTCGGCGGGCACGGCGAGGTCGAGGATCGGCGTGCCCGACGGCCGGAAGAGGGGCCCCTGGAAGCTCGCCGGCATGAACCCGCTCGACCAGTTGGGCTGGCCACCGATCGGCCCGCCGCGCTTGTCGAGGAGCACGACGTAGCCGGGCATGTCGCGGTTCTCGGTGCCGAGGCCGTAGACGACCCAGCTCCCCAGCGAGGGCCGCCCGATGAGCGGCTTGCCGGTGTTCATCTGCACGAGCGCCGAGCCGTGGGCGTGGGTGTCGGTGTGGCAGGAGCGGATGACGGCGAACTTGTCGGCGTGCTCGCGCAATTTCGGGAAGAAGTCGGAGATCGGGATCCCGCTCTGGCCGCACCGCTTGAAGGGGCGGCAGGCGGGGGTGAGCTTGCCCAGGGCCCGGCCGCCGGAGTTGATGAACTTCATCTCCTCCGGGATGTTCTGGCCGGCATGCTTCTCGAGGAGCGGCTTGGGGTCGAAGGTGTCGACGTGGCTCGGCGCGCCGTTCATGAGGAGGAAGATCACGCTCCTGGCCGGCACGGCCCGGTGGGGCGGCCGGGGCGCGAGCGGATCGACCGGCGTCTGCGCGGCCGACGCGTGGCGGGCGAAGAACCCGTCGGCGTCGAGGAGCGACGAGAGCGCCAGGCCCGCGAACCCCGCCCCCATCTCCCAGATCGCCTCGCGGCGCGACTGGCCGCAGGGGAACGTGGGGCCGTGCGGCGGGCGGCGGGATGGCATGGCGGGGGCTCCCGGCGGGGCGTCAGTCGACGGTGATGAACTCGTTGGAATTGAAGAGCACCTGACAGAGCGATCCCCAGGCGAGGCGCTCGCGGGCCGGATCGCCCCCGGCCTGCGCCGCCACGTGGGCCAGGGCCGCCTCCCGTTCGCCCGCGTTCGGGGAGCGGCCGAGGATCGCCCGCCACTGCGCCTCGACCCGCCCGGCTCCGTCGCCCGCCGCGGCGATGACCCGGTCGGCACAGACGCCGGCCCGCTCGCGCACCCAGTCGTTGTTCAGCAGCGCCAGCGCCTGCAGCGGCACGATCGAGACGTCGCGCCGGCCCGTGGGGACGGTGTTGTCGCAGACGTCGAAGGTGGTCATGAGCGGCACGACGAGGCCGCGCTTGGTGAACATGTAGAGGCTGCGTCGCCTGCACTCCTCGGGTGGCGAGGGCACCCAGGCCGCCGCCTTCATGGAGAGCCCCTCGAGCGCCTCCTGGTCGATCGGCGTCTTGAAGCCGGGGCCGCCGACACGCGGGTCGAGCTCGCCGCTCGAGGCCAGGATCGCGTCGCGCAGCCCCTCGGCCTCGAGGCGCCGGCGCCTGGCCCTCGCGAGGAGGCGATCGTCGGGGTCGCGGCGGTCGAGGAGCGCCGCGTCGGGGTGCAGCGACGACTGCCGGTAGGTGAGGCTCGTGACCATCGCGCGGTGGAGGGACTTCAGCCGCCAGCCGCCGGCGACGAGATCGCGGGCCAGCCGGTCGAGGAGATCGCGGTGCTCCGGCGGCGGCGCGGTGAAGCCGAGGTTGTCGGGATTGCGGCACAGCCCCGCGCCGAAGTGGTGCTGCCAGAGGCGGTTGACGATCACGCGCGGCGTGAGGGGGTTTTCCGGGGCGGTGATCCAGGCCGCCAGGCGGGTGCGGCGCAGCGTCGTGCGGGCGTCGGCCGGGGGCGCGGGGAAGTCGCCGGCCAGCGCCGGCAGGAACGACGGCCCGCCGGCACGCACCTCGCCGAGCGGCCGGAGGCGGTCCCCCTTCGCGAGGGCGTGCAGCGGCGGGGCGTCGCGGCCCAGATCGGTCCAGCCGAGGACGTCGAAGCCGAGCTGCTCCGCCGAGGGGCCGCCGAGCGCCTTGGCGCGGCCGTTGTGCACCGGGCCCGGCCAGAAGGCCGCCGCCACCCGGTAGTAGTCGCTCTGCGCGATGGGGTCGAACTTGTGATCGTGGCAGCGGGCGCACTTCACCGTCAGGCCGAGGAAGGCGGTGGCGGTGACGTGGACCAGGTCCTCGAGGCGGTCGTACTGGTAGTCCTCGGCGTCGTTGGGCTCGTCGTCCCACGTGCCCACGCGGAGGAAGCCGGTGGCCACGACCGTCTCCTCGGTGCGGTCGGGGAGCTCGTCGCCGGCGAGCTGCTCGAGGACGAAGCGGTCGAAGGGCATGTCGTCGTTGAACGCCCGCACCACCCAGTCGCGGTAGCGCCAGGCGTGGGGCTTCTCCGCGTCGCGCTCGTAGCCGTTGGTGTCGGCGTAGCGCGCCACGTCGAGCCAGTGCCGGGCCTGCCGCTCGCCGAAGTGGGGGGAGGCGAGGAGCCGGTCGACCTGCCGCTCGTAGGCGTCGGGGGCCGTGTCGGCGGCGAAGGCGTCGAGTTCGTCGGCCGTTGGGGGGAGGCCGACGAGATCGAAGGACAGCCGCCGCAGCAGCGTGCGCCTGTCCGCCTCGGGGGCCGGGGCGATCCCCTCGCGCGCGAGGGAATCGCGCACGAAGGCGTCGATCGGATGCGGCGCGCCGGCGACCACGGGCGGCGCCGCGTCGCGGAGGGGCTCGAAGGCCCACCAATCGCGGCCGCCGCGCGCCGCGCCGGTGCGCTCGAAGGGATCGAGGACGCGCCCCGCCGGCCAGGGAGCCCCGGCGGCGGCCCAGGCGCGCAGGATCGCGACCTCCGGCTCGGGGAGCGGCCGGGGAGCGCCGTTCTTGGGCGGGGGCATCTCGCCGGCGGCCACGCGCGCGACGAGCAGGCTCGCCGCGGCGTCCCCGGGGACGACCGCGGCGCCGGAATCGCCCCCGGCCGCGAGCCCGGCGGCACTCGTGAGATCGAGCCCGCCGGCGGGATCGGCGGCGGCGTGGCACTCGAGGCAGCGCCGCGCGATCACGCCCCCCGCGCCGGCGGCGAAGGCGGCCGCGTCATCGGCGGCCGCCGCGGCGGCCGCCGGGAGGATGCCCGCCGTCGCGAGGGCGACGATCCAGCCGGCCGGCGTGCGACCGCGCGCTGCGCTGCGGCCCGGTCGTGACGGATGCTTCCCCATGACACGCCGAGCATAGCAGCCGTCGGCCCTGCGCGGGATCAGTCTCCCCCGCCGCAGCCGCCACATCCGCCGCCGCCGTCGCCGCCCCCCCCGCCGCAGCCGCTCACCGCGCCGCAGCCGCTCACCGCGCCGCACCCGCCGGCTCCCCCGGAGGCCTCGGCCTGCCACGTCTTCTTGTACGGCTCGAGGTGCGGGCTCGCGAGCGCCGACGCACCGAACAGGCCCGCCATGAGGACGAGGTCCGTGGAAGCCTCGGCCTTGTGGGTGGCGTGCTGCGTCCGCAGCGTGCCGAGGAGCCGGTCAGCGGCGAGGCTCGTGCGCGGCGCTCGGATGCTCCACACGAGCGCCGCCACCGTGGCCACGCAGCCGAGGAAGAGAAACTCCACCGGCCTGCCTCGCGACAGGCCGATCCCGATCTTGGCGAGACCGGCCAGGAGGAGGAGCCCGAATCCCCCCGCGGGGATCCAGCGCAGCCACCACAGCCGGTCGTCGTCGAGGAGCCAGCCGCGGTCCTGGAGGCGGCGGCGGAGGGCGTCGGCCTCCGCCACGACGCCCGGGTCGCGCTCCACCTCGGCGAGCGTCGTGGCGTCGCCGCGGAAGGCCTCGCGCACGGCCCGCGCGACGCCTCCGGACAGCGGGGCGGCGTCCGCCACCTTCTCGAGGAGGAAGTTTCGCGCGCCCGACGACCAGCTGTTTTTCGCCCTGCCGGCGAGCTCGCCGGAGTCCAGCATTCCGGCGAGGGTCGCGCGGATCGCCCCGGACGGGCCGTGCGCCAGGCAGGCCACCTCCTCGGGAAGGAGTTCGCGGTCGTCGTTGGCCGGCACGTCGCGCCACCGGCTGCGGACGACGCGCGTGGCGAAGATCGCGGCCACGAACAGCCCGATGAAGAGCCCGAGGAACTCGGGCCCGCGGAGGTCGAACGGCCCCAGACCCTTTCCCACGAGCGGCGCGATCGCCACCAGCGGCACCGTGGCGAGCGTGCCACGCGCGAGGCGCGACCTGGGCCACCAGCGCGGCCGGCGGATGACCCAGTGCTCCGCGAGGTCGATCGATACGGTGCGCTTCGCCGCGTCGAAGCGCCGCCAGGCCGGCGGCCAGACCTCGGCCGGCGGATCGGCACCGAACCACTCGCGGTAGGCCGCCAGAGTGGCCCGGTACATCTCCCGGTGTCGGCGGCCGTCGGCGGGGCCGCCGCGCGAGGCGTCGTGGTGGAGCGGCGCGCCCAGCACGTCGCCGCACAGGTCGCGCCAGTACGCACGCGTGTCGGTGAGGTGGAGGTGCCAGGCCTCGTCTACCTCCTCCGACGGGCAGACCGGGCGGCCGGAGGCGACGGCGAGGAAGAGGAAGCGCCGGTACTCGTCGACGACCCGCGCGGCGAAGGGGACCGACCAGCCCTGCTTCGCCGCCAGGCGGCGGGCGAAGGTGCGAAGCGGCGGGGCGCGGTCGGTGGAGCCGGCCGTGTCGAAGTCGAATCGCTCGAGCCTCGCCCAGAGCGGGTGGGCGGCGGCGGGGAAGGGAATCGGCTCGTCGGCGGTCGTCATGGCTCGCGTCTCCTCGGGATGGGGTGGCGGCGGGGGGACGTTCCGGCGGGCTGGATCGGTGGGGAAGGGGAGGGCTCCTGGGCCTACAGGAATGATGCGCTCGGGATCGCGCCGTTCCTACGTCGGCCGGGCGGGGGCGGTCGGATGAGAATCGTGTGAGGACGGCGGGGGGCCTTCAGGGGGCCAGCCGCTCGAGGACCCAGCCTGCGTTCCCGGTCTCCCGCCGGTAGCGGAGGCGGTCGTGGAGCCGGCTGGGACGGCCCTGCCAGAACTCGATCCGCTCCGGCACGACGCGGAAGCCCCCCCAGTGCTCGGGCCGGGAGGGGCTTTCCGGCTCGCCGCGGAAGCGCTCGAACAGCGCCTCGAGCGCCGCCCGGTCGGGGATCACGGCGCTTTGGGGCGAGATGCAGGCGCCGATCCGCGACGTGGGCGGCCGGCTCGTGCAGTAGGCGTCGCTCTCGGCGGCGCTCGTCCGCTCCACGCGCCCCTCGATCCGCACCTGGCGCTCGAGCGTGGCCCAGTGGAAGGTGAGGGCGGCCCGGGGGTTGGCCGCGAGCTCGCGCCCCTTGCGGCTGTCGTAGTTGGTGAAGAAGCAAAAGCCGCGCGCGTCGAAGCCGCGCAGCAGCACCATCCGCGCCGACGGGGAGCCGTCGGGGGTGGCGGTGGAGAGCGTCATCGCCTCGGGCTCCGGCACGCCGGCCGCCACGGCCGCGTCGTACCAGAGGGCGAATTGACGGACGGGGTCGGCGGCGACGCTTCCCTCGTCGAGTGCGCCCTGCTCGTACTCCTTCCGCGCGTGCGTGCTGCGGGGTTCCATCGCCGGCTCCTGTGGTCCGATCCGTCCGCTCCCGACTCCCGGGCTGCCAGACAAATGGTAGCCTGCGCGGGGCATCGACACCCCGGCCGCCGGTGGCACCGCCGTCACGCTGTCGCCGCTCGCGGCGACGGCCCGTCGCCGGGCGGCGGCTCGCGGCCCTCCAGCCCCATCGCGGCTTCGGCGGCCTCGGCATGAAGGACGAGCCGGCCGACGAGCTGCCAGGCGAGGTGGGGGAAGAGGCTGCGCACCCGGTTCGCGGCCCCGAACACGGCCTCGGAGTCCGCGGCAGGGACGGGCTCGGGCACGAGATAGCGGGCGAGCGTCATCGACGGATCGGCGTGCTCGAGGGGATAGGGCACGTCGACGAGGCCCGCGCGCACGCCGTCGAGGGCCGCGGCGGTGCGCTCGAAGAGCGCGGCGATCGCCTTCCGGGTCGGCTCGTCGACCTCTTGATTCGATGCGTTCTCGAAGCATTCTTCGAGCGCGTGCAGCGATGCCACGAGCTCGATCCATCGGGGCTGGGCGTCGGCCACGGCGTCGAGCGCACGCGACAGCCCGACGACGTCGTCGTGGCGCTCGGCGGCGTCGGCCAGCGCCATCGATGCCCCGCTCGACGCGAGCCACCCGAGCGCCGCGCGCAGCCTGCGGTCGACGAGGCGGCGGCGGTCGGCGAAAGGGCGCGACCGAGTCTCGAAGTCGGCCCACGTCCGCTCCCGGATCTCCGTCACTTCCGGGCGGGTCCGCAGCGTCACGCCGGTGGACGGATCCTTGGAGGGCTTGTCGGCAGCCACCATCGACTCGATGAGAAAGGTCTGGTGATGCCTGGAGAGCGGTTCGAACACGTCGTCCCACGATTCCCGCTCGGGGAGTCCACTGCGCGACATCTCGCGCCGCGCCGCACGCACCGTCTCGAGGCAGCGCTGGGGAGCGTCGGCCGCTGGTCCACCGACGCCGGGGAAGGGGAGGTGGGGGCTCGTGTCGCCGGCCATCCAGCGCGAGGCGGCGGCGCCCGCCTCCTCCTCGCGGCGCTCGCGCGCGAGCACCTCCTCGACGGGGCGGAGATTCCGCGGCTCGATCTTCCCGGAGAGCGCTGTCTGGAAGGCCTCGAGCGTGCACGATCGACAGAGCGAAGGGAAGTCGGCGAACAGCCGCGATGCCGGATCGCCGCAGGTGACGATCGGCACGGCGTTGTCCGCCCTGGCCCGCGCGATCCGGTCGCCATCGGCGGGATGGGTGGCGAAGAGCTCGGTGTGGCTCGCCGCCGCCGCCGCCCCGATCGACTCCCGCTCCTCGGCCGTGAACCGCTCCGATTGGGCCAGGATCAGGCCGGGGAAATCGTCGGCGAGCACCCCTTCGACCCAGCTCTCGCCGAGCGTCCGCCAGGCCTTCTGCTCCGCCGCCGCCAGCAGCGGCAGCCGGGCGAACATGCCGGCGACGACCTCCGCCCCCACGAGGCGGGTCTGGTGGAGGTCGGCGTCGTGCTCCATCTGTCGCGAGAGGAGGCAGGAGATCGCATGCGCGATCCACATCAACCCGAAGAGCATCTTCCGCGTCAGCCACACGAAGCCACGGGCCAGCCAGAGAATCCAGCCGACCCGGATGTCGACCGACTGCGACCATTCGGCGAGCCGCACGTCCCACGCGTCGCGCTCGAAGACGACGCGTGCGAACCAGGCGTTGACGCGGTCGATGAGGGCGCCGAACCCCATCCCCGCCCCCTGGGTGAAGTGGCCGAACTCGTGGGCGAGCACGCCCGCGAACTGCTCCACAGACAGCCCGGCGGCCAGCGGCAGGCCGATGGTGAGCACGAGGTCGTTTCCGAACAGGCTGACGAGGCCCCGGCGGTGGGACGCCGATGCGTTGACGTGCATGTCGACGTCGATTCGCTTGGGCAGCGGCGCTCCCACCGCCCGGCAGACGGCCCCCACGAAGGCGAAGAGCGCCGGCTCATCGGCGGGATCGAGCGAGCGCGGTTCCGCCTCCTTGGGGCGTCGGGCGAGGAGGGGCTTCACCATGAAGAGCACGAGCACGGCACCGACGACCGCCGGTGCCACGTAGGCGATGAAGGGGGCGGCGGCCGCCCTTCCGCGCAGGCCGTGGTTGGAGAGCATGCCGATGTTGGTGGTGAGGTGCCACCACACGCCCCATGCCGCACCGGCGATGAGAGCGACGTAGACCAGTGGCAGGAGCACCATCATCAACGCGACGAGCGCGAGCGCCACGCGGTATCCCACGGTGGTGCGCACAGGCGCGATGGCACCGGTGACGAGGGCGGTCACTTCGGCGGCCCCGAGCGGGCGGGACGGCGCGCGGGACGGCCCGGCGGCCGGCGCTCTCGGCGTGACGGTGGGGCCGGCTTCGATGAGCGCAGGCCCGATGGCGTCTGGCGGGCGTGTGGGCGGCGCGGCGACCTCCATCGCCCCGCCGCACTTCGGGCACTTCACCCGCTTCCCGGCCAGATGATCCTTGGCCTTTCCACTCCAGGCACACGTCGGGCAGGCGACTGCGATGGCCATGACGATGATTCCCCCGGCATCTCCCTTCCCCCGGGGGGCGAGTATACTCCGCGCGCAGCGGGCCCGAGGATCGCCATGCGTGGACGGCGGCAGCGCCGCGCGGGCCGATGCACGGCGCCTGAGCCCGTGCCGGCGTCCCAGCCGGCGACCCGGCATCAGGCGACGAGATGGCGATGATCGACCTTCCGCGGGACACCGCCGAACGCCACCTGCGACGGCGCCGCGCCGGACGATCGATCGGCGTCTGCCTGGCGATCGTCGCCGCCGCCCGGGCGGGCTCCGCCGCCGGCGCGGAGGGGGAATGGCATGCGGGTGCGGCGAGGGTGTCGATCACGCCCGTGGAGCCGGTCTGGATGGCGGGCTACGCCGCGCGGCCCGGCCCCTCGGAGGGTGTCCTCGGCGAGCTCGAGGCCCGCGCGCTGGTGCTCGACGACGCGAGTGGCCGGCGGCTGGTGGTCGTCACGCTCGACCTGATCGAGATCCCCGAGTCGCTCCGCGACCGGATCGCCGCGATGGCGGCGGATCGGCACGCGCTCGGGCCCGACGAGCTGCTCGTGAACGTCTCCCACACCCACGGCGGGCCGATGGTTTCGAGCCGGACGATCGCCGACTGGGGGATCGACCCGGTGTGGGGGCGCCGCGCCGAAGCCTACGTCGACTTCCTCGTGGGGCGGATCGACGACGCGATCCGGCGGGCGATCGCCGGCCGCGCACCGGCCAGGCTCGGCTTCTCGGCGTCGCGCTGCGGCTTTGCGATGAATCGCCGGCTGCCCACCGCGGAGGGGATGCGCCTGGCCCCCAACCCCGACGGCCCCGTCGACCACGACGTGCCCGTGCTGCGGGTCGTGGCGGCCGACGGCACGCTCGCCGCGGTGCTCTTCGGATACGCCTGCCACGCCACCGCGCTGGGGCCGACGCGGCTCCTCCATGGCGACTATCCTGGGATCGCGATCGACAGGCTCCAGCGCGATCACCCGGGCACCGTGGCGCTGTTCCTCGCCGGCTGCGGCGGCGACCAGGATCCCGCCCCGCGCCGCGACGACGCCGACGCGCTGGCCAACGGCACGGCGCTCGCCGCCGCGGTGGAGGAGGCGCTGGCGATGGAGCCGCTCCCCCTGCCCGCCCGGCTGGCGTCGAGCCAGCGGACCTGCCCGCTCGCCTTCGCCGACCTCCCGCCGCGTGCGGTGCTCGAGGCGAGGGCGGCCTCCCCCGACGGCTTCGTGGCCCGCCATGCGCGCTTCGTCCTCGACGCCTGGCCCGCCCCCGGCGACCGGCCCCCCGACTATCCCCTCCCCATCCACGTCGTGCAGTTCGGCGATGCGCTGACGCTCGTGGCCCTCGGCGGCGAGCCGATGGCCGACTACGCGGTGCGGCTGCGCCGCGAGCTCGCCGCCGACGGCGTGCGGGTCTGGGTGGCGGGCTACTCGAACCTCGTCCACGCCTACGTCCCCACGAAGCGCGTCCTCGCCGAAGGGGGCTACGAGGGGACGCAGGCGGTGATCTACCAATCGCTCCCCGGACCCTTCCGCGACGACTGCGAGGAGCGGATCGTGGAGAGCGTGCACCGCCAGACGGCGGCGGTGCGAGCGGCCGCGCCCTGAGCGGGGACGTCAGGCGAGGATCGCGTCGACGACGTTCCCGTGGACGTCGGTGAGGCGGTCGTCGCGGCCGCTCGGGCCGACGACGCCGGGCGGCGGTGCCGTCACCGCGGCAGGCTGTTCAGAAGTCGAAGTCGATCCGCATCCCGTAGGCATCGGTGAGGCTGTTGCCCTGCTTCGTGTCCTCGAGAAAGGCCCGGATGTAGTTGAACTTCCACCGCGCGTGGGGATTGAGATACCAGTTGAGCCCGACCGTGAAGTCGGTGAGGTTGTTGCCCTGGATGTTCTCGTCGTTGAGCACGATGTTCGAGAACCGGGCCGCGACCTCCCACGCTCCGAGTCCGGTGCGGATGCCCCGGGATGCCGTCCGCACGCGGAAGAAGTCCTCGAACGGCTCCATGCGGCGGTGGATGCCCCGTTTGCGGTCGTAGGGACGGTGCTCGCCGGTCAGGAACCAGCTGACCTGCGCCATCGAGCCGTTGAAGAACAGGGGCGGCCCGTCGATCTGCTCGACGATCGCGAACGCATATTCCGACTGTACAGAGAGGGGCCCGAGGATCAGGGCGATCTCCGGGTCGAAGAGCTGGAAATTGCGGGCCGGGATGTTCCCCGTATCGACGAAGATCGGAGCGAAGGGCCCGGGGGCGTTGTTGATGTAGTTGCTCGGGCTCGGCGGACCCACGGGGCCGAAGACCCCGCTCGGCTGCTGCTTGCGGATTTCCGGGGTGTTGCGGAAACGGACCTGGTTCTGCGACGTGGCCCGGTAGCTGTAGGCGCTTCCGACGTGGAGGTAGTAGCGGCCGTTGCTCCCCTCGTCCCACCAGGGGAGCCAGGTCCCGCGCATCGTCAGGGCCTGACCGGAGTCGAAGGAGTCGTTGCCGATGTTGTCGCTGTTGGTGCGGAACGTCCCGATCGCCCAGGTCGCGAGTTCGTCCTCGGTGTTGCCGTAGGTCATGATCCCCATGTTGCGGGCCGGGGCGAAGGTGTCGACGAGCGAGCGTTCCATGAAGGTGTTGTTGACGTTGGGCGTCATCCGTTCGAGCGAGAAGGGCTCGAAGTAGTGGCCGACGCGGATGTTCTGCAGCCGGGGCAGCTCGCGCCATTCGAGGAAGTTGTCGAGGTAGCTCGGCTGGTTTGCCAGCGCGAAATCGACCCCGAGCGAGTAGTCGAGGACCTGAAACATCGTCCCCCTGGCCCCGATGCGGAGGCGTCGGAACTGCGCGCCGTCCTGGAGGTCGCCGACGTCGGCCCGACCCGCGTCGCTCTGGCCGAAAAAGACCTGATCGGCCTGCACCTGCCCCGTGACGACGATGGAGGGCTTCCTGGCGTCGGCCTTCTCCTTGGCCGCCTGCGCCTTCCCGATCGAGTCGACGGCCTCCTCCACCGCGACGAGGCGGTCGGCGACGGTCTCGTCCGTGTCGTCGTCGGCGCGATCGCGCCGGCCGGATCGGGAATGCCCGGCGCGGAGTTCGTCGATTTGTCGCTGGAGACGGGCGATCTCGGCGGCGAACCCGTCGGCTGGTTCGGCGAGCCGGACGGCGTCGGCGGCGGACGCGGGTCCGCCGGTCCGGGCCGGGTCGTCAGGCTCCGCGAGGAGACGTGGCGGCGGGAGCGGCTCCGGGCCCGCCGGCGGCGGGCTCGGCGGGCCGTCGGCCCACGCGGCTCCGGTCACCCCGATGGCGAGCCACAGGGACCACAGCCGGAGCGGCGGACTCGGCCGGGAAGGGTGCACGGCGGATTCTCAGGCACGACCCGCCGGTTCTTCCGGTGGGGCAGACTCGGACGGGCGCAGCCTCCTGTTGACAGGTCAGCCGGTTCGCTCCCCGTCTTCATCGGTATGGTCGCCGCGACCCTTGAATCTGGCCCAATCGTCACCGTCGCGGCCCACCGCACCGGAGCCTGACCACGGCGGATGGGTGGAGTGGGGCGACTGCGAGGGCAGGGGCTCGCGCCGGTGGGATGCGGGGACGGGTATCATTCCGCTCCCCCCTGGTCGGACGAACGACATGCCCAACGACCCTCCAGCCCCGTCCGCCCACGAGCCGCTCCCTCCCGCGGCGGGCGACCTCGCCGGCCGGACGGTGTGGGTGATCGACACGCTCTCGCGCGTCTACCAGCTCTTCCACGCCCTTCCCGAGATGTCGAGCCCGTCAGGCGCTCCCGTGCAGGCCGTCTACGGTTTCACGAAGGACCTTCTGGCGATCCACGAGAAGAAGAAGCCCGATTTCCTCTTCTGCGCGATGGACGCGCCCGGGCCGACCTTCCGCCACGAGCGCCACGCCGACTACAAGGGCACGCGTGCCGAGATGCCCGCCGACCTCGTGCCGCAGATCCCGCTCGTGCGCGAGCTGTGCGCCACGATGGGCATCCCCTGCCTGGAGCTCGCCGGCTTCGAGGCCGACGACATCCTCGCCACGATCGTGGCCCGGGCCACGGCGCGCGGGGCGAGCGTGGTGCTCGCCACGAGCGACAAGGACGCCCGCCAGCTCCTCTCCGACCGGGTGACGCTCCTCAATCTCCGCACCAACACGTTGATGGGACCCGAGGAGTTGCGGGCCGAATGGGGGATCGGTCCGGAGCAGGTGGTCGACTGGCTGGCGCTCGTCGGCGACAGCGCCGACAACGTCCCCGGCGTGCCCCAGATCGGCCCGAAGGCGGCCACGGAACTGCTGCAGCGGTTCGGCGATCTGGAGACGATCCTCGCCCACGTCGACGAGGTGAAAGGGGCGAAGAAACAGGAGAATCTCCGCACGCACGCCGGCACGGCCCGGGCGGGTCGCGAGCTGATCAGGCTCCACTCCGAGGTGCCGATCGACATTCCCTGGGAGCGCGCCCGGCTCCACGCGCCCGACGGTGACAGGCTCGCGGCCTTCCTCCAGGATCTCGGCTTCCGCAGCCTGGTGAAGACCGCCCGCGAGGCCGCGCCGCCGACGGTGAAGCCGGCGGCGAAGAAGGCCGCGAAGACGCAGGGGGCCGATCGCCAGGGCCTGCTCCTCTTGTGCGACGACGACGTGCCGGCGGATGGCGGCGCCCCCGCGGCCGCGGCGGACTTCCGGACGCCCGCGGACGACGCGGCGCTCGCCTCCCTCGTCGCGTCGCTGGCGTCCACGGGGGGTGTGGAGTTGGCGGTGGCGATGCCGCAGGGAGCGACGCGGATGGCGATGCCGCTCGGCGTGGCCCTCGTGGCGGCGGCCGACGCGGCGTGGATCCCGGCGCCGCTCCTCGCCGGCGACGGCGCGGGGAAGCGGATGGTCGCCGCGTTGCTCGCCGATCCGGCCGTCGCCAAGCGGGGCCACGATCTCAAGCGGCAAGAGCTCGCCCTCCGCGTCGCCGGCCTCGGCTTCGGCGGGGCCTCGTTCGACACCCTGCTCGCCGGCTATCTCCTCGACGCCGGGCAGCGCAACCACACGCTGGGGGCCCTCGCCGACGCCGAGGGGATCGCCACCAGTGCCGAGCTCGACGCCCTCACGCCGGAGGATCGCCAGCGCAGGCTCGAGGCGCCGGCCACCGCCGCGGACGCCGTCGCCGCCTGCCGGGCGATCGCCGGACTCGTGCCGATCCTCTCGCCTCGGCTCGACGAGCAAGGACTTCGGACGCTCTTCGACGGGGTGGAGATCCCGCTGGCGTCGCTCCTGGCCGCGATGGAGCATCACGGGATGAGGATCGACGTCCGTGTGCTCGCGGCGCTCTCGGTGCGCTACGCCGAGCGCCTCGTGGAGCTCGAGCGCGAGATCCACGCGCTCGCCGGCCGTTCCTTCTCCATCGCCTCGCCGATCCAGCTCCGCGCCGTCCTCTTCGAGGAACTCGGCCTGCCGGTGGTGAAACGCGGCAAGACCGGGGCGAGCACCGACGCCGAGGTCCTCGAGGAATTGGCGCCGCTCCATCCGCTGCCGCGCCTGCTCCTCGAGCACCGCAAGTTCGCCAAGCTCAAGAGCACCTACGTCGACGCCCTGCCGTCGCTGGTCGATCCTTCCACCCGCTGCATCCACACCACGTTCAACCAGACCGTCGCCGCCACCGGCCGGCTGTCGTCGAGCGACCCGAACCTGCAGAACATCCCGGTGCGGACGACCGAGGGGCAGCAGATCCGCGCCGCGTTCCTCCCCCGCGTCGCGGGGAACCGCTTCGTCGCCGCCGACTATTCGCAGATCGAGTTGCGGATCCTCGCCCACCTCTCCGGCGACGGGGCGATGCGCCGCGCTTTCGCCTCCGGAGAGGACATCCACGCCACCACGGCGGCGGCGGTGTTCGGCGTGGACGCCGGGGCCGTCACCCCCGAGATGCGCCGCGCGGCGAAGGCGGTGAACTTCGGCATCCTTTACGGGCAGAGCGCCTTCGGCCTGGCCAAGGGCCTGGGCATCCCCCAGGCGGAGGCGGCGGCGTTCATCGCCTCCTACTTCCGCGTCTTCTCCGGCGCGGAGGCGTTCATGGACGACGTCCTCGACGCCTGTGCCCGCGACGGCCACGTGACGACGATGCTGGGGAGGCGGCGTGCCATCGGCGACGAGCGGGCGAAGGTCCGCGACCGGGCCAAGCGGCGGACCGCGGCGGGGGTGTTCTCGCTCACGCTGCCGGAACGCACCGCCGTCAACACCGTCGTCCAGGGCTCGGCCGCCGATCTGATCAAGCTGGCGATGCTCCGCGTCGACCGGCGCCTCCGGGCGGAGAAGGCGGCAGCGATCGTGGTGCTGCAGATCCACGACGAGCTGCTCCTCGAGGTTCCCCCCGACGCCGTCGACGCCACGAAGCGCCTCCTCGTCGAGGAGATGGGGGGGGCGATGACGCTCGCGGTGCCGCTCGAGGTGACGGTGCACGAGGGGGGCACGTGGGCGGAGTGCGAGAAATGAGTCACCACCCGCCCCGCGCCTGGCGGCGACCCGCGAACGTGACGCTCGTGGGGATCGTGGGGAAGATCGGAGCCGGCAAGTCGACGGTGGCGCGGATGCTCGCGGACCACGGTGCCCGCGTCGTCGACGCCGACCGGTTGGCGCACGAGGTGCTCGGCGAGGCGCCCGTGCGCGACGCGCTGCGCCGACGGTTCGGCGCCGACGTGTTCGCCGCCGACGGCTCGGTCGATCGGCGCGCGCTCGCCCGGTGCGTGTTCGGCCCGGACTCGGTGCATGCCGCGGCGCTGGCCGACCTCGAGACGATCGTCCATCCGCGGGTCCACGAGCGCATCCGCGGCGCCATCGGGGACGCGGCGCGCGAGGAGCCGGGCGGGGTGGTGGTGCTCGACGTGCCGCTCCTGGTGCAGTCCGGGTGGCACGGGGTGTGCGACACGGTCGTGCTCCTCCAGTGCGACGACGCCGTGCGTCGGGCCCGCGTCGCCCCCCGTTTTTCGCCCGATCAGATCGCCGCCCGGGAGGCGGCCTGGGGACGCCATCCGCCGGAGGGCCTGTCCCCGGCGAAAACGCGAACCGTGGATACGTCGGGTGATCCGTCGTATACTCGCGGCCAGATCGATCGAATCTGGGAAGAGCTCGTCCGCCGCGACCCGTGAAGGCCGCGATGGCCGGCAGCGTGCTCCCGGCCGACCGATCGTTGGGGGGCGACTCGCACCGCGCCGTAGGGTCGGATCGAGGCCTTCTCCCCGATCCCGCCCCACCTCTCCCGCCTTCTCCTCCCCGTCCACTCCTCCCCCCGGCCGCCCGTTCCGGCGGCGACCGTCTCCCCTTCGGTGCTGTCCCGGCTTCCGCCCGGGCCGACCGGACGGGGACCCACCGAGGTGCGTCATGGCTCCCAGTCCGTCCGACGACGACGAACTCGATCCCGGGCCCGACGCCGGACCGGAGTCCGGTCTCGACGACGAGCCGATGTCGATCGCCGAGGAGATCGCCGAGGAGGTGAAGCTCGAGGGGGACGACGTCGTCGATCGGTACGAGTCGCTCAAGAAAGCCGACACCCACATCACCGCCCTGCAGAAGATGTCGATGCAGGAGCTGGTGGAACTGGCCCGTGCCGAGGAGATCGGCGACATCGCCGGGGTGAAGAAGCACGATCTGGTGTTTCGGATCCTGAAGGAGCGGGTGAAGCTCAACGGGCTGATGTTCGGCGAGGGCACGCTCGAGATCCTGCCGGACGGCTTCGGGTTCCTCCGCAGCCCGGATTCCCACTATCTGTCCTGTCCCGACGACATCTACGTCAGCCCGAGCCAGATCCGCCGGTTCGGCCTCCGCAACGGCACGAGCGTCGCTGGGCAGATCCGGCCGCCGAAGGAGAGCGAGCGGTATTTCGCGCTGCTCCGCGTCGAGGCGATCAACGGCGAGGACCCCGCCAAGCTCGCGTCGCGGGTGTTCTTCGACGATCTCACCCCCCTCCACCCGGACCGTCGCATCGTGATGGAGACGGTGCCGGAGGAACTTTCCACCCGTGTCGTCGACCTCGTCGTGCCGATCGGCTTCGGGCAGCGCGGGCTGATCGTCAGTCCGCCGCGGGCCGGCAAGACGATCCTCATGCAGAAGATGGCCCGCGCGGTGATCGCGAACTACCCCGAGGCGCAGGTCTTCATGCTCCTCATCGACGAGCGCCCGGAGGAGGTCACCGACATGGAGCGGCAGGTGAAGGGGCCGTCCTGCGAGGTGATCAGTTCCACCTTCGACGAGAACGCCGCCCGCCACATCCAGGTGGCGGAGATGGTCATCGAGAAAGCCAAGCGACTCGTCGAATACGGCCGCGACGTGGTGATCTTCCTCGACTCGATCACGCGTCTGGCGCGGGCCTGGAACTCCGAGGTGCCGAACTCCGGCAAGATCCTCTCCGGCGGCGTCGATTCCGGGGCGCTGCAGCGTCCGAAGCGGTTCTTCGGCAGCGCCCGGAAGGTGGAGGAGGGGGGATCGCTCACGATCATCGCCACGGCCCTCGTCGACACCGGCAGCAAGATGGACGAGGTGATCTTCGAGGAGTTCAAGGGGACGGGCAATCTGGAGGTCGTGCTCGACCGTCGTCTGGTCGACAAGCGGATCTGGCCGGCGATCGACATCAACCGTTCCGGCACGCGGCGCGAGGAGATGCTCCTCGACGCCGAGACCTACCGGAGAACCTGCGTGCTGCGCCGCGTGCTCGGGGAGATGAATCCCGCCGACGCGATGGAACTGCTCTTGAACCGGCTCTCGAAGACCAGGACGAACGCCGAATTCCTCCAGGGGCTCAAGTCGTGAGAGAGCAGGGCCAGACCGCGCGGCCGGCGGTGCCGGCGTTCCCCCACCGCCGACTCTTCCAGGGGGATCCGACCCGACTCCCGGCGGGGACACGCGTGGCGATCGTGGTCTCCCGCTACAACCCCCGCGTCACCGAGGCGATGCTCGACGGCGCCGCCGCGGTCCTGCGGGACGCCGGGATCGATCGCCACGCGCTCGACGTCGCGCGTGTCCCCGGCGCCTTCGAGCTGCCGATCGCCGCCGACAGGCTGGCGGCCACGGGGGCCTACGAGGCGGTCATCTGTCTCGGTGCGATCATCCGCGGGGAGACCACCCACGATCGCCACATCGCCGACGCGGTGGCCCGTGGCATCGAGGAAGTGGCCCGCACGCGCGGCATCCCCGTGATCTTCGGCGTCCTCACCTGCCAGTCGCTCGAGCAGGCGGTGGCCCGGGCAGGCGGCGACGAGCGTGTGCCGGCCCATTCCCACAAGGGGGAGGAGTGTGCCGCGGCGGCCATCGAGATGCTCTCCATGCTCGACCAGGTGGAGCGCGCGGTGGGGCCGACGGGGGGGAGGCGGGAGCGATGAGCGTGCAGCGTCGCAGCCGCGCCCGGGAGATCGCCCTCCAGGCGCTCTACCAGGCCGATCTCAATCCCCACGCCGCCGCCGGTGATCTCGAGGCCTTCGTGGCCGCCAGGCTCCACGGTGGTCCGCTCGTGCCCTTCGCCACCGGGCTGGTGCGCGGCGTGAGGGGAGCGCTCGAGGAGCTCGACCCCTTCCTCGACGCCCGCGCGGAGCATTGGCGCGTGGCACGGATGGCCGCGACCGACCGGGCGATCCTGCGCCTGGCGGCGTGGGAGATCCTCCACAGCGACACGCCGCCGGCGGTGGTGGCGGACGAGGCCATCGAGCTGGCCAAACGTTACGGCGGGGAGGGCTCCGGGGCGTTCGTGGCCGGAATCGTCGGCAGGATCATCGCGGAACGGCAGGCGGGCTGAAGCGGATCGACCCGCGGTCGGGACGGCAAGGACGGCAGGCAGACGGGGATCGGATCATGGGCATCTTCGGATTCGGTCGCAAGGACCCCAAAGGCACCCCCGCGGAGACGGCGCCGGAGGACGACGCGGCCGCGAAGCCGCGCGGGCTCCTCGACCGGCTCAAGGCCGGGCTTTCGAAGACGGCGCAGGTGTTCCGCACCGACGTCCGGGACCTCTTCAAGCGCGAGGGGAGGCTCGTCGACGAGGGTTTCCTCGAGGAACTGCGCGCGGCGCTGGTGCGCACCGACATGGGACCGGCGGCGGCCGAGGCGATCGTGGCCGACGTGCGCGAGCGGCTGCGGGCGCGCGTGGTCGATCCCGAGGTCGTCCTCGACTCGATCCGCACGCAACTCCTCGCCCGGCTCCGCGGCCGGGAGGCGGCGCTCGGCACCGCGGTGTCCGGCCCCACCGTGATCCTCGTCACCGGCGTCAACGGATCGGGCAAGACGACCTCGATCGCCAAGCTCGCCCGCCGCTTCACGCGCGACGGCCGCCGCGTCGTGCTCGGCGCCGGCGACACGTTCCGGGCGGCCGCCGTCGAGCAACTGGCGATGTGGGCCGAGCGCCTCGGCGCCGAGATCGTCCGTGGGCCGCAGGGAAGCGATCCGGCGAGCGTCGCCCACAAGGCGGTGACCAGGGCGCTCGAGAGCGGCGCCGACGTCTGCATCGTCGACACCGCGGGGAGATTGCAGACGCAGTCGAACCTGATGCAGGAGCTCACCAAGATCCGCCGCGTGGTCACCAAACTCGTGCCCGAGGCGCCGCACGAGGTGCTTCTCGTCATCGACGCGACGGCCGGGCAGAACGCCCTCTCGCAGGCCAAGGGCTTCAAGGAGGCGGCCGGTTGCACCGGCATCGTCCTCGCCAAGCTCGACGGTTCGGCGCGGGGCGGGGTCATCGTCCCGGTGACGGAGCAGTTCGGCCTCCCGGTGAAGTTCGTGGGGCTCGGCGAGGGGGCGGACGATCTCGAGCCCTTCGAGCCGGAGCGGTTCGTCCGCGCGCTCCTCGAGGGGGCGCTCGGATCGGAGACCTGAAGCGGGATTCCCGCGCGGGTCGCGGCCCGGCGGTCAGCCCGGTCCCGTGAGCGGGGCGACGACGCGCTCGAGGGCCGTCTTGAGCGCGGCGATCCTGCCGGCGTCGGTGAGCTTGACGCCCGCGGCATCGGTGACGTGGAAGGCGTCGACCACCTGGTCGAGGCGCGTGGCGACGCGGGCCGAACGGACGGAGAGACCGGCCTCGGACAGCGTCCGCGCCACGTCGGAGAGCAGGCCCGGCGCGTCGCGCGCGAAGACCTCCACGATCGTCGTCCGTGCCGAACTCTCGTTGTCGATGACCACCCGGGGCGGCGAAGGGGCGACGCGCGGGGCGAAGGGGTTCCAGCGACGCGCTGGGACGGGGGGAGCGTCGGCCCGCCACGCCGAGCGGATCGCGGCGGCGATCTCGGCGAGTCGCTCGGAGGGGGGCTCGCCGTCGAAGTCGCCGTCGGTGACGGTGAACCTGGCGACGGTGCCCGCGCCGAGCGGATGGACGTCGGCCGCGAGGATCGTGAGGCGCTGGGCGGTGAGCGCCGCGGTGGCCCGGTGGAAGGCCCGCGCACCATGGTCGCGGGTCGCCACCGTGACCGCCACCGTGCCGTTGGTGCCGCGCCACTCGGCGACGGAGAGAATCCCCTCCGGGCTGAGGCGCGCGATGCGTTCCAGGTCGCCGAGGAGGCGCTCCGCGCCGACGGTGACGAACGCGGAATCGGGGAGGGCGTCGGCGAGCGCCCGCACCGGGTCGTCGGAGGGGTGGCCGTCGAGCGCGGCCCGCAATTCCTCGCGCCGTCGCCGGGCGACCCCCGAGCCGGTCTCGCCGTCGAGGCAGGCCAGCGTGCGGAAGGCCACGTCCGCGAGGAGATCGGACTTCCAGCGCGTCCAGGTGTCGGGCCCGACGGCCGCCACGTCGGCGGCCGTGAGCAGCGAGAGCATCCGGAGCGTCTCCGGGGAGCCGGTGCGGCGGGCGAAGGGGAGGACGAGACTGTCGTCCCCGGCGTCGCGACGGAAAGCCAGTTGGGCCATCGACAGATGCTCGAGCACGAGGAACTCGATGACGTCGACCTCGTCCGGCGGAATCCCCAGCCGCGTCGCCGTCTCGCGGGCCATGCGGGCGCCCAGGACGCTGTGGTCCTCGGGGTGACCCTTCCCCAGATCGTGGAGGAGGAGGGCGACCAGGAGGGGACGCCGGCGCGTGAGGTGATCCCAGGTCTCGGCGAGCCAATCGCCGCCGTCCGCCATGCCGACGACGCGTTCCACGGCGAGGATGCAGTGCTCGTCGACGGTGTACTTGTGGTAGTCGTTGAACTGGAGGAGGTTGCGGGCGTGGCGGAACGGGGGCACGAGCCGCTCCAGGAGTCGAACCTCGTGGAGGAGACGCAGGGCACGACCCAGTCCCGCGGGATGGTCGAACATCGCCAGGAACGCCGCCCGTGCGTCGTCGCCGGGATCCTGCTCCCGCGTCCCGGCGCGGATGGCACGCCAGGTCCCCCTGTCGATCGGCAGGCCTTGCCTGGCCGCGTCCCCGACCAGACGCACGACCACGGCGTCGTCGAACGGCTCCCGGGGGGGCGGGCACGCCCCGGTCGGTCGGCGGGGGACGACCCGCGGACACAGCCCCTCGTCGAGGATCACCACGTCACCGCCGTCCGACTCGGGCAGCACCGACTCGAGCGCCAGCATCACGCGGCGGGTGTGACCGATGTATTCCCTCATGAATCGCTCCACGGCGAGGAGCCCGCCGTCGGAGGCGTGTCCCCACGAGGCCGCCAGACGGGCCTGCCGCGGACGGGTGAGCTCGTCCGCCGCGCGGCCCTCCGCGAGATGCAGCGCGATGCGCACCCGGAGGAGGAACTCCTCCGCGGCGTGGATCGCCCCCGCGTCGTCGGCCGCGAGCACGCCCCTCTCGACGAGCGCCTCCGGGGACGCCGTGCCGTGGATCACCGTGCCCAGCCAACGGAGCAGTTGCAGGTCGCGCAGTCCACCGGCCGAGCGTTTCACGTTCGGTTCGAGCAGCGCCGGGGTGCCGCCGTGGCGGCGCATCTCCGCCTCGCGGGCGGCGCTGAAGCGGGCGGCCGTCGCGACGGGATCGCGCCGGGCCTCGTCCAGGATGTCGCGCGGGAGGGCGGCGGCGATGGCCGGCTCGCCCGCCAGGTGCCGGGCGTCGAGGAGGGCGGTGTGCACCGAGGCATCGCGGCGCGCCAGGTCGCGGGCCTCGGCCGGGGTGCGGACGCTCGCGCCGGCGTCGAGGCCCGCGTCGAAGAGATCCTGCAGGAACGGACGGGCCACGCTCGGGACGAGCGCCGCAGCCTCGGGCCGGTGGACGATCGAGACGTCGATGTCGGACCAGGGCGCCATCTGGCGCCGTCCGAAGCCGCCGTGCGCCACGAGGGAGACCCCCGTGGCGATCGCCGCCGCGTCGCCGGCCGGGAGACCCGCCACGACGGCATCCCAGAGGCCGACCACGATCCGCTCGAAGGCGTCCGATGCCCGGGCGCAGATCGTCGCCGCGGGGACGTCCGCGGCAAGTTCCTCGGCCATCCGCGAACGGACGTCCGCCACGGCGTTTTTCGCCGCCACCACGGCAGGCTTGGCGTGCACGTCGTTCGCACCTCCCGGACGTGCCTCAGGCCGCGCGCCGGTCACCGTGGCACCCGTCCGACCGCCGCACCGAACCGATGATCGACCCCCTGCCCGCCGGCGTCAATCCACGTCACACCGCGCCGGCCGCCCCCCTGGGGCAGCACGTTTCCTGCGCAGGCGATGCCACCGGGGTCGGCAGTGTGGAGCACCGCGGCATCCCGGCGTGGCGACCACCGGCGGCCACCCGACCCGGCGATCGGCTGAATTCCCGCTCCTGACGGGCAAGAGCCGGGGGCGGGAAGGGGTGAAAGGCCCCTCGGCTCGCTTCGGTGGCCACGGCACGGAGTTTGCTCTGCGAGTGGTCGCCGGCCCCGGCACGGCGTGCGGGAGGTTCTCCGCGCCCGCCGACGCGTCCCGGGCTCTCGGACGACTGACACCCGAAGGAGCATTCGATGAAGAAGATCGAGGCGATCATCCGCCATTTCAAGCTCGACGAAGTCAAGGAGGCGCTCGGCGCCCGGGGCCTGAAGGGGATGACGGTGACTGAAGTCCGCGGATTCGGCCGTCAAAAAGGGCACACCGAAACCTACCGGGGCACCGAGTACTCCGTCGACTTCCTCCCCAAGGTGAAAATCGAGGTGGTGGTTTCGGACGGCGAGGTGTCGGGCGTCATCGACACGATCGTGGCCACCGCCCGCACCGGACAGGTCGGCGACGGGAAGATCTTCGTCACCGATCTGGCCGACGTGGTGCGCATCCGCACCGGCGAGACCTCCGACTCGGCGATCTAGTTTCAGCGCGGTGGGAGCCCTCGTGGCCTCCCACCGCTCGGTCTCCCCGGTGCACGCCAAGGGTGCCCCGGGTCGACGGTCCGGCGCGCCGTGCAGCGGGTGGGCTCCGGGGTGCCCCACGCGGGGGGAGCCCCC
>CAZMOU010000004.1:0-2682 GCA_964567835.1 uncultured Chitinophaga sp. | reverse complement strand
GTTGGCTCACTGCTGCAATTGATCGTTCGCCTCCCAGACGGGGGGCGTCCGGGAGACGCACTGCGGGGGAACGTCGAGCGGGGCGAGTTGGTCGTGCCAGGAGAGGGAGGGGAGCCGGTCGAGCGTCCGCGTCGCCACCCGGACCTCGATGCGCTCGTTGCCCGACCCGCGGTAGGTCCCCTTGTTCGGCGGCACGTCGCTGTAGTCCCTGCCCACCGCCGTCTTCACGAAATGGCTCCCCGCCGGGCAGCCGTTGGTGGGGTCGAATCCCGTCCACCCGATGTCGGACAGCCAAACCTCGCACCAGGCGTGGCTCTGGGAGTCCTTGTTGGGGCGGTGGATGTAGCCGCTCACGTAGCGCGCCGGGACGCCGTACGAGCGGAGAATCGCGATCAATAGATGGGTGAAATCCTGGCACACCCCCTGACCACGCTCGAGGAGGTGATCGATCGGAGACGTGGCGTCGGTGGAGTCGGGCGCGTAGGCGAAGGTGCCCCGGATGTACTCCGCCACCTGGCAGACCCACATCCCCACCCGCATCCTCCGGCCGGGTCGCAGCGCCTCCAGGTGCGGCGCGAGGAGCGGCGTGTCGCGCACCGGCCCGCGCAGGGCGAGGCAATCGAGCGTCTCCAGCGGCAGGGCGTCGGGGTCGAGCGGAAACTCCACCTGGCTCGACATCGGGCTCACGGCGGTCTCCTCCGTCTCCACGATGCTCGCCGCGAGGATCCGCACCGACCGGTGCGGACGGAGGAGGTTGAAATGGTGGACACGATTGCGGAAGCCGTCGACGTAGCTGGCGATCGTCACCGGCTGGCTCACGTTGACGCGGAACGAGTGGCAGCGTTGCGTGGAGTCGCTCACCGGTTCCATCCGCAGTTCGCAGCGCCATTCCCCCACCGGATCCGAGTACTCCATCGTCGTCTCGTGTTGGACCTCGAGGATCACGGTGCTGGTTCCTTGGGGCGGAGGTGGTGCGTGGGGTGACGGCGACGCCGGGGCTCGGCGCCGCGGCGGTGGCGCTGCGTTCCGGGGGCTAGGCGAGGGAATACTGCTGCTGGAGCGCTCGCCCGATCGAAGCGCACCGGGCGAGCGACTCGCGCAGGAAGTCGAGGAGGCGGGTGTCGGAGAGCCGTTCCTGATCGGGATAGGCAAGTTCGCTCACGAGCCTCCCCACCGTGCGCGTGCTCTCGCTGTCGCTCCGATCGGGGAGCGTGCCGCCGATCCACGACAGCGCCTCGAGCACGCGTCCGAGGCTGAAGCGAACCGAGTGGGGGAAGTCGGGATGGAAGAGGAGGAACTGCACCACGCGCTCCGGTTCCACGCGGCTGATGAACAGGCGCTGGTACGGCTCGTAGGCCCGGCACTTCTTCAGCACCGCCCCCCAGCGCAGCGCCGCGACCGGCAGGTCACCCCCCTCGCCCGCCGGCGAACCGAACCGCGACTCGAGGACACGGAGCACCTTCTCGGCCCGCTCCAGGTGCGTCCCCAGCGCCAGGAACTGCCACCCCTCGTCGTGGGTCACGGTGTCGGCGAAGATCCCGTTGCAGAGCATCACCCCCACCTGCGTGTCCTCGCAGAAATCGTGGGGCGACTCGCCGACACGGGCCTGGAAGGAGGGGTCGGAGAGATGCCAGTAGACCTTGTTGAGCTCCCGCCACATCGGCGAGCTGAGGTGGCCGCGGATCATGCGGGCGTTGTTCCGAGCCCGGTTGACGCACGACATCACGCTCGCCGGATTGGCCAGATCGAGAAGAATCCAGCGCGAGACCGCCCCCGGGTTCCGCTCCCCGGCGTCGGGGGTTGGCGGTTGGAGCGTCATGGCGAGGAGGGCGTCCCACTCCGCCGTCGCCCGTTCCGCCAGGACGCCGTGGAGATCGAGGTCGAGATGGAACGTGACATCCACGGCGCGGGCGAGGAAGCTCGCGCGTTCGAGATAGCGACCCGTCCAGAACAGGGCGTCGGCGACTCGGGCGAGCATGGGGGGCGATCCGGCGGTGGACGATCGATCGGACGGAGGCCGCGGCGGACGGCGGGGGACGGATTTCCGGGAGCCGTCACGCCGGGGTGGGCGGGGCAGGGGCGGGCACGCGCGACGCGGGAGGGGAGGCGAGCACCCAGGTGTCCTTGCTCCCCCCTCCCTGGGAACTGTTGACGACCAGGCTCCCCCGCGGGAGGGCGACCCGCGTCAATCCCCCCGGGATGACGACGACCCGCTCGCCGCAGAGCACGAAGGGACGCAGATCGACGTGCCGACCCTCGAGGCGTTGATCGTCGACGAACGTGGGGTGGGTGGAGAGCTGGATCGTCGGCTGCGCGATGAAGTCGCGCGGGTCGGCCTTGATCGCCGCCCGGAACTCCTCGCGCTGCGCGGCGGTGGAGGCCGGGCCGACGAGCATGCCGTATCCACCCGACTCGTTGACCCGCTTCACCACCATCGTCTCGAGGTTCGCGAGGACGTGGCTCAGGTGCGCGGGCACCTCCGGACGGAAGGTCTCGACGTTGCGGAGGATCGGTTCCGAGGCGAGGTAGTAGCGGATCATGTCGGGGACGAAGGGATAGATCCCCTTGTCGTCCGCGATCCCGGTGCCGATGCTGTTGGCCAGCGCCACGTTGCCCGCACGGTAGGCGTTGACCAAGCCCGGCACGCCGAGGGCGCTGTCGGGGCGGAAGGTGAGGGGGTCG
>CAZMOU010000003.1:22191-66231 GCA_964567835.1 uncultured Chitinophaga sp. | reverse complement strand
CAAACTTAGCGAGCGATTCTTCATCGGCAAGATCAAACTGTGAGTAGGTGACTTCAGCGCCGTCACCTGGAATATCCGGGGTGCTGCTCGCCGAGTCGGAGTACCGGCACGAGATCGAGGCGGAGCCGGCCGTCGGCGGCCGGCCATGCGCGCAGCACCACGTGCGGCAGCGCGTCGGAGTAGGTGGCGCCGTGGAGGCCGTCTTCGTCGCGCTCCATGACGACGAGGTCGGGGAGGGCCTTGAGCGACACCACCTCGCTCTCGCGTCCGGGGAGGAGGCGGAGCACGCGGCGCACGACCGGCGGCGTCGCGTCGGCGGCGTTGGGCGTCGGCTCCGTCGTCTCGTCGGCCCCGGAGAGAGGGGGTTCGAGGCCGGCGAGGACGGCGTCGGGGATGCCGTCGCGGAGGATGCCCGCCCGCAGGCCGTTCTCGGCCAGACGCCTTCGCAGCGGGGCGTCGATCGCCTGCTCGTCGATCCGGTTCCACATCGCCTCGACCTCCCCTCCCGCGTCGGCCGGGCAGCGGAGGAAGAACACCTCGACGGGGAGGGTGCGGGCCACCGGCCGCCTCGAGGCGGCGTCGAGGGGCGCCGCGCGCGGCGCGTCGTCGAGGGAGAGGATGCCGTCGACGACGGGCGCGGACCGGCACCCCGTCGCCGCGAGCAGGACGACGACGGGAACGCTTCGCAGGATCGCGGGTCGTTGGACCATGCAGCCGGGCCTTCGGAGGCGCAGGCAGGGGGCGCCGGTGCCGGGGGGGCGGGAAAATAGGCCGTGCCGGAGGGGCGAGTCAACGCCGCGCGCTCCGCTCCCCCCCGGGACGACGGTGGACCTGGGGCCCGACCGGCGAGGACGCCTGTCGATACCCCCGGGGAAACCCGCTTTTGCCCGCGCCGCGCGGCCTCGTGGCCGCGGGGGTCATCGATGCCCTGGGCCGCGCGGGGCCCGGGCCGCCACGGTCACGAGACCGCCTTCACCGCATTGGCGAACAGTGCCAGACCGGCACCGGAGGCGTGGCTGTCGAAGCGTCCGTTCCAGGCCGGGTGCTGCGTGGCGTCGAGGAATCGCTCCGGATGGGGCATCAGCCCCAGGACGCGGCCGGTGGTGTCGCAGACGCCCGCCACGTCGAGGGCGGATCCGTTGGGATTGGTCGGGCGCCCGGAGGCGTCGGGGGCGTAGCGGAGGACGAGCTGCCCGGCCGACTCGAGCCGTTCGAGGTCGGCCGCGCCGCGGGCCACGAACCTCCCCTCGCCGTGCGCCACCGGGAGGTCGAAAGGCTGCTCGAGTCCCTGGAGCATGACGCACTTCCCCGCCGAGGCCCGCAGCCGGATCCAGCGGTCGGTGAACCGGCCGCTGGTGTTGTGCGCGAGCGTCGCCCGGGGGGCCCCGGTCTCGTCGGCGACGAGCATGCCGGTCTGCATCAGCACCTGGAAACCGTTGCAGATGCCCAGCACCAGGCCGCCCCGGTCACGGAAGCGCGCGAGAAGGTCGCCGAGCCGGGTCTTCAGTTCCAGCGCGAAGATCCGTCCGCTGGCGATGTCGTCGCCGTAGGAGAAACCGCCGGGGATGCAGAGGATCTGGTGGTCGTCGGCGAGCGCCGGTCGCTCCGCGAGGGCGCGGACGTGCACGCGGCGGGCGACGGCACCGGCCCGTTCGAAGGCGTGGACCGTCTCGTGATCGCAGTTGGTGCCGGGGGCCCGGAGGACGAGCGCGCGGGGGGAGAGCATCGGAGGTGACCCTTGACGGCGGCGGATGGTCGGCGGGAGGGGCGAGGGTGGGGGGACGGTGCTATCGGTGCTGGTCCGCGCGACGGCGCCAGGCCCGGTCGAGGTCGGCGACCGCCACGCGTTCGGTGCGTTCGCCGGTGCCGGTGATCGCGATGACCGGTTCGGTGGTCACCTCGCCGACCCACGCCCAGGGGACGTCGGCGAGCGCCTCGCCGGAGAGCGGGGCCGCCGCCGCGTCGATCTCCACGATGAAGCGGCAGGCGGTCTCCGCGAACGCGATCGCGAGGTCGGCATGGTGGCCCTGGTCGCCGCCGAGGAGCGTGGGCACCTTCCCCAGGTCGATCGTCGCCCCGAGTCGTCCGGCGATCGCCATCTCCGCCAGGGCGGCGAGGAGGCCGCCGTCCGAGACGTCGTGGCAGGCGCGCACGACGCCCGAGCGGATCGCCCGGGCGACCGCCAGGAACGTCCGCCGACAGCTGGGCGCGTGCACAGCCGGCACCCGCCCGCCGTGGACGATGCCGAGGTGCTCGAGTTGGCTGCCGGCGAGTTCGTCGCGGGTCAGCCCGATCACCGCCAGACGGTTGCCCGGATGCTTGAGGTCGGGAGTGACGGCGCGGCTGACGTCGTCGATCTGTCCCAGCGCCGTGGCGAGCAGCGTGGGGGGGATCGAGATCTCCTGCGCCGAACCGGAGCGGTCGGTCCAGGCGAAGACGTTGTTGAGGCTGTCCTTGCCCGACACGAAGGGGGCCATCAGGTCGACGGCGACGTCGTGGCAGGCGCGGCAGGCCTCGACGAGCGTGCCCAGCGACGCGGGCCGGCGCGTGTCGCCCCAGCAGAAGTTGTCGAGGAGCGCCACCCTGTCCGGGTCGGCACCGACGGCGATCACGTTGGCCACCGCCTCGACGATCCCGCCGGCGGCCATCTGCCAGGGATCGAGCGGCCCGATGCGGTGACGCAGCCCCACCCCCAGGGCGATCCCCCGCTCGCGGCCGAGCACGCCGCGCACGACGGTGGCGTCGGCGGGGCCGTCGCCCGGGCCGAGGAGCGGCTTGACGACGCTCGCCCCCTGCACCTCGTGGTCGTACTGGCGGATGATCCATTCCTTGCTCGCCACGTCGGGCGCGGCGAGGATCCGCGTCAGCAACGCCGCCGGGCCGAGGCCGGAGGCGCTCCACTCCGCGCGGCGCGTCGCCGGCCGTTCGTACGACGAGGCGAGCCTGGCGCGCGGCCGACCGTCGTGGAGGAACCGGCAGTCGAGGCTGCCCACCGACCGACCCTCCCACACGAGCTCGATCCGCCCGTCGCCGGTGAAGGTGCCGATCGGCGTCGCCTCGACCCCCTCGTCGGCGGCGACCCGGGCGAGCTTCTCCCAGTCGCCCGGGGCCACGGCGAGCACCATCCGCTCCTGCGCCTCCGAGATCCACACCTCCGTCGCCGACAGACCCTCGTACTTGAGTGGCACCCTGTCCAGATCGACGCGGGCCCCGAGTTCCGCCCCCATCTCGCCGACGGCGCTCGAGAGGCCGCCGGCGCCGCAGTCGGTGATGGCGTGGAACAAGCGCTGACGGGAGGCCTCGAGGACGAACTCCACGAGCATCTTCTCGTGGATCGCGTGGCCGATCTGCACGGCGCCGCCCGACTGCGACTCGCTGTCGCTAGACAGTTCGATGCTCGAGAAGGTGGCGCCGTGGATGCCGTCGCGGCCGGTGCGGCCGCCGGCCACCACGACGAGATCCCCCTTCTGGACCGCGGCCGCGGACGAGTTCCGCGGCATGATCCCCACGGTGCCGCAGAACACGAGCGGATTGGCCAGGTAGCCGGGGTGGTAGGCCACGGCGCCGGCGATCGTGGGGATGCCCATCCGGTTGCCGTAATCGCGCACGCCGGCGACCACGCCGCCGAGGAGCCGCCGCGGCGGGATCACGCCCGGCGGGAGCGCGTCGGCGGGCGTGTCGGGCTCGCCGACGCAGAACACGTCGAGGTTGGCGATCGGCCTCGCGCCCAGACCGGTGCCGAGCACGTCGCGGATCACGCCGCCGAGCCCGGTCGCCGCCCCGCCGTAAGGCTCGATCGCCGAGGGATGGTTGTGCGTCTCGACCTTGATGCAGATGTCGTGGTCGCCGTCGAAGCGGACCACGCCGGAGTTGTCGCGGAAGACGCTCACGCACCAGTCGCCGCGGCCGAGCGCTTCACGCACCTCCCGCGTGGCGGCGAAGACGGTCTCCTTGAGGAGATTGTCGTAGCGCACCGGGCCGTCGGGGCCCCGGTGATCGATCGGGCTGCCGAGCGTCTTGTGACAGCAGTGCTCGCTCCACGTCTGCGCGATCGTCTCCAGCTCGATCTCGAGAGGGGCCCGGCCGAGCGTGCGGAAGTGGTCGCGCACGGCGGCGAGTTCGGCGGGGGTGAGGGCCAGGCAGCGCTCGCGCGAGAGCACGGCGAGGGCGGCGTCGTCGAGTCCCTCGAGCGGCACCTCGACCTGCGAGAACGTCCACGGCCTGCCTCCCGCCAGCGCCCGGAGCCCGAGCGGGCCGATGACGACGTCGTGGATCGCCTCGCTGGCGAGGAGCCTCCAGGCGAGCCGTTCGGCGTCGGTCGGCGCAATGGGCGGCAGCCAGTACTTGCGCAGGCTCCGCACCGCGGTGGGGGAGACGCCGAGGAGGCGCATCGCCTCGAGGGCGCTCTGCCCCGCCGGATCGGTGACGCCCGGCTTGGGGAGGACGTGGAGGGAGCAGGGGAGGGCGGCGTCGGGGGACGCGGCGGCCGCCACGCCGTCGGCGAGTTCGAACAGGGCGAAGGTCTCCGTGACCGGGTCGGCGAGGAGACCGGCGGCGACGCGTTCCACGGCGGCGCGGTCGAGGGGACCTTCGACGAGCCATCCGGTGACGGCCCGGGCGGCCACGCAGCCCTCGATGCCGAGGTCCGCGGCCCCGGACACGACCCCCCGGGCGGCGTGGTCGTCGGCGGGATTCGAGGCGAGGACGTCAACTTCCCACAGCATCGCGGCGTTCCTTGGCCCGCCCCAGGATCTCGACGAGCGTCCGGCGGTCGCCGCCGTCGATGGCCGCCGCCATCCGCTCGGTGAGCCGCCGCACGCGGGCCAGCGCGCGGGTCACCTCGGGAGCGTTGTCGAGGAGGATGTCGGCCCACAGCTCCGGATCGCCGGCGGCGATGCGGGTGCTGTCCCGCCAGCCGCCCGCCGTGAAGCGGACGACATCGGCCGGCGTGGCGGCGGCGAGCGCCGCGGCGACGAGGTGCGGGGCGTGGCTGGTGGCGGCGAGGATCCGGTCGTGGTCCCGCGGCGGCATCAGGAACACCGTCGCGCCGAGCGCCGACCAGAAGTCGGCCACGGCCCGCGTGTCGTCCGCGGGGGTCGCCGTCGCCGGCGTGACGACGGCGACGCGCCCGGTGAACAGCCCGGCGTCGGCGGCCTCCGGGCCGGTGCGGTGGCTGCCGGCGATCGGATGGGCGCCGACGAAGCGGCAACGCCGCGAGCGGCGCCGGCGCTCCCACGAGGAGACGATCGAGCGCTTCGTACTGCCGGCGTCGGTGACGAGGGCCCCGGGCCGGGCGGCGCCGTCGATGGCGTCGAGCAGCGCGGGAATCTGCGACACCGCCGTGGCGACCACGACCAGGTCGGCGTCGGCCACCCCGGCGGCGAGGTCGGTCGTGGTCTCGTCGACGGTGCCGCAGGAGCGCGCCCCGGCGAGCGACCGCGGGTTGCGTCCGATCCCGATCACGCGCCGGGCCAGTCCCCGTGCCTTGAGCGCGAGCCCGACCGAACCGCCGATCAGACCCACGCCGACGATGGCGACGGCGGGCCACGGGGGCGACGGCTGCCAGGGAACCTTCATGGGATCGCGGCGGGGGAGCGGCCAGCGCGGCGGGGCGGGCCGGGGGCGGTACTGGGCTCTGGCCGGGGGACGTTTTCTACCAGATGCGGTGCGGATGTGTTAGCGTCGGAGCGTCCCGGGGCCGCGGCATGCCGTACACCACACCGATGCCGACCAGGCAGCTCGCCGATCTCCTCGGGCGCGTGGCGATCGCGCTCTCGGCCGGTATCGGGCTGCGCCGGGCCTGGAAGGGGGAGGTGGAGCGCGCCCCGGCACGGTGGCGATCCGCCATGGAGGCGGTGGGGGACGCGCTCGATCGCGGCGCGGGGCTCGCGGAGGCGCTCGCCGCGGCGGGCGACACCTTCCCCGCGCTCGTGCGCGGGATGGCCGAGGTCGGGGAGCGGACCGGCCACGAAGCGGAGACGCTCCGCGACCTCGCGCGGGCCCTCGACCACTCCGTGCGCACGCGGCGCGCGCTGCTCTCGTCGCTCGTCTGGCCGGCGTTCCAGCTGGCCATCGCCCTCCTCGTGATCGCCTTCCTGATCGTCGTGGCGGGGGCGATCCGCGACGAGCGCGGCGGGCCGGTCGACATCCTCGGGCTCGGTCTCGTCGGCGCTCCCGGTCTCGCCGCCTACGTGTCGGTCGTCCTGTCGGTCGCCATCGCGGCGCTCGTCGGCGGCCGGGCGCTCGTGGCGAGCTGGAGCCGCCACGGCGTCGCGCGACGCCTCGCCGACCGCGTGCCGGTGTTCGGGGCCGCGGCCCGCGCTGCGGAGGTCGCGCAGTGGTGCCGGGCCTCCTCGCTGGCCGCGGCCGCGGGGCTCGACGCCGGGCGGCTCGTCCGCCTCGCCTCGTCGGTGGCGCCGGGGCTCACCCTCGATCCGGAACGGGTCGAGGCCCGGCTCCGTGCGGGGGCGACGCTCGCCGACGTGCTCCGGGCGGCGCGGGGCTTCCCCCCCCCGGTCGTGGAGGGCGTGGCGGTCGGAGAACTGACCGGATCGACCGCCGAGACGCTCGACCGCATCGCCGGTCAGTACGATGACGAGGCCCGGCGCGGCTTCGAGGCTTCCGCGCGGGGGTTCGGGTTTCTCGTCTGGGTCGGCGTTGCCGCCCTCGTCATCCTGGTCATCTTCCGCATCTTCTCTTTTTACGTGGGGGCCATCCAGGCCGTGGCCGGGGGCCGATGAATGGTCGTGGGGCGCCGGCGCCCCGGGAACGCCGGCCGAGGTGCGGAACGGGGACGATGGACGTGTCGCGACGGCGATCGGATCTGCAGCCGCACCCCGCCGCCTGCCGCCATCGGCGTCGGTCGGGCGCGGCCGCGGCGATCGCCGCCGGGTTCCTCCTCGCGTTCCCGGCATGCCGGGGGGCCGGGGCCGCCGACCAGGGAGCCGATCCCGCTCCCGCGACGGCCACCCGCGACGACGATCGCCCCTCGCAGCAGGAACTGATGTCGGCGCGCGGCTTCGTGCGCCACCGCGGCGCGTGGCGCACCGCGCAGGAGATCGAGCTCCTCGAGCGGACGGAGCGGGCGACGACGGCGCGAAAGCAGTGGGGGCCGCGGCTGGAGAAGCTGCGTCGCCGTCTGGACGATCCGGCGTCGGCGCCGAGGGCGGCGGAGGAGCTGCGCGAGATCGCCGACCCGGCCGCGGTGCCCGCCCTCTCCGCGGCGCTCGCGCGGGAGCCCGTCGCCCAGGTGCGGGCCTGGTTCCTCGAGTCGCTCGCGCGGGTGGGCACATCCGAATCGCTCGCGGTGGTCGTCGAGGCCGCGATCGACCATCCGGATGCCGACACGCGCGCGGTGGCCGCGGAACGCCTCCTCCTCGTCGGGCCGCGGATCGCCGAACCGGTGCTCGTGGCGGCGCTCGCCGGTCCCGACAACGCCCGGGTGAATCGGGCGGCCGACGCGATCGCCGCCCTCGGCCTCGTCTCGGCGGCGCCCGCCCTCGTCGAGGCGCTGGAGACGGAGCACGTGGTGACCGTGGCGGACGGACGGCAGTCGGGGCAGACGAGCGTCCAGTTCGGGAACGGCGGCGGCGAGGGACTCTCGCTGGGCGGGGGGCCGAAACGGACGAAGGTGCGCGTGCGGAACGAATCGGTGCTGGCGGCGCTCGAGAGGCTCACCGGGCAGGATCACCGCTGGAACCTCGCGGGCTGGCGGGAGTGGCTCGGGGCCCGCGACACCGCCGCTCCGATCGACCTGCGACGGAGCCTCCCCGCCGGGGCGGCGGCGGAGGGCGGGGCCGGTGACGCGGCCGCCCCCCGGGGCACCCACGGCCGACGCTGATGCCGTGCGGCGCGGTTTCGATGCCGTCGGAAGCGCCGGTCAGGCCGCGCGGCGTCCGAAGCGCGGGAACCACTCCGGCTCGAGCACCAAGAGCGCCACCCGGTTCTCCAGGTTCGGCCGGAAGACGACGAGCAGGAGCACGGGGAGGAACCAGGCCATGAACAGCCCGCCGTCGTGGGCCTTCCAGAACTGGCAGCCGAGCAGCACGGCCGCGGTGCAGCTCATGAGGGTGCCGAGATTCTTCGGCGACGGCCAGATCGCCAGGGTCGCCATCATCGCGACGAAGGCCGCCAGCACCGGCAGGCGGAACACCGCGTCGTTGGAGGGGAGGGCCCAGAAGCCCTCGAGCGTGACCTCGTTGGGGATGATCCAGCCGAACATCTGCCGCAGCTGGGCGACGAACACGGCCGTCTCCGGGAAGCGGATCCAGAGCGCGGCGACGAGGATGCCGAGGGCCACCGCGACGCCGACGGCGAAGCGCCGGATGCCCCGCTCCCAGTAGAAGCTGCACCACAGGGGGAGCAGGAAGACGGGGTAGTAGATCGTCCCCACCGCCATCCCGAGGAGGAACCCGCTCACCAGCGGCTGGCGGTAGGCGGCGATCGCCCAGATGACCAGGGCACCCGGCAGGGCGTGGTCGACGCGCGCGGTCATGAGCGCGGTGTAGGGGAGGAGCAGGTAGAGCACCGCCGCCGCCACGCCGAGCCGCACGTTGCCGAAGTGCCGCCAGCCGGTGAACACCATCCCTCCGACGATGGCCAATTGCGAGAGGATAGCCATCACCCGGGCGGTGGTCTCGTTGACCAGCCGTGCCGCGGCCTCGGGGCCGTTCTTGCCGTCGGCGGCCTGCTCGGTGGCGACGAGCCGCTGCGTGGAGATGCGGGGGAGGAGGAAGAGGAGCGGATACCCCGGCCCGAGTCGCTCGAGCGGGTCGGTCCGGGCCTGCTCGTCCCGCGGCGCGGGTCGTTTCGCCGCCGCCGCCGCTGCGTCGACGTCCGACTGCTGGGGGCGGGAGGTGATCACGTTGGCCAGCAGGAACACCAGGAGCGACACACCCAGGAAGACGAGCCCCTCGGTGGTCAGGTTGGGCTCGAGGAGCGGGCGGCGCACCATGAGCGAGTCGGCGAGCATCCTCACGAGGAACGCCGCCGAGACGGCGAACAGCCAGATGAAGCCGATCTGGACGTCCGATTCGCGGGCCCAGAACTTCCCGTACTCGACCGCGAGCAGGCCGGGCGCGAGGAGGATCAGGCCGAGGAGGTCGAGATTGCGGATGCTCCAGACGCGGTTGAACTTGAAGAACAGCGCCACGGAGAGGAGCGACGACAGGTAGAACCACGTCGTGGGATTGACGCGGTAGTAGTGGAAGAGGATGTCGCTCATGCCCGGTCCCCGGCCCGTGGGCGGATCGCCACACGGGGCTCCGCCGATCGGCCGCGTGGAGTGTCGGTGGCCCTTCCCGAGACAGGGTACGCCCTCGGCCGACCCCGGGAAAGCCGGCACCGTCCGCGGCGGGGAACGACGGGGAAGCGTCCTTTTCAAGGGGCGAGCGGGCTGGAACCGGCCGGCCGGGAAAAAGCAGGGGCCGGAGCGGGGGTGTCCCCCGCTCCGGCCCCGTGCCGGTCCGGTCCCGCCGTGGGCGGGGAAGGGTCAGTCGACGCTCGCCGACTCGCCGCCGGCGCGGGTCACGAGCGCCGCGTAGGTGCGGATCGTGATGTCGCTCGCGAGGAGGCGCACCGAGCCGTCGCCGAAGACGTGGTTGGCGCCGGCGGCATGGAAGGCGTAGGGCTCGCTCGTTCCCTCCGTGCCGTAGATCGCCCCCTTGTAGGGCGCCGTCTCCACGCTCTCGCCATTGGTGACGTTGATGGCGCCGGTGGCGTTCGGTCCGCCGAAGAGCGTGCCGTCGGCCGAGCAGCCGTCGAAGGCGCAGTCGCTCGCCGGACGGCACCAGCCGCCGCCGTTCACGCGACGCACCGGGAAGCCCGGGTCCCGCTTGCCGCGGGTGTACTTGTAGGGGCGGCCCGCCGACTCGGCGATGGCGATCGTCTTCGACGTGCCGTCACGGACATCGGCGATCCGCGGCTTGACGGTGCCGTTGTAATCCTTCGGCATGAAGCCGTCGGCCGGTCCCGGCCGCTGCGCCCCCTGGGCGGCGCCGTGGGCGACGTCGGCCAGGTTGTCCGACACCGTACCCCCGTTGGCGAGGCGCGCGTCGACGAAGATCGTGGGCGAGTAATCGGTGGTCGCGGTGAAGAGGCCGACCGAGGCGAAGCCGGTCCCGGCCGGATTGATCACCGCCCTGGCGTCGGTCGTCGGGTAGCCGCTGGGGGTGGATCCGGTGTCGGGATCGCCGTCGAAGTTGTTGCTCGACGGTGCCGAGGGGCATTCGAACGTCGGCAGCCGCGTCATCGCCAGCACGGCGTTGGGCACCGTGTACCCGGCCGCGGTGTTCGGCGTCAGGCTGCTCCAGTTCTGCGACATGTCCCAACGGTTGCGGAGGTTGCCTTCCTCGAAGTAGGGGAGGAGCCGGGTGACCCACGCGATCCGCGCGTTGCCGTTGTTCGGACGGTGGCTGTTGGGGAGCGACTTGTAGGAGTTCTCGTAGTTGAGGATCGCCAATCCGATCTGCTTGAGATTGTTCGAGCACCTCGACCGGTTGGCCGCTTCCCGTGCCGCCTGGACGGCGGGCAGGAGGAGGCCGACGAGCGTGCCGATGATCGCGATGACGACGAGCAGTTCGACGAGCGTGAACGCCCGACGGGGGAAGCGAGGACGAAGGGACATGGATGCACCTTCCTGGAGCGAGGGATGGAGGAGGGACAACGAACGGGGCGAGACGCTGGACGGGGGCATGGCGATCCGCATCGCGGAGCACCGGGGGCCGGTCGTTCGGACAGGCCGTGGCCTGACCGGAAACGGGGCAGCGGCAGCGTGCCGTGCCCGTGAGCGAAGGCGGCGGGGACCAGGCATGGGAACGACCTCCGGAGAGAGCAGGAAACAGCTCGGTGGCGAGCCGTCGCATCCCTCCGGTCATTCCGGTCAGTGCCGCGAACGGTTGTTGATTCGGACTTTGACGCTTATTTGTTGATGATTATTGATTCGGTAAACAAAGTGAACGTTCGTATGATATCAATTCGATCGAAATGGTCAACATTCGTCATAAAAAAACTCCCGCAGGCTTTTTCCCCCTGGTTATCCCAGTGTGTCGACGGCTGGAGGCACGGGGAGGCGTGCGGTCGGTGGCGCTCGTGGGTATCGCGGGGTTCATCGCTTCTCGAGCGGCAGGCGGGTCTTTTCGGTGCGTTCGATCTGCACCACGACACCGTCCTGGACGATCGCCAGGACCGAGCCGTAACGCAGGTCGCGCAGCGCCTCGTCGATCCGCTCGAGGGCGGGGTGGCGGGACGGCGGCGCGGTGGTCGAACCGGCGCGGTCGTCGTTCGCTCGGGGAGAATCGGGGGGCGGGGTGCTCATGGGTGGTCTCCGGAGGTTTTTCCACGGACGACGCGCTGTCTCCGCCGCCGGAGTGAACGGCGTCCGTCGGGGCTCGGTTCATGGCCGACTAGCAGGCTGTGGATAAAGTGCTCCGCCGCTGGATGCGGCGGCCGACACCCCCGAAAAACCTTGGCTTTTTCGGGGGTGCCTCGAGTGGAAAAAGGTCACGGATGACTTTTTCTACGGACAGCTAGATCACGTATTCGGGGTCGGGAAGGAAAACGCGGACGTTGCGCGGCGTCACCACGACCGGCATACCGGCCTCGAGGCCGAGAGACCGTGCCTGGGCCGAGGGCAGGTCGACCTGGATCTCGCCGCCGCCGTCGTGCGCCCGGCAGGTGACGCGGGTGACGGGGCCCGTGCGCGTCAACCGCACCACGCTGGCCGCGAGGGTGCCTTCCGCGGGACGATCGTCGGGCCCGGCCGGCGTGATGTCGAGTTCGTGCGGACGCAGGTAGACGCGCGCCGGACGCGGCTGCGGATGGGGATAGTCGGGGTAGGCGAGCGGCACGCCGTGCCAGAAGGCCCGTCCCCCCTCGACCCGTCCGTGGAACACGTTGACGTTGCCGAGGAAGTCCATCACGAACGGCGTCGCCGGCCTTTCGAACACCTCGTCGGGACTGCCGCGCTGTTCGACGCGGCCGTGGTTCATCACCACCACCTCGTCGGCCAGTTCGAACGCCTCCTCCTGATCGTGCGTGACGAACACGGTGGTCATGCCGATCTCGTCGTGCAGTCGGCGCAGCCACTGCCGCAGCTCGACTCGGACCTTCGCGTCGAGGGCGCCGAACGGCTCGTCGAGGAGGAGGATCCGCGGACGGATCGCCAGCGCCCGTGCGAGCGCCACGCGCTGCCGCTGGCCTCCGGAGAGCTGGGCCGGCCGACGTCCACCGAGTCCCTCGAGACGGACGAGCCGCAGCAGTTCCTCGACCCGGGCCCTGACCTCCGCCCCGGGGACCCTGCGGACACGCATCCCGAACGCCACGTTCTCGAACACGCTCATGTGGCGGAAGAGCGCGTAATGCTGGAAGACGAAGCCGACGTCGCGGTCACGCGCGTGCCGCTCGGTGATGTCGGCGCCGTCCTCCTCGATGCGGCCGGCATCGGGCCACTCGAGCCCGGCGATGATCCGCAGGAGCGTCGTCTTGCCCGATCCGGAGGGCCCGAGGAGGGCCAGGAGCGTGCCCTGGGGAACGTCGAGCGAGACGTCGTCGAGGGCGCGGAACGTGCCGAAGGTCTTGCTCACGCGGTCGATGCGGATGCTCATCTGCCCCTTCCTCCCGTCGTCGGGTCGGTGCCTTCCTCGATCGATCGAGCGGCCTCGAGCTCCCTCGCCTCGGCCTCCAGTCGCCGTTCGATGACGAGCTTGGCGACGAGCGTCACGAGGGCCAGGCCGGCGAGGACGCTCGCCACCGCCATCGAGGCGGGGGTGCGGTATTCCTGGAACAGCTTCTCGACGCGCAGCGGCATCGTGTCGGTCGCGCCGGCGATGTGGCCGCTGACGACGTACACCGCGCCGAACTCCCCCATCGCCCGGGCGTTGGCGAGCACGATCCCGTGGAGCAGCGCCCAGCGGATGTTGGGAAGGGTGATTCGGGTGAAGACGTCCCAGCCACGCGCGCCGAGGCTCACCGCCGCCATCTCCTCCTCCGGCCCGATCGCCTCCATCACCGGCACGAGCTCGCGCACCACCAGCGGCAGCGTCACGAACGTCGTCGCCAGCACGAGGCCGGGCCAGGCGAAGATTACCTTGAAGGCGAGCCAGTCGAGCGTCGGCCCGAGGAGGCCGCGGCGGCCGAAGATGAGCACCAGCGCGAGCCCCGCCACGACCGGCGACACCGAGAAGGGGACGTCGAACAGCGACACCACCAGCGCCCGGCCAGGGAAGCGGAAGCGGGCCACGAGCCATGCCGCCGCCACGCCGAAGACGGTGTTGATGGCCACCGCCACCGGCGCCACGGTGAGCGACAGCCAGATCGCGTGGCGCGTGTCGGGGTCGTGGGCGAGCGCGCCCCACCATTCGGCCGGGCCGCCGGCGAACGCCTCGACGAACACGCTCGCCAGCGGCACGACGATGAGGAGGCCGACGGTGGCGACGGCGGCGCCGACGAGGAGGATCCCGAGCGGGCTCGAGGCGGTGACGGCGTCGCGGGGTGGGGTGGCCATGGGCGGGGGAGCGGTGATCAGTGGGCGTTTCGGGCCAGACGCTGCTGGAGGACGTTGACCAGGATCAGGAGCACGAGCGACATGGCGAGGAGCACCACCGCGATCGCCGTCGCCTCCGCGTAGGCGAACTCCTCGAGCCGCGACACGATCAGCACCGGCGCGATCTCCGTCCTGAAGGGCATGTTGCCGGAGATGAAGACCACCGAGCCGTATTCCCCCAGCGCCCGCGCCAGCGCCATCGCGAACCCGGTGACGACGGCGGGGAGAATGCCGGGGAGGATGACGCGGAGGAAGGTCTGGATCCGTGAGGCGCCGAGGAGACGGGCGGCCTCCTCGGTGTCGCGGTCGAGCCCGTCGATCACCGGTTGCACGACGCGGATGGCGAAAGGCAGGCTCACGAACAGGAGCACGAGCACGATGCCCGCCCGCGAATACGCGCCGCGGATCCCCAGCGGCACGAGCCAGTGCCCCAGCCAACCCTTCTCGACGTAGAGCGAGGAGTAGACGAGCCCCGCCACCGCGGTGGGCAGCGCCAGCGGCACGTCGACGAGCGCGTCGAGGAGCCGACGGCCGGGGAAGTCGATCCGCACGAGGACCCAGGCGACGAGGAGCCCGAGGAGGGAACTGATCGTGGCCGCGGCGGCGGAAGCGCCGAGCGACACCGCGTAGGCGGCCCGCGCCCGCGGCGTCCAGGCGGCGGCGAGGAAGCCTGCGGGGCCGAGCGAGGCGGCGCGGAACACGAGCACCGCCAGGGGGAAGAGCACGAGGCACACGAGCATCGTGCCGGTGACGGCGGCGCTGGGGACGAAGCCGGGCAGCACCGCACGGCGTGAACGCCGGCCGCCCGTTCGGCGCTGCGGAGATGAGGGGGAGTGTGGTGCGTGCATGACGTCGGGTCGGGTGCGGCGGCGGGGGGTCAGTCGGCGGCCGCGGGCTGGTAGATGCGGTCGAACTCGCCCCCCTCGCCGAAGAGTTCCTTCATCGCCCCGTCCCACGACCCCGCGACGAACTCCACGTCGAACGTCTCGATCACCGGGAAGCCCTCCGGCGTCGTCGGGCCGTCGGCCTGCCAGGGGCGGTAGTGGTGGCTGGCGACGATCGCCCGCCCCTCCGGCGACCAGAGGAATCCGAGGTAGGCCTCGGCGGCGTGGCGCGTCCCCTTCTTGTCGACGTTCGAGTCGACCACGGCCACCGGCGGATCGACGCGGATCGAACGCCTCGGATGGACGATCTCGAGGGCACCCTTCGATTCCTCCACCTCCAGATGGGCCTCGTTCTCGAACGTGAGGTGCACGTCGCCGATTCCCTTCTGCGAGAACGTGGCGGTGGCGGCCCGGGCGCCGGTGTCGAGCACCGGGGTGCGGCGGTAGAGGCGTTCGACGAAGCCGCGTGCGTCGTCGGCGGACCCGCCGGCGGCGAGCACCGATCCCCAGGCGGCGAGGAAGCTGTATTTGCCGTTGCCAGACGTCTTCGGATTCGGCGTGATGATCGCGATGTCGTCACGGTCGAGGTCGGGCCAGTCGGCGATCTTCTTGGGATTCCCCTGCCGCACCACGAACACCACCACCGAGTGGTAGGGGACCGACCGGTTGTCGAAACGGTGCTCCCAGTCCTCCCTGACCAGTCCCGAGCGGGCGATGGCGTCGACGTCGGGCCAGGTGGCGAGCGTGACCACGTCGGCCTCGAGGCCGTCGATGACGGCCCGCGACTGGCTTCCGGACGCCGCATGCGACTGCTTGATCGAGACCGCCGTGCCATGCTCGGCCCGGTAGCGTTCGGCGAAGGCCGCGTTGATGTCGCGGTAGAGCTCGCGGGTCGGGTCGTAGGAGACGTTGAGCAGTTCGACGGTCGTCCCGGCGGCGCCGCCCCCCCCGGAGACCGGTTTGGAGTCGGAGCAGCCGGTGCACGCGAGCACCAGGACGGCGACCGCGAGTCCGGCCCTCGCCAGCTCGCGATGGGGCTTTCGGCCGGGATGTGCCAGGTGCCCGAGCATCGGCGAAAACTCCGTATCAGGGTGGCAGTCGTGCGGAAAAGTGGATTTATGAGGTCCAATGTGACATTCATTAGCATGATCGTCAACTTGCTTTCAATACTTGTTCGAAAAAGAAAAAACCTGCCCGGGAACCTTTGGTCCCCGGGCAGGTTGTCCGTTCGCCGGGCTTTCCCCGTGACGGGGATGGCGACCGACGGAATGGAGGTTTCGGTCGCCGTGTCAGCAGCAGGTGCCGCAGCAGACCGGCACGCCGCCGAAGCACACCGTGCAGGCGCAGCCGGCCTGGCAGCAGGCCGCCAGGCACTCGCAGCAGCCCTGCGTCAGCTTGCAGCAGTCCTTGTCGCCGGACCGGCAGGTGATGCACACCCCCTTGGCAGTCGGTTCGCAGGTGCAGCTGCAGAAGCAGAGGTTGCACTGGGCCACGCAGATGCCGTTCTTGGTGCAGGTGCAGCTGCACATTCCCTCGGAAAGGCTGCGGCAGAGGTTCTGGAGGGTGCCGCAGGCGGCCTGATCGGGGCATTCGCAGTGGATCTTGAAGCCGTCGGCACACTTCTCGAATCGCAGCGAGCAGCGTGGCACCGCGCACCACTGGGGCGGCTGGTGTGCGGGAGCGTGGGCGGGGGCGGAAGCGGCGGCCCGGTCGGTGAGGCCGTGGCCCAGGGTCAATCCGGCTGCCATCGATAACTCCTTGTGGTTCGTCCCGGGGACGGAAGGCCGGGCCCCGGGAAGGGCGTCATGCTCCGGGCGATCCGGAGGGGGCGGGACCATAGGGGGCGGAAGCCAGCCGCGGCAACGGGGAAAATGGCACCGGAAAGACGGCAGCGTCCCTGGAAACGGCCGGGTCGAGACGCCCGATTGTTCCGCCTCTGCCGCCGCCTGGGCCCCGAGCGGGGCTCCGCCGCCGCGGCGTTCGATACCACTCCGGGTGGTCGCGGAAAACGCGGTGGGGCGGGGTTCCCGCCCGGCGGCGACCACGCCGGCATCGGGCTCGATTCCTGTGGGGGCGGTGATGGGGGTCAATCGGATCGTCATGCACAACGGCGTCGTGTGGTGGTTGCCCCCCGTGCGTCCCAAGGCGCGTCCGGACGGGGGCGAGCCGACGACTCCCCGCCGTCCGCGGCGGTCCGGGGCGAAGCGTCGGCCACGCCAGGGACCCGGCGCGGGTGCGCTGCCGCCGGCCGGGTTCATCCCCCTCTCCTCGCTGGGGATCCCGGGCATCGATTCGATCCTCGAGAGCCACGCCGACTTCTACCGCGACGCCTACGACCGTGCCGTTCGCGACGCGGAGCGTGGGCAGGGGACGGCGAACGGCGGAGAGTCCCCGGAGGACGGCGCTGCCGACCGCCACGCGGACGACGATCCCTCCGGAGAGGCGGGGCACGCGGGCGTCTGAAACCCGGGGCGCCGGATCTCCCGCCCGGGCCGCGTGGCTGACGCGACGCCCGACGGGATGGTGGGGTTTGCGGGCCCGAACCCCGCCTCCCACTCAGCGCTCGCCGCCCAGCAGCGGCCGAAGGTGCCCTGGAGCGAGGTCGGCGGTGGGCGCCGCAAGACTCGTCGACCGCTCCGTTCAGAGCAACTGCCAGCCAGCCTTGGGTGTCCAGCGGTAGCACGCTCCCGCGTCCTCGACCACGAGCCGCAGCCAGTTGTGGGTCACGAGATCCCGCACGCCTGAGTGCCGGTCGAGAATGTCGCTCACGCGTTCGCGGCTGGCGTCGATGATGACGGTGAGCCGCAGCGGCTCATGCTGCAGTGTGGTGCCATCGTGAACCGCCTGCCAGGGGAGGCCAACCCGGAGGTCGCCGCCGTTCCCCTCGAGGACGCCAAATTGCCCCACCACGTCATGGATCACCTTGCTTCCGCTGCCGAAGGCCCGGTTGTCGACGGCGGAGGCAAAATACTGCAGCCCGATCCAGCTGGTCACGACCAGCGGGGCCGTCATGATCAGCTCGAGCACCTTCCCCTGAGGGTCTTTCGCCGAGCAGTACTCGTGGAGGAAAGATCGGCCACCGAGGTCGAGCCCTATCGTCCGGCTGCGGTCGGCGATGACGAAGGCGGCATTGCCCGCCAGGCCCCATTCGGGCCGAACCTCCGCCCAGTCTCGGGCCCGGAAGAGCACCGACTCATCGGTGGCGTTCCCCAGCCGCCTGCTCCGTTCCTGCCGCGTTGCCTTTCCGGCGGCGGCAGTCCAGCCGAGGATGTTCCGGAACTCGTCGCGGTGCGTGGCAGGACAACCCGTCGGACCGAAGAACTCGATCTCATCGACGGTGGTCCGGTGCACGGCCGCGACGAACCAGGTGTCGGCAGGGATCGCGATGCCCCGCTCAGCCAGTGCCTCACGAACCTGAATGTCGTTGAGAATGGCGACGGCAACGCGAGCATTCGGCTCACCGGAGTGTCCACCACAGGCGCCGCAGTCGTAGCCCGCACGGTAGGGATTGTTGACCATCGAGGCGGCATGGCCGCAGATGGCGACGATCCTGGCGAACCGATCGGTGAGCCCGAGGTTTCGCAGCATGCCTTCGGCCAGAGCGATCCGCTGGTCGAGCGGAAGGGGATCGTCCGAGCCCTCCAGGTCCGGGCCGAGCCGACGCTGCTCGTCGAGCGTGAGGCCGTCGTTTCGCGGATCGGCCACGGGGGCGGTGACGCCGAGCGAGTCGGTGAGAAGCTTCGGCAGATAGGCGAGCCCCAGCGACTCCACGAAGCTGTAGCAGGAGATCGACGACGATTGGAAGCCCTTCCAGAGCTTGCGGCCCTTCCTGAGCAGTTTCCGGTGGTCGATGGCCGCCTCGATCCGCTCCTCCGATGCTCCCAGCAGCCGCTCGAAGACCGGAAAGGACGGCTGCAGCAGCACCGGGCAATGAGCGGCGCCGTACGCGGTGCCGAGGCGAATGAACTCGAGCGGCATCCCGAAGAATCCGGCAAAGCCACGGGTTTCCACCAGCGTGCTCTGGGCCTCGAGGTGGCGGCGCAACACCTCGCTGCGAACATCGATGCAGAAGACCATTTGCAGCGTCGGTCGGCCGGTCACCGCCGGTTTCTCGACCGTGGCCATGTCGGCCAGCAGACGACGGCGATGGCTCACCTCACCGGCGACCTGCATCAGGTAGCGGGCCAGCACCGCGGCCGGAGGGTCGGGCGGCTCGGGCGCCGTCGGCACTAGCCCCGTGGGGAGATCTGTCAAGCCGCTCGATTCGGCCAGGGCCACGTCACAGGCCAGTCGGATCGCCAGCAGCCCCGTCAGGTCGTCGGCAACCGGTGGTGGTTCCTCGGCATGCCAGCCGAGATAGCGTATGAACGAGGCCCATCCGGCGACCGAAAAGAGTTCTGCCAACAGGAATCGTTCGATGTGCGGCCTTGGAATGGCCAGCCGGGCCAGTAGGTCGGGGATCGCCTCGAGAGGATCATCCGGAAGCGCCGCGACCAACTTCCGGAATCCACGGATCCCAAGTTCGTCGAGCCGGCGGCTCAACTGCGTCCGCTGGCGCCACGCCTCGTAGAGCGGCAAGCTCAGCCAGGGGCTCAGCCAGCTGGCCTGCCCCCGGTCGAAGTGGCCGGCACAGTGCCGCGAGATGTCCGTGACGATGTGGCTGGTCCAGCGGGTCCCGGTCCGTTCGTCGAGGAGTTCCGACACGGTTCGGAAGCGGCGTTCGGACCCGACCGCTGCCGGCTCTTCGTCGAGCGAGGCCCGACAGGCTTCCACCGTGAGGCTGGAGTACCATTCCGGATGCTCCTCCCGGCACTCGACCAAGGCGGTGTCGAGGTCGACTGCCGTGATCGCCCCGGTGCTCAGGCGCTGTCGAAACCATTCGGCCGTCGGCAGGATGTCACAGACGCGAACATCGGCGAGCAGTTGTCGAGCGACCAGAAAGGGCCGGTCGGCAAGGCCAAGAAACGGGTTGACCGCGACGTAGTCGGCCAACGGCCAGAGCGGCGGGATGATGGCCCCGACGGCTGCGAGCTGCAGCGCCAATTCCTCGGGAGTCAGTCTGGTCGTCGAGGTTTCGCCGCTCGTCGTAACGTTGGTCATCAGCGCTGGTCCACCTGGAAAGACACGGGCTACGAGACGGCCGCTGGCTGGCCGTAGATCCAGCCGGTGAGACGCCGAAAGGGAATGTCGAGATAAAAGCCGTTGTTTGCATGCACGTAGAAGACCTGCACCCAACCCAGATGGGAAAAGCTCTGAATGAAGTTCTGCACGATGAAGATCGCCACAAAACACGCCACCGCCACGATGTGCACCGCCGGGTCGAGGGCCGATCGCTCCAGGGGTTGTCGCGACATCGTGGTGGCCAGGAGGCTATCGATCATCTCGAAGCTCGCGAAGTAGCCGAACGCCACCACCACCGCCGCCGCGATCCCGAGTGCCGACAGGTTCCAGAGCCGCGTGGCGAAGAAGGTGGAGAGCAGGTTGGTGAGAGCCAACAGCAGCACGAAGCCGAGGACGATCCCGCCCGGCTTTTCGGTGATCTTGATCCCGAAGCAGGCGAGGGTCAGACCGAGGATCGCCGCTGCCCCGCCGACGGCCAGAATGTCGGTGACGAGCACCGCGCGACCACTGCGGGCGCGAGCCAGGGTCAGTTGTGTGCGAGCGGCTTGTTCCAGCACGCTTCCGGAGCTGAGGAAGGCATGGGCCTTGTAGAGCGAGTGTGCGACGATGTGGAGCAATGCCGCGGAAAAGCCGCCGAGCCCGCACTGGAGCATCATGAAGCCCATCTGGGCGATCGTCGAAAACGCGAGCGAACGTTTCACGCTCGTCTGCGAGGGCATGACGACACCCCCGAGCAGCGCGGTGATCGCGCCGATCATCGCCAGCATGCCGAGACCGGCGGGGGAGAGCACCACCAGCGGGCTGAGCCGGATCACGAGGAACCCGCCGGCGTTGATGATGCCTGCGTGCATCAGGGCGGAAACCGGCGTGGGCGCCTCCATCGTGTCGGGCAGCCAGCTGTGAAACGGAAACTGGGCCGACTTGGTCATCGCCGCCAGGACAAACAGGCTTCCGATGGCCGAGACGAGCAACGAGTTCCCCGCAGACTGCTTACGGAGGGCCACGGCCTCGGCGAAGATCTCGGTGTAGTCGAAGCTGCCCAGGGTGAAGTACGTCACCGCCAAGGCGGCGATCAGAACGACATTTCCCAGCACGCTGATGAGGAGTTTTTTCCGTGCTGCCCAGATGGCCCAGGGCCGATGGCGGTGGTGCGTGAGGAGTTTGTGGAGGCCGAAGTCTGCGAGGGTCCATGCGGTGGCGAACAGGAGCAGGTTACGGGAAGTGACCAGCAGGAACACCGCGCCGAGCGTGAAGAGCATCCAGCACAGGAATCGCCCCTGATCGCGATCGCCGTCGAGGTAGCGGACCGCGTACCGGCAGATGACCGCACCGATGAAGCTGATCAGCAGCAGCATGATCGCTGCGAGGTCGTCGAAGTAGACGCCGAAGTTGAGGGCGGGCAGGCCGGGCACGACCGCCAAGCGAACGTCGATCGGCCCCCTGAAGGCCAGCGCCACAGCGACGACGACAGCCAGTGCCGCAGCCGCGACGGTCGCGGTTTTGGCCAGCCGCCTCATGCCATCGAGGTGATCGTTCGCCCAGCCCCGGGGGATCAGGCCAGCGGCCAGCAGCATGAGTGCGGGAGCGGTGATCGTCCAAGCAAACAGGCTGTCCATCTGTGGGAATCCATTCAAGACGAGTCCGATGGCTGCACGGAGGGCGTTTCAAGATACTCGCGAGTGGAGATTATTGCCATTCACCGACTCTGGCGAGAACCTTCCGGACCAACGCCAGATGCGGGCCGCCGAGGGAAAGCCGGTCCGTCCCGGATCACCGAGGGTGAAGGCGTCGTCCACCGCAGTCGAACGCGATGACGAGCTGGAGGTTGGACTGGTTCCCGTTGCCCCCGGCCAGCCGCTTGCTGGCCATCATCCCGCGCTCGAGGCCCTCCTCGACCGCGATGGTGATGCGAAGGCCGCGGTGGGTGATGACATCGGTGACGTCAGCGGTGAGCTGCCGGCGGATGCCAGCGTGCCTCGCCTCACAGGCGACGGACCGGCGCATGCCGATCAGGAAAACGGATGAGGATCCGAGGGATGGCTCTCCCGCGTGGAGACCGGCAAGGTCGACATCCTCGTCGATGGACGCGGAGGGGGGACGACGCGGTCCGGGGCGCCGGCCAAGGCGCTCCGTGCGGCGCTCGGGGCCTCCGCCCGCAAGAAGACCGCCGCGCGGCGCTCCTCCAAGAAGTGAACGCCCCGCCCGCCCGCCGCCCGACGGCGGGGATGGGGGGCCCGGTCCCACCGGGGCCGTCTCTTCGCACGGACTGGGAAAGCTCACGCTGTTGGTGATCGCGATCCTGCGATCGTGTCCGTTCCCGTCGGGTGTCCGGGAGGCTGGCAGGGCCGCCGATGGGCGTTTCGCCCGCAGCGCAGTGCCCGCCTCCCGTTCCGCTCGATTCGGCACGGCATCTGCCGGATCATGGGGCAGCGCCGGGGCGAATGGCCGGGGTGCACGCCCCGCCCGTGGCACCAGCGGCGCGCCGGCGGCTCCGAAGGCCGTCGGGAGTGCTCCGGGCCCGGGGAGACGCACCATGACCAGCAGGACCAGATCGACCGGTGCACCGGGGCTCCGCTCCCGGCGCGGAGGGAACGGGATCCCCGCCCTCTTCCTTGCGGCGTGCTTCGCCGCGGCGGGGGGGATCGCCCCGGCCGTCGTCGTCGATCAGCTCGGCGGGGGGAACACGACCGCCCCCGCCGACGATCCGGGATGGAACAACGTCGGTGCGATCTGGGTCGGGGGTGGCGTCTACCTCGGCGGCGGATGGGTGCTGACCGCGCACCACATCGGCAGCGGCAGCGGCTTCTCGCTCGGCGGCACGACCTATCCGATGGTCGCCGGCACGGGGCATCAACTCACCAACAACGGCGTCGCCGGGAAGTCGGCGTTCACCGACCTGTACCTGTTCCAGATCGACGGCCGTCCCGCCGTGCCGGAGGTCTCGATCGCCTCGTCGGGGGCCACGATCGGCGACACGGTGACGATGATCGGCCGTGGCAGGAACCAGACCACCACCCTGACGCAGTGGACCGTGAACACGGCGGCCAGTCCCTGGACCTGGGCGGAGTCCCCTCCGGCGACGGCGCCCAACGCGGCGGGCTACAAGACCACGTCCGCGCAGTCGAAGACGTGGGGGAAGAACGTCATCGACGGCGCGGGCTGGCTCTCCCTCGGCAGCGGGCAGCCGGATCTGGTGGCCCTCGGCACGACGTTCGACTCGGGGGCCACGGCGATCGCCGGCGAAGGGCAGGTGGTGTGGGGCGACTCCGGTGGCGGCGTGTTCGTCAAGCAATCGGGGAAATGGAACCTCGCCGGGATCGTCATCGCGCAGGACGCCTACTCCGGGCAGCCCTTCGCGTCCGCGGCGTTCGGCAACGGCTCCTACTTCGCCGATCTCTCCTTCTACCGCGACCAGATCGTGGCGATCACGGTGCCCGAGCCCGGGGCCGGGGTCCAGGCGGCGATCGCCGGCGCGGCGGCCCTGCTCGCGGCGGCGGCCGGCCGCCGCCGTCGTGGAGGCGGCGGTCGATGGGGGTGATGCGCGTCTTTCCCTGTGATCGTCACCCGCTCCCGCTGCCCGACGGCCACCGTTTCCCGATCGACAAGTACCGCTTGCTGCGCGAACGCCTCGAGCGGCACGCCTCCCGCGGTGTGCCGCTCGACTTCGTCGCGCCCCACGCCGCCACCGACGAGGAGATCCTCCGCGTCCACGACCGTGCCTACGTCGGCAGGGTGCTCTCCGGCACGCTCTCCGCGGCGGAGGTGCGCCGGATCGGGTTCCCCTGGAGCGGAGCACTCGTCGAGCGCTCGCTCCGCAGCACCGGCGCGGCGGTCGACGCGGCGGCGGCGGCGCTCGAGGACGGCATCGCCGCGAGTCTCGCCGGCGGCACCCACCACGCCGGCCGCGACTTCGGCGAGGGCTACTGCGTCTTCAACGACACGGCGGTCGCGGCCCGGGAGATGCAGGCCCGCGGCGCCGCTTCCCGGGTGGCGATCGTCGATCTCGACGTCCACCAGGGCAACGGCACCGCCCACATCTTCGCCGCCGATCCGACCGTATTCACGGCGTCGGTCCACGGCGAGCGCAACTTCCCGCTGCGCAAACACCCCGGTTCGCTCGATGTCGGGCTCCCGGACGGCAGCGGTGACGACGTCTATCTGGCGGCCGTGGACCGGGCCCTCGCCGCCGCCGTGATCGGGTGGCGCCCCGATCTGGTCCTGTACATCGCCGGTGCCGATCCCTACGTGGAGGACCGGCTCGGCAGGCTCGCGGTCAGCCGGGAGGGGCTCCTGGCGCGAGCCCGTCGCGTCCTTTCCGCGTCCCGCGCCGTCCGGGCTCCGGTGGCGATCGTCTGCGGGGGGGGCTACGCCGCCGATCTCTCCGCCGTGGTCGACATCCATGCCGGCACGGTGCTCCTGGCGGCCGACCTGATCCGGGGGGGGTGGTCGCACCGGGGCCGGTCCTGAAGCCCGCCGATCCGCCGATGCCACCCGCCGGGGGGGCGTTTTCACTTGCCCGTCGCCCCCGCAGGGCTTACCTTATCCATAGGTTCGACGGTGGGGGGGAGGAAGGCGTCGCGAGGGGTATCGTTTTCACCTCCGGCGAATCTTCCGGCCCTTGAGGCTCCCCCGTCTTCAGGCCGATCCCATTTCCTGGTCGGGTTTTTTCGGCGACGGTTCCGACGCCTTCAATTCAATCCGCATCCACCCCCGAACAGGGGGCCGGCCGTCGCGATTCTTTTCATCCCCTCGTTCCCCGTTCATCCCGCTGGAGAAACGTCATGGGTGCGTCTTCCCTGACTGTCCAATCGCCCGACTCGCGTCGGTCGCGGGGCTTCACGCTCGTGGAGCTGCTCGTCGTCATCGCGATCATCGGGACGCTCGTCGGTCTCCTCCTGCCCGCCGTGCAGGCGGCACGCGAGGCGGCCCGTCGCTCGAAGTGTCTGAACAACCTGAAGCAGCTCGGCCTCGCGATGCACAACCACCACGACACGCGCGGCATGCTCCCCACGGGCGGCCAGTCGTGGGATACCTGGAACTTCACCAACGGCCGGCCGGGCAGCGGCGTCAACCAGACCGCCGGCTGGGGCTACCAGATCCTGCCGTTCCTCGAGAACGAGGCGCTGTGGCTCGGCAACGGCGCCAAGGACCTCAACGGCAACAACACCATCTCCGACTGGGAGCGGTTCGCGTTCGCGCGCGGTCGGCCGGTGCCCCAGTACTTCTGCCCCAGCCGGCGCTCGTCGTCCGACGGCGTGAAGAACTCGGGCGAGTGGTACCCCACCGCCGAATCGAGCGGCTCCCGTCCGTTCGCGCAGACCGACTACGCCGGGAACAGCCTCGACTGGGGCGACAACTGGCTCGGCAGCGAGGGTGCGCCGTGGCACTGGGAGGAGGGGGACGGCCCGATCGTCTGGACCAACGGTGGCCAGCCGAACCTCGACCTGCGGAAGCGGACCACGCTCTCCGGCATCCGTGACGGCACGTCGAACGTCATCCTCCTCGCCGAGAAGGCGCTCGACTCGGACAACTGCAAGGCGAACATGTGCGGCGACGACAACGAGGGCTACACCTCCGGGTGGGACCACGACATCCTCCGCCACACCGGTTTCGAGCCGCAGTCGGACGGGGACCGCTCGGGCTCTTGGTACGGCGACGGCCGCTTCGGATCGCCTCACGCGGTGACCAACGTCCTCATGTGCGACAGTTCGGTGCGGGCCGTCCCCTACACGATCGACATCTGGATCTGGCGGCGCCTCGGCCACAAGGACGACGGCAAGAACGTCGCCTACTGATCGAGTCCACCCCCGGAGCCATTCGATGCACCGCCGTCCGTTCGTCGCGTTCGTCGCCGTCGTCCTGCCCGCCGCCGTCCTTCTCGCCGGGTGCGCCCAGCCCACGTCGAAGAAGGCGCCGGAGTTCAAGGTCAGCGGCAAGGTGGTCCGCGGGGGCAATCCGCTGCCGCTCGATCCCGCGCAGGCCGCCTCCAAGGCGGCCTTCGTGATGATCAAGTTCGTGAGCGCCCAGGGGGATTACTCCAACTCCGCCTTCGCCAACGTCGACGGGACCTTCTCCACGTCGTTGCCGAAGGGCAAGTACGGGGTGCAGATCACCCACATGGGACCGGGCGGGGATCAGCTCAAGGGCAAGTTCGCCGACCGCAAGGCGAAGGCGCTCATCGAGAAGGAGATCTCCGGCGACACGGCCGATTTCGTCATCGAGCTCAACGACTACAAGTGATCCGCTCCGGCTCCGACCGGACCGACACGCACGCGGAGGCCCGGGGGGGCGGGAGCACCCCGGGCCTCCGCTCTTTCTCAAGGGCACTGACGGCCGCCGAGCGGTCAACGCGGCGAGGCGGCCTCACCCTCGTGTTCCTCGTCCTCCTCCTCGGAGGCGAAGACGAACGCCGCACGGCGCGGCGCCGGCATCGGCGAGTCGGCTCCCCGGACGCTCCTCCACACGATGTCGTTGAGGAGCAGGTCGTCGGCCGCGTCCTCGACGGAGAAGTCCATCGCCAGCGACGCCTCCGCCCCCCAGGCTCCGGCCACGTTCCGTTCGTCGAGCGGCACGAGCGCCGGCCGGCACTCGTAGCCGTCGGCCACCGGCTCCTTGGCGAACGAGCGGATCATCGGCAGCGCCGCGGCGTCGAACTGCGACATCGGCTCGAGGCCGAGGATGAGCTCGATGGTGCGGAGCATCGAACTGGTCGAGTAGAGGCTCGAATCCACGGCGCCGTGGCGCGTCCACGGGCTCACGACCAGTGCCACGGTGCGGTGGGCGTCGACATGGTCGGATCCGTTCTGGGCGTCGTCCTCCACGACGAAGATCGCCGTCGTGGGCCAGAATCGCGACCGGCTCACCGCCTCCACGACCCGGCCGAGGGCCAGGTCGTTCTCCGCCACGAACGCGGTGGGGGTGAGCTTGCCGGGGCTCGTGCCGCTGGTGTGGTCGTTGGGGAGGCGGACGATCTGCAGCCGCGGCATCGACCCCTCGCGCTCGAAGCGGGCGAGCTCCGCGATGAAGCGGTCGGCGCGCTTCAGGTCGGAGTAGTCCTGATCGAAGCTCCGGTAGAGCGGGTCGAAGCGTCCCTCGAGCGCGGGAACCTTCGCCGTGCAGGGATCGTCGGGGGTCTTGCCGTTGGCCACCCACTCCCCGTAGCTGCGCACGCTCACCCCGGCGGCGATGGCCCGGTCCCAGAGGTAGCCGCCCGCCGGCCGGGCCGCCGCGTCGAAGCTCCCTTCGCTCGGGTAGGGGAACTTCTTCCGCCGGTTGTGGCCGTAGGAGAGCGGCCAGTGGCGCTCGACGAAGTCGGTGGCGTAGGCACCCATGCTCCATTCGTGGCCGTCGGCGCTCACCTCGCTCTCCACGTAGAAGTTGTCGAGGAGGACGAACTGCCGTGCCAGGGCGTGGTGGTTCGGCGTGACGCGTTCGGGGAAGAGGCAGAGCGTCGGGTCGCCGTTGCCCTCCGGCATGTCGCCGAACACCTGGTCGTAGGTGCGGTTCTCCTTGATCACGTAGATCACGTGCTCGATCGGGCTCCGCTTCCCCGGCTCGAGCGGGATCGGATGCCCCGACACCTCGTCCGCCGTGAAGACCTCGTCCGCCCGGGGCGGACGGCAGGCGTAGGCCTGCTCGGTCCATTCGGCCACCTTCGCGGTGAAGCGGTCCCCCTCCGGAAGGTCGACGAACGACACCGTCCCGTCGAAGAGGCCGCCGATGTAGTCGGGCGTGGGGGCGTCCGGATCGAAGCCCGGCCGGGGCCCGTTGCGGTTGGAGTCGGAGATCACCCCCTTGCCGTTGGCCACGAGCAGGCGTTTCCCGTCGGCCGTGAGCCGCACCGCCGTCGGGTACCAGCCCACCGGCACGAAGCCGAGGCTCCGTGCCCGGCCCGGCTCCTCCACCTCCCACACGCTCACGGCGTTGATCGTGGCGTTGGAGACGAAGAGCCGCTCACCGTCGGCGGAGATGGCCAGCGAGTTCGGCGTGTTGCCGGGGGGGGCGTCGGGGGAGAGGGTGGCGACGAGCGTCTCCGTGACGCGTCCCTCGTCGGGATCGATCACCGAGACGCTGTTGCGGTTGGCGTTGGCGACGAAGAGACGCTTCCCGTCGGGGGCGAGGAGCATCTCGTTGGGATGCTCCTCGACCTCGACGCGCCCCACGACCCGCCACGCGCGGGTGTCGATCACGGCGACAGCCGCCTGGGCCCAGAGCGAGACGTAGAGCCGCCCGCGCGGCTCGTCGACGACGCACGTCCACGGGTAGGGGGCGTCGGCGACGACCCGCTCGAGGAGCGCGTCGGCACGCTTGGTGATCGACGGGTCGTCGGTCGTCTCGGGGAGCCGCGGGGCCGGTGCCGGGGCCGCGTCGGAGAGGAGGAGCTCGTCGACGGCCGGCTCTCCGTCCCCTTCCGGAAGACGGACGCGCGACACGGAGTGGCCCCAGACGTTGGCGGCGTAGATCGTCCGGCCCCCGTCCGCCACGGCGATGCCGCAGGGGATCCCGCGCGACGCCTCGTCCCGCAGCGCGACCGCTCCGTCGGGCACGAGCGCGGCGGCGACGAAACGGAAACGGAGGAGCGTCTCGGCGGCGCCACCCGAGACCCAGAGCACCGAGCCGTCCGGGGAGAACGCCAGCCCCTGGAACGACTCCTCGAGGCGCGTCCGCGACAGGACGCGGCGCGCATCGACGTCGATGACGGCGATCTCGTGGGGCCCGTACCCGCAGTGGAGGACGGCGGCGTGGCGGCCGTCGGGGTGGAGGGCGATCACGGCGGGAAAATCCCCCACCTCGACCTGCCGCCCCACCGGCCGCAGCGACCACTGGTTGGGGAGGACCACCGAGCCGTCGGGTTGGGGGCCGGGCACCCGTGGTGCCGTCTCGTCCGCGGCCGACGTGGCGGGCAGCACCGAGCCCAGGGCGAGGCCGGCGAGGAGAACGGGGACGGAGATCCGTGACGCGGGCATGACAGCCTCCGGCGGGGGATGGGAGAGCCGTCGTTGTACCGTCGCCGGCGGTGCCGCGACATCCGCCTCATGGGAATCGCATCCGCCCCGGCTCAGCGGTTCCCGGCGTCGTCGAGCGGTCGGCCGGCGCCGTCGAGCGCCTCGAGCGAGACGCGGAGGAAGCGGTAGCGGCAGTCGTAGGCGCCGAGGAAGAGCGCCTCGTCGCGCGGCGTCCGCCAGTAGTCGCCGAGCGACAGCCGATCGGGGGAGCCCTCCCAGTCGATCCAGGGCCTGCCGTCGACGGTCACGACGACGCGTCCCGGACGGACCGTGCAGACGATCTCGGCGGGGCGTCCGCGCACGAACACGTCCCCCTCGACGCGCGTGGGATTCCCCGCCACGTTGACGCCGTCGACGTTCTCGAGGGCGCTGGCGCGGGGGGATGTCTCCCCGAAGCCGAGCAGGGCGAGGAAACGCCGGCCCCCCATGCGCAGGCCGAGCGTGAGGCCGTTCGGATCGTCGAGCGGCTCGGCGATGACCGTGAGCCGGTACGCCTCCGCGGGGGTGTAGGGGATCTCGATGCGGGCGCCGTAGGCCCGCGGCGCGACGAGCCCCGTCCGGCCGTCGCGATCGATCCGTTCCCACGTTCCCGACACGCCGTGGCGGGCCGGTTCGACGAGCGCCAGGAGATCGACCGCGGCGGCGGGGTCGCCCGGCTGCGACTCCGCGACCGGCTCCCGATCGGTGGCATCGACGTCTCCGGGCGGCGGCGCGAGACCCGGTTCGGTGCGCACCTGGAAGTATCCCCAGGCGGCCGCCGTCGCGCCGCCGTCGGCCCCGGCGCCCGGACCGCCACCGCGCACGCGCCACGCCACGCCTCCCGGCCGGTCGAAGCTCCCCAGCGGCACGAGCCCCTCCCTGATCGCCGCCGCGTCGACGGGGATCGTCATCCAGGGCGCCCGCAGGCCGGTCTGCACCTCGACGTGCAGGTCCCCGGGGAGGAGGTCGCGCGGCTCGAGACGGAGCGCCACGCGCTCCCGGGGGCGCGGCGACGCCGGCTCCGGCACCGCCGTGAACCGGTCGAAGAGCGGGTCGGGCGCGGGGGCCTCGGTCGGGGGTGCGAAACGGAGCCCGGCCTTCTGCGCCGGGTCGATCCAGGACTGCGCGAGGGCGTGGCGGTACTGCCCCTGGCTCATCACCGAGCCGTCGGCGGCCTCGGGGTGCGGCAGGCCGATGGCGTGTCCGATCCCCTCGTGCCAGAGGACGCAATCGCTCCCCCGGCAGGGGACGCGCCAGCCGTCGCCGCTCACCAGGCCCCAGCCGCGTCCGCGCTCGGGCAGGTAGACGGCGCGCGAGCCCCCCGCCGCCGCGCCGGGGACGTGGACGCCGTCGTCGGCGATCGCCCCGTCGAACCGCCACCCGTTCCCCGCCGGCGCGAGGCGCGAGAAGTCGTCGAGCGGCCGCCAGTTGACGTCGGAGAGGACGAGGAGCACGGGGAACGCCTCCCCGGCGCCGACGGCCGGATCGACCGCGGCGTCGACCTCGGCCATGGTGCGGAAGAAGGTGGCGTTCGCGTCCCCCGAGCGCACCGCCGCGGTGGTGCGCGTCGAGCGGAAGGGCTCCCGGTGGATCGACGTCACCAGCCGTGATCGGCCGGCGAACTCGCGGGCATGGAAGCGGCGGAGCCGGTCGCAGAGCCACTCGATCCGTTCCCGCCAGTCGGCGAGCGGCTCCCGGTCGGAGGGGACGAAGTAGACGACCGTGGCCCGGAGGGTGGCGATGGAGTACCGGCCGTCCTGCGTGGTGGGCCCGGCGGGCCCGTCGCCGGCACGCGCGGGGAGGGCGATGGCACCGAGCGCGACGACGATCGCGCTCCAGAGGCGTGGATGGGTCATGGACGGGCTCGCGGACCGGGGGACGGGGGACGGGGGGCGAGGGCTCATCCCTCGCGGAACCGGGACTCGACGCGGGCACGCTCGCGGTCGATCTGCTCGGGCGAGGCGCCCAGGTGGTCGAGGATCCGCACGGTGAAGGCCAGCGCCACCTCGCCGTCGGCGGAGAACACGTCCTCCGCGCCGGCGCGGCGCAGGCGCGGGATGTCGTGCACGGTGCGCGTCCGGGCGAGGATCCGGATGCGGGGATTGAGTTCCTTCGCCCGGCGGATGATCTCCTCGTCGCCGACGTCGATGCCGGAGGTGAGGATGAGGTGGTCGGCGGTGGCCACGCCGGCGCGGGCCAGCACCTCCGGGCGGCTGGCGTCGCCGTAGACGGCGCGGACGCCGAAGGCGAGGAGGCGGCGCACGGTCTCCAGGTTCAGCTCGACGAGCGTCGGCTCGATGCCGTTGTCGAGGAGCAGTTCCGTGACGCTCTGGCCCACCGGGCCGTAGCCGACGACGACGGTGCGCTGGCCCGGCGGCGTTTCCGGCACCGGCGGGGGATCGGCCGCCGGCTCCCTCGTTCGCGTGGCACGCCGGGCGAGGAACCGCGCGGCCTGCCGGAAGAGGAGGGGATCGAGCGTGATCGTGATCATCGCCGTCGCCACGAGGACGCTCGTGACCCGGGAAGGGAGGATGCCGAGCGACGTCCCCAGGTCGGCGAGGATGAAGGAGAACTCCCCGATCTGCGCGAGCGCCGCCGCCACCGGGATCGCCACCGACGTCGGCACGCGCCCCGTGCGCATCACCCCCAGCGCCGCGGCCGGCTTGACGACGAGCACGATCGCCACGGCGGCGGCGATCGCCAGTGGATCGCGCGTGATCGTCCCCGGATCGAAGAGCATCCCCACGGAGACGAAGAAGAGCACGGCGAAGGCGTCGCGCATCGGCAGCGCCTCGGAGGCGGCCCGGAGGCTGAAGTCGCTCCGCCCCACCATCATCCCCGCCAGGAAGGCACCCAGTGCCATCGACACCCCGAACAGCCGCGCCGCCGCCACGGCGATCCCGAGCATCACCACGAGCACCGCCAGGGTGAAGAGCTCGCGGGAACCGGTGTCGGCCACCGCCCCCAGGATCCGCGGGATCACCCGGCCCCCCGCCACCGCCACGAGGAGCACGAGGATCCCGATCTTGGCCGCCGCGACCGCGAGCGTCGTCGCCATCCCGGCGGGCGAGACGTCCACGCCCGAGAACACCGCCGGCAGGACCACGAGCGCCGCGACCGTGAGCAGATCCTCGACCACGAGCCAACCCACCGCCACGTGGCCGGCACGCGTGTGGAGGGCGCGATGGTCGGCGAGGACGCGCAGCACCACCACCGTGCTCGCCACGGAGAGGGCCGCGCCGAAGACGATCGCCGCGGGCCAGTCGAAGCCGCAGGCGCGCCCGGCGAGGGCCCCGGCCGTCGTGGCGACCGCGCTGGTCGCGAGCGCACCGGGCAGCGCCGTGGCCCGCACCTCGAGCAGGTCCTCGAGGTGGAAGTGGAGGCCGACGCCGAAGAGGAGGAGAACGACGCCCAGTTCCGCCATCTGCCCGGCGAGCGCCGCGTCGGCCTCGAATCCCGGGGTGTGGGGGCCGACCAGCACCCCCGCGAGCAGATAGCCGGCGATCGGGGAGAGCCCGAGCCGGTGGGTGATGGCACCGAGCACGAGCGCCGCCGAGAGGGCACCGGTGAGCGTGAGGACGAGGTCGAGTTCGGTCATGAGGGGCCGTGGCGGTACGGAAGGATCGGCCCATCATCCCCGGCGGCTCCCCCCCCGCCAACGCCGGCTGCCTCCACGGGCAAGGGCGGGGTGGCGATCGCCGTCGTCGCCGCGGCCCCGACCGATCCGAATCACGGGGACGACAGCCGCACGAGCACGAGCGACTCGGCGTTGAAGACGACCCGGCCGGCACGGGCGCGGAGCTCGGCGACGAGTTCCACCGGGCCGTCGGCGCCGACCTCGAACTCGTGCCCGAGCATCTGCCACTCGCCGTCGCGATCCGCCGACACGGCGCGCGATCCGCCGGAGATCCGCAGGCCCGCCCCCGCTCCCCGGTCGTCGTGGAGCGGATCGATCCCCTCGCCACGGGCGAGCCCCTGCAGGAGGTAGCGGCCCGCCGGGAGCGGGAGGCTCACCCGCCACGACGCCACCACCTGACCGTCGCCGGTGCAGGTGATCGTGTACAGGCGCCTGCCATCCTCCCCCTCGAGTTCCTCGAGCGCCGCCTCGCCCGACTCGACGCGCGGCTGCCAGCCGGCCAGTCCGGCCCGGCGGGCCCCGTCGAAGGAGACGGGCTCCGGCTCCGGCGCCTCGGCCTGTTCGACGAGGCTCGCATGGCGGGCCTCGACGCGGGCCCGCAGATCCCCGATCGCCTCCTCCCAGGCGGCGAGCGCCTCGTCGCCGGTCGCCGCGACCGCGGGGCGGAGCCGATCGACGGCACCGTCGATGGCGGGGAGGAGCCGCCCGGGGGCGAAGCGGGGCAGGTGGTCGCGGACCTTGGAGCGGAAGTTTTCGCGCCACTGCGGCTCCCGCATCACCGCGCCGGCGACGATCGTGCCGGGCATGTCGAGGATCGGCGCGCCGGGATCGCCGAAGAGCTGATCCATGCCGTGGGGAATGAACACCGCCCGGCCGTCGCGGCCCGGATCGAAGTAGAGTCGGTAGTTGTTGTGGCCGATCGTCGCCCCGTCCCAGTGCCAGGCCATCAGCTCGAGCGCCACGAAGTCGAGGAACGCGTCGACGTCGAGAAGCTCCCCGATCGCGGCGCGGCGGGCCTCGGCGTCCTCCGTCCGGCAGGCCTCGACGAGCCGGGCCACGTCGGCACCGGGCGGCCCGTCGCGCCCCTCGTCGCGCTCCACGAGACCGTCGAGATCGACGCCCGAGCCGCCGTCGTAGAGATTGCCGCCGGCCCGGTCGAAGGAACGCTCGAGGAAGTCGTGGTCGATCGCCTCCTTGAGGACGTAGATCCCCAGATCCCGCTCGCCCAGGATCACCCGCGCGTGCGTCACGCGGGCGGCGGGGATGCCGGCCGAGCGGAACAGCTCCCCGCCGAGCCACTCGTGGAGGAGGGTCGGATCCTGCACGGCGTTGTTCAGGTGGAGCTTGTCGAGCCCATGGAAGCGGCGTCCGGGGTGCCAGGCGTCCATGTTCAGGGTGAAGCCCGGTTTCTCGTCGAGCGATTGGAAGCTCCCCGCCGAGCCCTTGAGCCGGATCGCCACCTCCTCGTGGACCACGTCCCGCTCCTCTCCCCCGTCGTCGCGGAGACGCTCCACGAGCGTGCAGGGGACGTATCGCCGCGGGTCCGCGCGGAGCCGCTCGGCGGCCTCGTCGTCGAGCCGGATCTCGAGCCGCGGCACCACGTTGATCGCGAAGACGTCGTCGGCGTCGTCCTGGGCGGGCAGCCGCGCGGCGGGAAGGGCGACCGCGAGGAGCAAGAGCGCCCGGCGGAGGAGGGATCGAGCGGGGCGTGGCGTCCGAACGGTGAGGGGGAGGCGCATGGTGGATCTCCTCGCGGTGACGACTCCGCCGCCGCACGATCTGCCGGGCTCGGACGCAAGGCTCCGCGACAGGATACTCACTCCCGTGGGTGGATTTCCGATGACGGGAGCGGCGCCGGGACCAGCGCCGGGACCAGCGACGGCGGCCCCGAGAGCGGATGCGCCACGAAGGCGATGGAGTGGCCGCCGGGGTGGCGATCAGTCGTCGGCCGAGATCTGGCTCGGCCCGCTGCCGACGGTCTTCTCGTATTTCCCGTCGCCGCTCTTCACGTACTTCGTGAAACCGAGGCGGTCGAGGTTCCGGTCGGAGAGGAGCTTCGGGTTGCCGATGTCGGTGGCCTTCCCGCCGATCGCGAAGCCGGTGATCACGCGGCGGACCGGTTCGCCCGTCTCCGGGTGCTTGTCGAGCGCCGGCTCCGCCATCGACTGGAGCAGTTCGAAACGGTCGCCGCCGCTGCCGTCGGGCTTGACGACCTCGTAGACGTAGGTGGGCATGGGGGGGAATCCACGGAACCCGAAAGCGCTTCCCCGACATTCTATCCACGGCCCCCCGCGGCGTATCATGGGCGCCGGACGAAGGGTCTCTCCGGGGCGGATGTCCATGCGTCGACGTGCGTCTTCCTGCGGTGCGGTCGCGGCGATCCTGTGGCTCTGGGCCCCTGTGTCGCTTCCCGCCGCCGAACCCGCCGAGCGCGTCATCGACGGTCTCGAGGCGCTCTACACGTTCGAGGCCGACGTCAACGGCACGATCCCCGATCGCTCCGGCGTCCAGCCGCCGATCGACCTGCGGATCGACAGGCCGCAGGCGGTGCGCTTCCACGCCGGGTGCATGGCCGTGAGCGTGCCGGTGTCGATCGCCTCCGACGGTCCGGCGACGCGGATCACCACGCGGCTGCGGCAGGCGCAGCAGTTCTCGATCGAGGTCTGGGTCACCCCCGCCGAGCCCGAGCAGACGGGGCCCGCCCGGATCGTGACCCTGTCGCTCGACCCGAGCAAGCGGTCGGTGACGCTCGCCCAGGACAAGGGGCGCTACGATCTCCGCCTCCGCACCAGCACCACGAGCGACAACGGCACCCCGTCCACGCCGGCGCCCGATGGCTCGGCGGCGCCTCGGCGCACGCACGTCGTCGCCACGCGTTCCCCCGACGGCGTCGTCACGCTCTGGCTCGACGGGATTCCGGCGGCGACGAACACCGTCGCCGGCGACATGAACCGCTGGCCCGACGACTGCCGGCTCGTCGTCGCCAACGAGGTCGGCGGCGAGCGCCCCTGGCGCGGCGAACTGGCGCTCGTGGCCGTCTACTCGCGGGCCCTCGCGCCGGCGGAGGTGGAGCGCAATTTCCGCGCCGGTCCGCCGAGCGTCGCCGAGGCGGTCCGGCTGCCGCCGCCGCCCGCCGGCCCGGCGACCGGGACCATACTGGCCCGAGGGGCGAACCGAACGGCGATCGAGGAGGAGGAAAGATGACCGCACGTGACCGGGGTCCGAGGGGGAACGTTTCCCGGGCGCTGCTGGCGACCTGGTGCCTGGCCTCCGTCGTCGGCGTGTCGCCCGGCCTCCGTGCCGCCGAGCCGCCGCTCCGCGTCGGCGCGGCGGTCGCCGACATCACGCCGCTCGGGCCCTACCCGATGAGCGGCTACTACTTCGAGCGCCTCTCCACCGGGCGGAAGGACCCGCTCCACGCCAAGGCGCTCGTCCTCCGGCAGGGGGACGCGGCGGCGGCCATCGTCTGCTGCGACCTGATCGTCATCGCCACCGACCTCACCGACCTCGTCCGCGGGCGTGTCGAGGCGGAGACCGGGATTCCAGGCACGCACGTCATGCTCGCCGCCACCCACACCCACACCGGCCCCGACTACACGAAGGAACTCTTCCGGCACGTCACGGGGCGGGAGCCGGACGGCGGGCGCGAACCCTACGTTCCCCGGCTCGTCGACGGGATCGTCGACGCCGTGAGGCGGGCCGACGCGGCGGCGACGGAGGTGCGCTCCAGCGCCGGCAGCGCCCTCCAGGAGACGCCGATCTCCTTCAATCGCCGCTTCCTCATGGCCGACGGCTCGGTGCGCACCTGGGCCCGTGTCGACACGCCGGGGGCGATCCGCCCCGCCGGCCCGATCGACCCGGAGGTGGGGATCGTGCGCTTCGACGGCCCCGACGGGAAGGCCCGCGCGGTCCTCTCCTCCTTCGCGCTGCACCTCGACACCGTCGGCGGCACCGAGTGGAGCGCCGACTTCCCCTTCTTCGTCGAACGGGAGGTGCGCGACGCCCTCGGCGGGCAGGTGGTGTCGCTCTTCGGCAACGGCTGCTGCGGCAACATCAACCACGTCGATCCGACGAAGCAGGAGGCCAACAAGACCGACTTCATCGGTGCCTCGCTCGGCAGGACGGTCGTCGCCGGGCTCGCCGGGCTCTCCCCGCTCGAGGGCCCGCGGCTCCAGGTGCGCACCGCCACGGTCGACGTTCCCCTCCTCGACGCCTCGTCGGAGCAGGTCGCCGCCGCCAAGAAGCTCCTCGACGAGATCCGGGCCGGGGCGAAGCCGGAGTTCCTCGCGCACGTCGACGCCTACCGCCGGCTGATCGTCGACAACCTCCGCCACTCCGTCGACCAGGAGGAGGCGATGCGCCGGCTGGGGTGGGGGCTGTCCAGACGCTTCGCCGGGACGGGCGCGACGATGCCGCTGGGGGTGCAGGTGATCACGCTCGGCCGTGACGTGGCGGTGGTGGCCTTCCCGGGCGAGTCGTTCGTCGAGCACGGCCTGGCGATCAAGAACGCGAGTCCCTTCCGCACGACGCTCGTCGTCGAACTGGCCAACCACGGCGAGACGATCTACGTGCCGACGCGCGCCGCGAGCGTCGGCGGGGGCTACGAGACGATCAACTCCACGCTCGCCCCGGGCGCCGGAGAGTTGATGGTCGAGGCGTGCGTGAGGCTCCTCCGCGAGGCGGCGGCGGCGCTTCCATGACCGATCGGTGCCGATCGGCGGGAAGGTCGGCAAGCTGGCGAAGCGACGGCATCCCGGTCGACGCGGGGTTTTTTTGACTTCCGCGCGGCCCACGCCGCATACCGACGCTCCTGCCCGCTTTCCCCCCTTCCAGGAGCCCACCATGACGTCTTCGAGACCGTGCCCCGCGTTCTTCCTCGCCTGCTCGCTCGCCTGCACCCTCCCCGGTCCCGATGGTGCGCACGCGGCGCACCCGGCGCCGTCGGCATCGACGAGCCTCTCACCGACCGAGTCGGCGATCATCGCGCGGACGAACGAGGCCCGGGCCCGCCGCGGCCTGCCTCCGCTCGTCGCCGACGCCTCGCTCATGGCCGGGGCCCGCAGGCAGGCCGGCTGGATGGCCCGCAACCGCACCATGGCGCACGGCCAGGGGGTGACGGAGAACATCGCCATGGGGCAGTCGTCGGCTTCCGAGGCGGTGGCCAGCTGGATGCGGTCGGACGGCCACCGTGCCAACATCCTCGGATCGCACGGGCGGATCGGCGTGGCGGTGGCGCACGCCGCCGACGGCACCGCCTACTGGTGCCAGCAATTCCGTTGAACGGCCCCGGCCTCCGCCCCGGCCGGAGCGTCGGCCCCCCGCCCCGGGACGGGGGGCCGACGTCGGGCCCGTGACCGCGGGGGGGCTTTCGGCGATGATGAGGGGCTCCCGTCCACCCCGCACCGGTCCCATGACCACCTTCCTCCACACGGCCGACTGGCAGCTCGGCAAGCCGTTCGCCCGTATCGCCGACGACGAGGGGCGCGGCCGCGTGCAGCGCGAGAGGCTCGACGCCGTGCGCCGCATCGGCGAGGCGGTCCGGGCGCGTGACGCGGCGTTCGTGCTGGTCGCCGGCGATCTGTTCGACTCCGCCACGGTCAAGGACGCCACCATCGCCCACGCGCTCGAGGCCGTCGGCAGCCTCGGCGTGCCGGTCTACGCGATCCCCGGCAACCACGACCACGGCGGGCCCGACGGGCTCTGGGAGCGGCCCTTCTTCCGCCGCGAGCGCGAGCGCGTCGCCCCCGATTTCCATCTCCTCCTCGAGCGCGTGCCGCTCGAGCGCGACGACGTCGTGATCCTGCCCTGCCCCCTCTTGCGACGGCACGAGCCCGACGATCCCACCGCCTGGCTGCGGACGCACGACTTCACCCCGCACGGCGACCGGCCGCGCGTCGTCCTGGCGCACGGCAGCGTCCGCTCGTTCGCCCCGGCCGCCGATGGCGGCGACGGCGACGATCTCCCCGGGCAGGCCAACGCCATCGACCTCGATCGCCTCCCCGCCGGGGAGATCGACTACGTCGCCCTCGGCGACTGGCACGGCTTCCTCCCGCTCGAGGGAGGGGCTCTCGCCGGCCGCGCCTGTTACGCCGGCACGCACGAGACCGACCGCTTCCCGCGGGAGGGCCAGCGGCCCGGTCACGTCGCCTGCGTCACCGCGGTCCGGGGCGCGTTGCCCCGCATCGAGGCGCTCGCCACGGGGCGGCTGCGCTGGATGCGGGTCGCGGCCCGCCTCGGTGCCGAGGGGGTGGCGGGGCTCGACCGGCGGCTCCGCGAGTTGGCGGGCGAACGGAGTGGCGACTGCCTGGTCGATCTCGTCCTCTCCGGCGACACCACGCTCGACGATCGCTCCCGCCTCGACACGCTCCTCGACGACTGGCGGGCGCGGGTCATCCGTTTCGATCTGGAGGACGACGTGCGCGTCGTGCCCTCCGACGACGAGGTGCGCGCCCTCGTCGATCGACCCTCCGATCCGATCCTCGCCGCCGTCGCCGCCGATCTCGTCGGCCGCCTCGGCGCCGGCGGGGAGGCCGGCGGCGTCGCCCGGGAGGCCCTGCGCATCCTCCACGGCATCTGTCGGGAGGCCGGAGCGGTGGGGGGCGGGGATGCGGGGGGAGCGCCATGAGGCTCGTCTCGGTGACGGTGCGCAACTACCGCATCCATCGCGAACTCTCCGTGGGCTTCGGTCCCGGTGTGACGGTCATCGCCGGTCCCAACGAGTCGGGGAAGAGCACGCTCGTCGAGGCGATCCACCACGCCCTCTTCCTCCGCGCGCGGGCCACCGGGGAGGTGGCCCAGTCGCTGCGCTCGAGCCTCCACGCCGGCCACCCCGCGGTGGCGCTCGAGTTCGAGGCCGAGGGGAAGCGCTGGACGATCGAGAAGACCTTCACCGGCACGCAGGCCGGCGCCACGATCCTCCGCGAGCACGGGGGGCGCACGCGGCACAACGAGGAGGCGGAGGAGGAGATCCACCGTCTCGTCCAGGAGGACGAGGCGGGGGGCGGCCGGGGGCTCGCCGAGCGCGTGCGCACCCGCTGGGCGCACCTCTGGACCTGGCAGGGGAAGGCGGGCGCGCCGCCGGCGGAGCAGGGGGCGGGGAGCCGCTCGATGGGGAGGCTCCGCGACCGGCTGGGGAGGCTCGGCGGCGGGGGCGTCCTCGAATCGGCGCTCGATGCCGCCGTGGCCCGGCGCCTGGAGGAGCGGCACGCGGTCAACCACACCGACACCGGGCGCGTGCGGGCCGGGTCCGACCTGGCACGCGCCGCCGAGGAGGCGACGGCGGCGGCCGAGGCCCGGCGCGGCGCCGATGCCGCCCTCGAGCGGCTCGAGGCGGCGGTCCGCAGGCTCGAGGGGGCGGAGCGGCTGCTCGCCGAGGGCGCGCGCAGCGCGGATCGCCTGCGCGGGGAGCTGGCCGCGGTCGGCGCCCGGCGCGAGGCGCTCTCCCGCATCGACCTGGAACTGGCCTCGGCGCGCGGCGAGGCGGAGGCGGCGCGACGGGTCCACGAGGAATGGGCACGCGCGGACGCCGAGATCCGCGGCCTCGACGGGCGCATCGCCGCCGCCGAGCAGGGGCTCGCGCCGGCGCGCGGGGAGCTCGAGTGTGCGAAGTCCGCCGCGGCCGACCACCGCCGGCGCTTCGACACCGCGGCGGCCTCGCTCGGTGAGCTCGCCGGCCTGCAGCGCGAGGCGGGCACGCTCGTCGAGTGGCTCACGCTCGTCGAACGCTACGAGCACCGTCGCGCCGAGCGCGTCGGCCTGGCGTCGCGCTGCGACCGGATCCTCGCGCATCGCACGGCGGCGGAGCGGATCCGGGAGCGCGTCCGGGAACTGCCCCCGGTCAACGCCGCGGACGTCGAGGCGCTCGTGGCCCTCGAACGCGCGGTGGAGCGCGCCCTGGTCGAGCTCGACTCGATCGCCACGCGCGTGGAGATCGTGGCGGCCGACGTCCCGGTGCGGATGGACGGCCGTGAATTGCCGGTCGGCTCGGCCGAGACGATCACCGCGCCGCGCGAGCTCGAGGCGGGGGGGGCACGCGTGCGGATCGTGCCGGGTGGCGGGAGATCGCTCGGCGCGTGCACGGAGCGCCGGGACGCGGCGGTCGCGGCGCTGGCGGCGCGCCTGGAATCGCTCGGGGTGGCCGACGTGGAACGGGCCCGGACGGTGGCCGCCACGCGGGCGGCGCTCGAGGGCGAGTGGCTCTCCGAGTCGAGGACGATCGAGGGGCTCGGCGCCGACGCGGCGCTCCGCGACCTCGCCGCGCTCGACGTGGAGGTCGCCGATCTCGACTCGCGCGTCGGCCACCTCGCCCCCGTGGGGGCCGTCCGTCCGGACGGCCTCGAGGCGGCCAGGCACGAGCGTCGTGCGGCCGAGGATCGGGCCCACGACGTCGCCGGGCGGTCGGCGCGCGCGAGCGCCGAGTTCGAGGCCCTCAAACGGCTCGTGGCCGGCGCCGCCGCGGAGCAGGAGCGGGCGGCGGACGCGATCCGCGAGGCCGAGGGCGCGCTCGCCGATCTGCGGTCGCGCCGCGCGGTGCTCTTGGAGAAGGCGGGCGAGGAGAGGGAGGGGGAGCTCACCGCCCGGGCCGAAGCCCGCACCGCCGCGGAGGAGCGTCTCACCGGCCTCGAGGCCCGTCGTGCCGCGCTCGATCCGGCGGGGATCGAACGGGACGAGATGCGCCTGCGTCAGTCGCTGGATGGCGCGCTCGAGGCGACGCACCGGGCGGAGACCGACCGGCAACTGGCGCTGGCCGTGTTCCAGTCGGCGGGTACCGCCGACCCGCACGAGGATCGGGCCCGGGCGGCTGCCCGCGAGGCCCGCGCCGTCGCCGAACTGGCGGCGCTCGAGCGCCGCAGTGCCGCGGAGGGGCTCCTCGCCACCCTCTTCGCGGAGAAGAAGCGCGCGGTGGAGGACCGGTTCGTGGAGCCGCTGCGGGCCCGCGTCTCCGGTTACCTGCAGCGCCTCTTCGGCGCCGACGCGGAGGTGACGCTCGATCTCGACGGCGACTCGGTCGGCGGCCTGGCGCTCGTGCGCCGCGGGCAGGGGGGGGCCGCCTTCGATTTCGAGGCGCTCTCGGGGGGGACGCGCGAGCAGGTGGGGGCGGCCCTGCGGCTGGCGATGGCCGAGATCCTGGCGCACGACCATGACGGCTGCCTGCCGGTCGTCTTCGACGACGCCTTCGTCAACGCCGATCCGGAGCGCATCCGGGGGCTGGAGCGGATGCTCGATCTCGGCGTCCAGCGCGGCCTGCAGATCCTCGTCCTCACCTGCGACGCGACCGACTACGACGGCCTCGGCGTGGGAATCCTGCGCATCGATCCCGCCGCGGGCGCGTCCTGACGGCGCCGCCGCCGCGGGGCGTTCCCGCGGCCGTGGCGGCGGCGTACGATGGTCGCCGGGGAAGGGACCGCATCCATCGGGGACCGTGCCATGCGACCGCCATCGAACGAGCGACCGCGCCCCCGCCTCCGCTGTCCCGGCCCGGTGCGGCGCCGCGCCTTCCTGCAGACGGCGCTCGGGGGGATCGGGGGTGGCGGCGGGCTCACGCTCTCCGGGCTCCTCCGCGCCCGGGCCGAGGCGCCGCAGGCCCCCTCGCGCGCGGTGATCATGGTGTGGAAGCCGGGGGGCTGCTCGCATCTCGACACCTACGACCCGAAGCCGGAGGCGCCGTCGGACTACCGCGGGCCCTTCCAGACGATCGGCACGAAGGTGCCGGGGATGCGCTTCACCGAACTCCTCCCGCGGCAGGCGGAGGTCGCCGACCGGCTGGTGGTGCTGCGGTCGATGACGCAGACCGCCGGCGGGCATCCCGCCGGTTCGATGCAGATGCTCTCGGGCGACATGGACACCCAGGACAAGCCGAAGCCACGGCTCCCCGACTGGATGTGTGCCGCCAACCGCCTCCTCACCGAGGGCGGCCGGCGCGGCAATCCGTTGCCCCGGTACGTCGGCATCAATCCGCCGCTGGGCTACAACGGCCCGGCCTGGCTCGGCGACGCCTGGCAGCCGTTCGTGGTCTCGGGCGATCCCTCGGCGCCCGATTTCAGGGTTCCCGACATCGGTCTGGAGAACGCCGCCGAGGTGGAACGCCTGCGCCGGCGCGTCGGACTCCGCGGCCGCTTCGACACCTTCGAGCGCACCGTGGGGCGGATGCTCGAGACGGAGGCGATCGACGCCTTCGAGGCGCGGGCACTCGAATTGCTCACCAGTCGCGACGCCCGGCACGCCTTCGACCTCTCGCGCGAGGACGACCGCACCCGCGACCGTTACGGCCGCAACGCCTGGGGGCAGCAGTTGCTCATGGCGCGCCGTCTCGTGGAGGCGGGCGTCGACATCGTCACCACGCAACTGGCCGGGCCGTTGTGCGGCCGGACGCAGGGGTGGGACGACCACGCCGTCGATCACCATGTCTTCGAGGCGCTGCGCTTCCGGTCGGCAGCCTACGACCATGCCGTGGCGGCGCTCGTCGAGGACATCCACGAGCGCGGCCTGTCCGACCGCGTGCTGGTGGTGGTGACCGGGGAGTTCGGGCGCACGCCGAAGGTGAGCTACGGGGCGAGCACCGGGGCCGGCGACGCGAGCGGTCCGGCGGGCACGATCCAGCCCGGACGCGACCATTGGCCCCAGGCCTTCTCGAACGTCTGGTTCGGGGGGGGCATCGAGCCGGGCCGGGTGGTGGGCGCCACCGACAAGCGCGGCGAGCAGGTCGTCGAGCGGCGCTGCACGGCGCACGACTTCCTGGCCACCCTCTATCGCCATCTGGGCATCGACGCCGACCGGGTCACCATCAACGACCTCTCCGGCCGACCGACGCGGCTGGTGGAGCATGGCCGCCCCATCCCGGAATTGGCCGGCTGACCCGCGGCCTGCCCTGGCCGGGGAGCCTTTCGCGGGGCCGGGGGGACGGGGCCGGTGCCGACGGAACGACCGTTACCTTCGGATCAGGCCCCATGCGGAGGGGGGAAAACGCCGAAACCCGGAGGTAAGGTAGGGATCGGGGGGGAGGCGGCCCTCCACACGGGCCATCCGGGTCGTCGCATGCGCGAAAACGAAGAATTCGTCCGTGAGTTCCTCGTCGAATCGGCGGAGAATCTCGATCAGCTCGACCGCGACCTGGTCGCCCTCGAGGCCGATCCGCGCGATGCCGGCCGGCTGGCGAGCATCTTCCGCACCGTCCACACCATCAAGGGGACGAGCGGATTCTTCGGGTTCGCGAAGCTCGGGGCGATCACGCACGGCGGCGAACACCTCCTCGGGCAGCTGCGCGACGACAAGATCGACCTCGACGACGAGGTGACCGGCGTCCTGCTCGGGCTCGTCGACGCCGTCCGGACGATCCTCGACCGGATCGAGAAGACGGGCGACGAGGGGGACGACGACTATCACGGGCTCTCCCAGGAGCTCGTGCGGGTGTCGGAGGAGGCGCTGCGCCGGCGCGAGGCGGGCGCGATCGTGGTGACGCGCCTCGAGGCCCCGGCCGCCGCAGCCACCGACGCGGTGCCCCCCCCGGAAGCCGCGATTCCGACCGATCCCCTCCCGGCCGCGACGGCCGATTCCCTTCCGGCCGGGCCGGAGGGCCTCCCGGCGGTGGTGCCGCCGACGCCCGCCGCGGAGATCGCGCCGGTGGAGGAGCCGCAGGCGGGCCCGATCGGCATCGTCGAGCCGGCCCCACAGGCCCCACCGGCCGCGGCGCCGCCGGCATCCCCGCAGACTCCGCCGGCTCCGTCGCCGATGCCCGTGCCGACTCCCGCGCCGCGGGCGGCCGTCGCGGCACCGCGGAAGACGGCGGTCGCCGAGCAGTCGATCCGGGTCGACGTCTCCCTCCTCGGCACGCTCGTCGATCTCGTGGGTGAACTCGTCCTCGCCCGCAACCAGCTC
>CAZMOU010000003.1:0-22181 GCA_964567835.1 uncultured Chitinophaga sp. | reverse complement strand
GCCACGGTGCGTCACGCCCCACGCGCGGGGCGGGGGGAGGATGCCGAGCTCCTCAAGGTCGTCCACCGCGTCGATACGGTCACCGCCGCGCTCCAGGCCGCGGCGATGAAGACGCGCATGCAGCCGATCGACCAGGTGTTCAGCAAGTTCCCGCGCATTGTCCGCGACCTCGCCGTGACCTGCGGCAAGGAGGTGTCGCTCGAGATCGACGGGGCCGACACCGAGCTCGACCGGTCGCTCATCGAGACCATCCGCGACCCGCTGACGCACCTGGTGCGCAACGCCGTCGACCATGGCATCGAGCCGGCCGCGACGCGGGTCGCCCGGGGCAAGCCGGCCGCCGGCCGCCTCTCGCTCCGCGCCTATCACGAGAGCGGGCAGGTGACGGTGGAGATCCGCGACGACGGCGGCGGGATCCCGGTCGAGGCGGTGCGGCAGAAGGCGGTGGCCCGGGGGTTGGTGACGGAGGCGGCGGCGGCGGCGCTGCCGGACGAGCGCGTCCTCCAGTTCATCTTCGAGCCCGGCTTCTCCACCGCCGCCAAGGTCACCGACGTCTCGGGACGCGGCGTCGGCATGGACGTCGTCCGCACGAACATCGAGGCGGTGGGCGGGTCGGTCGACATCGCCAGCCGTCCAGGCCTCGGAACGACGATCCGCGTGCGCATCCCGCTCACGCTCGCCATCATCCCGGCGCTCATCGTCTCCTGCGGGGCCGATCGGTTCGCCATCCCCCAGGCGGCGGTGCGCGAGCTGATCGCGTTGCGGGCCGGGGCGACGAGCTCGCCGGTGGCGGTCGAGGGGCTCGAGGGCGCACCGGTGATCCGGCTCCGGGGCCGCCTCCTGCCGCTGGTGTTCCTGGCGGGCGTGCTCGGCATCGAGTCGGGCCGGGGCGACGGGGGCACGGTCGTGGTGCTGCGGGTCGACGACCACGAGTTCGGCCTCGTCGTCGACGGCGTGGCGGTGGCCGAGGACATCGTCGTCAAGCCGATCGTCGCGTCGCTCGTGGCCCTCGGCCTCTACGCCGGCGCCACCGTGCGCGGCGACGGCGCGGTGGTCCTGATCCTCGATCCACGCGGCATCGCCCACGCCGCGCGGATCCCCCCCCGTCCCGCCACGGAGGACGCCGCGGGGGTGGCGACCGACGCGAGCGGCGGGGAGCGGTACCTCGTCTGCGAGTCGCCGGCCGGCCGCGCCGTGGCGGTGCCGCTCGACGACGTCTCCCGACTGGAGACCTTCCCGCGCGACCGGCTCCAGCAGGCCGCCGGCCATTCCGTCGTGCACCGGGAGGGGAGGCTGACGTCGATCGCCGACGTCGACGCCCTGCTCGACGGCCGGCCCGGGCCGCTCGACGCGCCGGCGATCACGGCGGTGATCCTCGCGCCCACCCACGGCGAGGTGGGGCTGCGCGTGCGGCGGATCCTCGAGGTCGTCTCTCCCGACGCCCCCATCGACCGCGATCTCTCCGCGCGCGGCGTGCTCGGCACGATCGCCGTCGCCGGACGGGCCACCGCGGTGATCGACGTCCGCCAGTTCCTCCCCCGTTCGGGCACGACGGAGGTCCCGGTATGAGCACGATCGCGCCTGCGGCCGTCGGCCTCTACTGCACCTTCCTCGTCGCCGGCACCTCCTTCGCCGTGGACGCGGCGGTGGTCACGGAGGTGTTCCGCGGCAGGGTGACGACGACGGTGCCGCGTGGCCCGGCGGCGATCCGCGGGCTGCTCAATCTCCGCGGCCGGATCGTGCCGGCGATCGACATGCACAGGCGTCTCGGTTTCGGTCCCGGTGCGGCGGACGAGGGCCTCCACGTCGTCGTCCTGGCGGCGGGTGGGGAGGCCTACAGCCTCCTCGTCGACGCCATCGCCGACGTCGTCGAGATCGCCGCCGCGGCGATCGAGCCGCCCACCAGCCTGTCGGAGGGGGCGGCGGCCGACTGCATCGAAGGGGTTCACGCGGAACGCGGCGGCCTGATCCACATCCTCTCGCTCGAGCGGATCGTGGCGGGTCTCGGGGAAACCACGGTGGAAAGGAAGACGAGATGACGACGACGAGTCAGCGCGCCGGCGGCGGACGCGGATGGTGGCGCGAACTGGCGACCTTCCTCGCCAACCCCCTCCTCCTGGCGCTCCTGGCGGTGTCGCTCCTGCCGCTGGCGTTCATGGGCTACGCCACCTACCGCAGCGCGCGCACGGCGCTCGACGACGAGGCCCGGACGAAGCTCCAGGTGGTGCGCGAGATCACCGTCAAGCAGGTGGAGCGCTACTTCGCCGGGCTCCACGACCAGCTGCTCGTGCTGGCGGCCGATCCCTCGACGCGTGCCGCGGCGAGCGACTTCCGCGACGGCTTCCGCACCCTCCTCCAGGACGACGCCGTGGCGGCGCCGCAGCAGGAGCGGGCCCGTGCCGATCTCGAAGGGTGGTACGCCGCCGAATTCGCCGGACGCTTCAAGGAGGAAACCGGCCGCGAGCTCCCCGGGGGCGGCCTGACGCGCGTCCTCGGCGACGCGGGGGCGTGGCTCCAGGATCTCTACATCCGCCGCAACGAGAACCCGGTCGGTTCCAAGCACCTGCTCGAGGACGCCGGCGACGGCTCCGCCTACTCCCGGGCCCACGCCCGCCACCATCCGGTGCTCCGCACGGTCCAGGAGCGCTTCGGGCTCTACGACCTGTTCATCGCCGACGCCGACACCGGCGACGTGATCTACACGGTCTTCAAGGAGGTCGACTTCGGGACGTCGCTCCGCAACGGTGCCTTCGCCGAGACGAACCTCGGCAAGGTCTTCCGTCAGGCCGCCCAGGCCGGCCGTGGCGACGTCGTCTTCTTCGGACACTTCGGTCCCTACCTGCCGTCCTACGACAAGCCCGCCGGGTTCCTCGCCGCCCCGATCGTCGAGGGGCGCAAGGTGGTGGCGGTGGTGGCGTTCCAACTGCCGCTCGACCGGATCAACGCCGTCGTCGGCGAGACGCTCGGCCTCGGGCGGACCGGCGAGACCTACGCCGTGGGTCCCGACAACCTCTTCCGCACCGACTCGCGCTTCCTCGATCGCCTCGACGTGAAGACCACGATCTGCAATCCGAAGGTGCCGGTGAAGACGATGCCGGTGCGCGACGTCTTCGAGAACGGCGGCATCGGCACCGCCGAGTCGGTCGACTACCGCGGCGAGCCGGTGCTCGCCTCCTGGGGGCCGGCGCGGATCCACGCGGGCGACGGACCGGGCAACGACGACGTCAGGTGGGCGATCGTCTCGGAGATCGACCGGGCCGAGATCTCGGCCCCCGTCGACGCGCTCAAGCGCTTCGCGTCGTGGATCTTCGGGCTCACCACCCTCGGCATCGCGCTGGTCTCGGCGCGGATCGCCCGGTCGTTCAGCCGTTCCGCCCGCCGGCAGGCCGCGCTCGTGGAGGGGATCACCGACAACACCCACACCCTGGCCAGCGCCTCGGAGGAACTGACGAGCGTCAGCCAGCAGATGAGCGCCGCGGCGGAGGAGACGACCGCCCAGGCGAACCTCGTGTCGGCGGCCGCCGAGGAGGTGAGCGCCAACACGAAGACCGTCTCCGGGTCGGTCGAGAATCTCGTGCAGAGCATCTACGACATCGCCCGCAACGCCCAGGACGCGGCCGGAGTCGCCCGGCAGTCGGTGGACATGGCCCGGGCCACCTCCCGGACGATGGACCGGCTCGGCGTCTCGAGCGCCGAGATCGGCCAGGTGGTGAAGGTGATCACCTCGATCGCCGAACAGACGAACCTCCTCGCGCTCAACGCCACGATCGAGGCCGCGCGGGCCGGCGAGGCGGGCAAGGGATTCGCGGTCGTCGCAAACGAGGTCAAGGACCTGGCCCGGGAGACGGCCAAGGCCACCGAGGACATCGGCGGGAAGATCGAGGCGATGCAGGGAGACACCTCCCGGGCGGTGGCCGCCATCGCCGAGATCGTCTCCGTCATCGAGAAGATCGACGAATTGCAGACGAAGATCGCCGCCGCCGTCGAGGAGCAGAGCGTGACGACGAGCGAGATCAGCCGTAACATCGCCGAGGCGACGACCGGCTCGACGGAGATCGCGCAGAACATCGGCCAGGTGGCCCAGGCGGCGCAGAACACCGCCGAGGGGGCCACCAACGCGCAGCTCTCGAGCCAGGAATTGGCGAAGATGGCCCAGACGCTCCAGCGTCTGGTGGAGGAATACCGCGAGTGACGCCCGCCGGGGGCGGATTCCCGCCGTGCCGTGCGCGTCAGGGAAGGGTGTCCGTGACGGGCCGGTCGGGTGAGCGATGCGAGCGCTGATCATCGACGATTCCAAACCGGTCCGCGGCATCCTCGCCCGGGTGCTGGGGGAGATGGGCTGCGTGTGCGACGCGGCGGCGGACGGGCGCGAGGGGGTGGCGCTCCTGGAGCGCGGGCCGCGGCCCGACGTGGTCGCCCTCAACATCCACATGCCGGTGATGGACGGGTTCGAGGTGATGGCCTGGATCCGCTCCCGCCCGGAGCTGTCGGGCCTGAAGATCGTGGCGCTGTCGTCGGACCAGTCGCCCGCCGTCGTCTCGAGGGCGATGGCGGGGGGGGCGGCGGTCTTCGTCGCCAAGCCGTTCACCCCGGCGGCGATCGCCGAGGCGCTCGCCGCGGCGGGGCTGCGCGCGGCGCGGCCGCAGCCCGAGGGGATTCCGGCCGTCCGCGTCCTGGTCGTCGACGATTCCGCGGCGATCCGGGGGACGGTGTCGGCGGCGCTGGCGTCCGATCCGGAGGTGCGCGTGGCGGGCACCGCCGCGGACGGCGTCCAGGGGCTCGCGCGCGTCGCGGAGGTGGTGCCGGACGTCGTCCTCCTCGACGTGGAGATGCCGGTGATGGACGGCCTCTCCATGCTGCGGGAATTGCGTCGCATCCACCCCCGTCTGCCGGTGGTGATGTTCTCCACGCTCACCGAGCGCGGGGCGAAGGTGGCGCTCGACGCCCTCGTGGCCGGGGCGAACGACTACGTCCCCAAGCCGAAGGGGGCCACGCCGGAGGAGGTGACGGCCCGGATCCGCGAGGAGGTGATCCCGAAACTGAAGCAGTTCCGCCGCCGCCCGCTCCCCGGCGCGCCCGGGGCGGGGCAGGTCGCCCGGCCCGCCGTGCGGGCCCGCCCCGACGTCCCCTTTTCCGCGGTCGTGGTCGGGGTATCGACCGGCGGGCCGGTGGCGCTCGCGGAGTTTCTCCCCGCCTTCGTCTCCCGCGACGGCGTGCCGGTGCTCATCGTCCAGCACATGCCGGCCACCTTCACCCCCCATCTCGCCGAGCGTCTCACGAAGATCTGCGGCCTGCCGGTGCGCGAGGCGCGGGACGGTGAGGAGCTGCGTCCCGGCGACATCCTCCTCGCGCCGGGTGGCCGGCATCTCCAGGTGGCACGCAGCGGCTCCAAGGTGGTGACGCGTCTCGACGACGGGGCGCCTGAGAACTCGTGCCGCCCGGCGGCCGACGTCCTCTTCCGCAGCGCCGCGGCCGCCTGGAGGGAGGGCACCCTCGCGGTCGTCCTCACCGGCATGGGGAAGGACGGCCTGGAGGGGAGCCGGGTGGTGCGCGACGCCGGGGGGGCGGTGATCGCCCAGGACGAGGCGACGAGCACGGTGTGGGGCATGCCGGGGCACGTGGCGCGGGCCGGGCTCGCCGACGCCGTCCTCCCCCTCGGTCGGATCGGTGTCGACGTGGCCCTCCGACTGCGGCGCCGGCCATGACGGAGCCGGCCACCCCGCGAACGGAGCCCCGATGAAAGTCGAGCCGGCGGAACTGGCGGTGCTCGCGGCGTTCCTCAAGCGTCGGACCGGCGTCGTCGTCGACCGCTCGAAGACGTACCTCCTCGAGGCCCGTCTCGTACCGGTGATCCGCAAGCACGACCTGGCCGACTTCGCGGCGCTCGTCGAGCGGGTGCGCGGGGGACGTGACGCCCGCGTCGAGCAGGATGTCCTCGACGCCATGATGACGCACGAGACGTCGTTCTTCCGCGACAAGGCGCCGTTCGAGACGCTGCGGCGGATTCTCCCCGACCTGCTGCGCCGGCGCGCCATCTCCCGGCATCTGGTGATCTGGTCGGCGGCGTCGTCGTCGGGGCAGGAGGCCTACAGCCTCTCGATGATGCTGTCCGAGCACTTCCGCGACGCCCTGGCCGGATGGTCGGTGCGCATCCTGGCGACCGACTTCTCCGAACCGGTCCTCGCGCGGGCCCGGCAGGGCCTCTACTCCGACATCGAGGTGTCGCGTGGCCTCCCGCCCGAGCTCCGCGACAAGTACTTCGTCCGTCTCCAGGGGAAGTGGAGCATCTCCCAGGAGTGCCGCAGGGGCATCGAGTTGCGCCGGATGAACCTCGTCGAACCGTGGCAGGGAATCCCCCCCTGCGACGTCATCCTGCTCCGCAACGTCCTCATCTATTTCGACGTGCGCACCCGGGCCGACATCCTGGCCCGGATGCGGACCGTCCTGCGGCCCGACGGAGCGCTCTTCCTGGGGGGCGCCGAGACGATGCTCGGCGTCTGCGACACCTACGACCGCCTCGAGGGGGCGGGATGCAGTTATTACCGGCCGAAACCGGCGCGCTGACGCGCGTCCCGGACTGCCCGGATCGACTCCCGGGGGAGACGCGTGGGCTACTGACGGGCGAACTGCGTCCGCTCGATGACCGCGATGATCGACACGAGCGTGGCCACGACGAGCGGCGCCCCGATGATGGCTGCGATGAGCATGGCTTGGGTCCCTGCTGCCCCTGACGATCAGGCCAGTTCCGTTCGTCCGTCCTTCCCGTGGAACTCGAAAGACTTCCGATGAACGGCGAAGATGGAACGACCTTACGAATGGTATTGGTCGCGCCGGTCGAAGTGAAGACGAGGTTTCGCGGCGCTCGCGGCGAGACGTGCCGAAGGCCTCGAAAACCGCTCTATCCACCGGTTTTTCGTCACTTCGAGGCCTGTCTTGCAATGGCGACAGCTTGGTTTCGGGGGCTCTGCGGGGCTTCGGTCGGCAGGCGATCGAGCCCGTTCTCCCCAGAACGGTGGTCCCTTGGGAAGTGGTCCGACCCCCCGTGGAGGGAGGTCGTTCGGGACCGCCGATCGGGATCCCGTTCGCGATCCGTGCGCGCCCGGCCCGTGGTGCGTGAGGGTGTCGCCGTCGCCGCCGGCCGCCGACCCGCGCGGCGTGCGTTCGCGCGGAGCGGCGACCGGCGCGCTCACGCCGTCGACGATCTGGTATCACTCCCGTGATGACCGTCCCCTCCCCGGTTGAACGCCCCCCCGGCCTGCTCGACAAGCGGCGCATCGTCGCCGGGCCCGGGTTCAATCGCTGGCTCGTGCCGCCGGCCGCCCTCTGCGTGCACCTGTGCATCGGCATGGCCTACGGGTTCTCGGTCTTCTGGCTGCCGCTCACGCGGGCGGTGGGGATCACGGCACCGGTCGTCTGCGCCGCCGACACCGGCCTCCTCGCCCGGCTCGTGACCACGACGTGCGACTGGGACAGGCCCCTGCTCGGCTGGATCTACACGCTGTTCTTCGTCTTCCTCGGCTCGAGTGCCGCGGCGTTCGGGCCCTGGCTCGAGCGCGTCGGCCCACGGCGGGCGGGTGTCGTGGCGGCGGTCTGCTGGTGCGGCGGGCTGGCGATCGCCGCCCTGGGCGTGGCCCTGCACCGGCTGTGGATCGTCTGGCTGGGGGCCGGCGTGATCGGCGGCGTCGGCCTGGGCATCGGCTACATCTCCCCGGTCTCGACGCTCATCCGCTGGTTCCCCGATCGGCGCGGCCTCGCCACCGGGATGGCGATCATGGGATTCGGCGGCGGCGCGATGATCGGCGCGCCGCTGGCCGATCTCCTCATGCGGCACTTCGCCACCCCCCGCTCGGTCGGCGTGTGGGAGACCCTGCTCGCACTCGCCGCGATCTACTTCGGCTTCATGATGCTCGGGGCCTTCGCCTATCGCATCCCGCCCGAGGGCTGGGCGCCGGTGCGTCGGATGGCGGGGAAGGGGGCCCCGGCGGATGGCGCCGACGCGGCGTCGGCCCGTTCGTTCACGGTGGCGGAGGCGACGCGTGCCCGCGGCTTCCGGCTCCTCTGGCTCGTGCTCTGCCTCAACGTGTCGGCGGGCATCGGCGTGATCGGCATGGCCTCGCCGATGCTCCAGGAGATGTTCGGCGGCCGGCTGGTGGGCCGCGACGTCCCCTTCGAGCGGCTCGATCCGGCCGACGCCGCCCGGGTCGCCGCGGTCGCCGCCGGCTTCACCGGGCTCTTGAGCCTCTTCAACATCCTCGGCCGGTTCTTCTGGTCGGCGCTCTCCGATCGCATCGGGCGCCGCGCGGTCTACACGATCTTCTTCGCCGCCGGCCTCGTGCTCTACGCGGCGGTGCCGGCCATCGGGAGGGCGGGCAACGTGCCCCTCTTCTGCGCCTGCCTCTGCCTGATCCTCTCGATGTACGGCGGCGGCTTCGCCGCCATCCCGGCCTACCTGGCGGATCTCTTCGGCACCGGGAGCATCGGGGCGATCCACGGTCGGCTGCTCACCGCCTGGAGCGTGGCGGGCATCCTCGGGCCGGTGCTCGTGAACTACGTCAACCAGTGGCAACTCGACGCCGGCACGCCGCCGGCCCGGGCCTACGACCGGACGATGCTCATGCTCGCCGGCCTGCTGGCGGTGGGCCTGGCGGCGAATCTCGCGATCCGTCCCCCGCAGGGGGAGGCGGGGGATGCGCCGGGGCCCGCGGTGTCGCCCGCTCCCACCGCGGGAGTGCCCGCCGCGGCGGGCACGGCCGGTTGGCCGCTCGTGATCGCGTTCTGGCTCGTGGTGACGCTGCCCCTGGCGTGGGGCATGTGGCAGACGCTGCGCCAGGCCGCGGTCCTCTTGCGGTGAGGCGTGATGCGGCTCCCGGGCCCTTCGGTACGGAGGACCCCCGCGACGGCGTGCTCCTGCCCACGGTCGGTCTGGGGGAGCGTATGCCGGCTGGCGCTTTTGTGACCGGCGTCGGCGCCGGCGTCGTCCTGCGGGGGGTGTCGCGACGCCGCACGCGGGGCCTGCGGCTCCCGCCGTCCCCCCGGTCGATCGACCGGACTCGGCATCAGGATCCGTTGAGGGGCTCGAGGTGAATCGCTAGGATCGCCGCATGCGGCCGTCAGGGGTGGTTCCAAGCCACCCGTCCGTGACATCCCGGTGCGGTGGGCCGTGAGCCGCCTTCACCGTCCGGGATCACGCCATGTCGGACATCGCTCACTTCGGCGAACTCGTCCTCGCCACGATCCTCGCCCTGCTGCCGGTCACGAATCCGCCAGCTTCGGCCCCGGCGTTCCTGGCGATGACGGAGGGGATGTCCCCCGGTCGGCGGCTCGGCCAGTTGCGCGCCGCCTGCTGCTTCATGGTGATGATCCTCGTCACGTTCCTCGTCGGCGGGTCGTTGATCATGGGTTTCTTCGGGATCTCGATTCCCGGCCTGCGGATCGCGGGCGGATTGATGGTCGCCGGCATCGGCTCGGGCATGCTCACCGGGGCCGGGGAGCGCCGGTCGGGCGAGGCGGGTGACGGCCAGCCCGAGAGTGATCGCGACATCGCCTTCTCGCCGCTGGCCATGCCGATGCTCAGCGGGCCGGGGTCGATCGCGGTGACGCTCGGCCTGACGTCCCTGGCGAAGGTGTGGCTCGATTACGTGGCGATCACCGTCGGCATCCTGGTGGTGGCCCTCGTCGCCTACGCGACGTTGCGGGTGTCGGGGTCGATCGTCGCGCTCGTCGGGCAGACGGGGATGAACGCGCTCACGAAGGTGATGGGGTTCCTGCTCGTGTGCATCGGGATCCAGTTCATCGTCAACGGGGTGCTGGGGATCGCCACCGACCCGGTGATCGTGCGGCGCATCCGCGACGCCGCCGGCCCCTGACATCCCGGGGGAGTGCGGCGGGCCGGCGCCGGCTCCCGTCCTGGCGGCGACGAGCGCCCGCCCATCGGGGGCTCCGGCGCGTCGCCCGCGGCGGCCGACGTGCCCCGTCCTCCTCACGCCGGCTTGAGGGCCCGCGTGGCGACGAACGCCGGCGCGATCCGGTCGATCGGCCGGGTGCCCCCCCAGCCGTCATCCATCCAGCCGACGAGGTGGAACCCGGCGTCGAGTTGGCCCCCCACGAGGTCGTCCATGGTGTGGCCGAAGACGATCGGCTCGGCGTCGCGCAGCTGGGCCGCGAGCCGATCGGCCGGGCGGCAGGTCAGGTCGGAGTAGGGGGCCGGGTGGACGAGCGTGATCCGGCCTCGCTCCTCCGCCTCCTCGTCGACGCACGTCGCGAACGTCTGCAGCATCCCCGCCAGCAGCGTTCCCCCGGGGCGCAGCACGCGGAAACACTCCCGCCATACCGGGCGGACGTCGGGAACGAAGGTGTTCGAACAGGGATGGAAGACGAGGTCGAAGGACGCGTCGCCGAGCATGGAAAGATCGCGCATGTCCCCTTCGACCGTCGCGATCACGAGGCCCTCGCGCTCGGCCACCTCGAGGTCGCGGGCGAGCTGGGCCGGGGAGTTGTCGAGGACGGTGACGCGGGCTCCCGCGGCGGCCAGGATCGGGCCCTGCTGACCGCCGCCGGAAGCGAGCGCCAGCACGCGGGCGCCGACGAGATCGCCGAACCACTCCCGCGGCACCGGTCGCGACGGCGTGAGGACGATCGACCAATCGCCCCGCCGCGCCCGCGCCACGGTGTCCGGATCGACGGGGATCGTCCAGCGATTGCCGCGGGCGACCTCCGCGTCCCACGCGGCCCGGTTGAAGGCCCGGATGTCGATCTCGGTCACGGGTGCCCCGTCTCGTTCTCGAAGCTGGAACGCGCTGCTCGAGCGCCGGGCCGGCGCTGTCCGGCCGCGTCGCCCGTCGATCAGCGTACACCATCGCTGCGCGGCCGGGATCTGCGCCACGCCGTGGACCTCCTCCCTCCGAAGAAGAAGGAGGGTGGCTTTCGGATGGACCGGGCGCAGCGTCCGAAGGACCTCGCGAAGGAGAACGCCGGACTGGAGCGGCTTCTGGCGGACGCCGAGCCCGACGAGGCGATCCTCCGGGAGGCCGCTTCGGGAAGGCCGCAGGCCGCGTAGCCACTTCTGAGCCTGTTCAGCGCGACGCCCGGCGGTGGAGCACGGTCGGGGTGCTCGCGGCCGCCGTCGCGCGGGCCGAGGTCGACATGCGCGTATGCTGATGCGGATGGCGATCGGGATCTCGAGAGTTGGCACCCGTCCATGAGTCACCATCCCCGGCACGCCGCCGAGCTGCAGTCGCCCGGGAGGAAGGCCGGCACGAGTCGTGGCCCATCGGCGGCCCCGGTGCGTCGCCCGAGGGGCCCGCACCGAGCGGGGCTGATCACGATGATCGCCGTCGCGGCGACGGCTGTCGCGGGGTGCGGACCGTCACCATCCCAGCCTGTCAATCCGCACGATCTGCGCCGTGCCGACCGGATCGACGTCTCGGTCGTCGGGGTCCACGATGGTGACACGCTCACGGGCCTCACCGCCCAGAAGCGGCAGATCAAGGTGCGTCTGGATGGCATCGATGCCCCGGAGTTGGGGCAGGCGTTCGGGAAGGCCGCGAAACGTGCCCTCTCGGAGAAGGCGTTCGGCCGCCGGGCGAAGATCACCGTCCGGAATCACGATCTCTACGGCCGCATCGTGGCCCAGGTGACCGTGGACGGCCACGATGTCGGCACCGATCTGGTCCGTGCGGGATTCGCCTGGGTCGATCCCAGGTTCAACCACGACACGTCGCTCGCCGCGCTCGAACAGGCCGCCCGCCGCTCGAAGGCCGGCCTCTGGGCCGACAAGGCCCCCGTCGCCCCCTGGGACTACCGCAAGCACCGCGAGCGGAAGGCCGAGCCGCCGGCCGGGACCGCACGCGCTCCGGGCTGGTCATGGTTCCGGTGGTGGAGGGGGGCAGGAGAATGAGTACCCGGGCTTGAAACGTCGGGCGGGAGCCGGGTGGGTGACTCCCGCGACGGCGGACCACGTCCGCCGGGGGGACCGCTTCGCGGCCGACACGAGTGCTCCGATCCCCGTCACGGCGCCGCCGACAGGCGTCCGTGACGCGACCCACGTCCCCGTCTACGACCTCGCCGCCGCGGCGGGCTTCTGGGGGCAGGAGAGCAGCCCGGAGGAGATCGGCTGGACGGAGGTGGCGGGCCGGAAGCACGAGCCGGGGGAGTTCGTGGCCCGGGTGGCCGGCAGGTCGATGGAGCCTCTGATCCCGGACGGCTCCTGGTGCCTGTTCCGCAGATGCCCGGCCGGCTCGCGCGAGGGGCGGATCGTCCTGGTGCAGCTCGCCACCGACGGCGCCGGCGAAGGGGGCGGCCGGTTCACCGTGAAGAAGTACCACTCGGAGAAGAGCGTCACCGCCGACGGGTGGCGGCACCGACGCATCCAACTCGTCCCGGTGAATCCGGACTTCGAGCCGATCGAGATTCCGCCGGAGGATGCGGCCGATCTCACGATCGTCGGAGCGTTTGAGTGCCGCCTCGGCCCCCCGCGGTGATGATGGAATCCACCTCGATAGCCGCGCCTCTGGATGTTTCTCAGGGCGGGGCGGGCGTGGGGCCCTGCCTGAAGCCGGGCGTGGACCATCGGCTCGATGGCGTGCCGCTCGGCTGATGACCCCTCCGGGACGTCGCTGACGGCGACCGGTCACGCCCCGTCACGTCGGCGGCCCGAAGTGTAGGGCCCGGAAGTGGCCGCGCGGTTCTCGGCACTGATCCCCGCTGCCGCCATCACGACGACGCATTTCATTCCGCCTCAACCGCCCCCGCGAGCGCCTCGAGCGGTTCCGGCTCCGCCAGCCGATGGTCCGTCCCCACCTCCACCAGCGCCCCATCCGGCAGCCCGCTCGCCCGGACCAGCGCCAGGGACGCCTCGAACGGGATCACGTCGTCACCCAGGGAGAGGAGCATTCCGGATTCCGACGACGCCAGGTGTTCAGTGTGCTAGCCATCGAACGTTATCAAGACCAGGGCTGTCACGATGCTCACCAAGGGCGCAAGAAGCGCGACCACCACCGCGCCGCGATGGTATCCGTTGCATCCGAGGCAGAAGGACGTCACGACCGACGTCGCACAAATGATCGGGAATCCGGTAATCGTGACGCAGAGGCTGCACCACCAGAGAAATCCCCACGGATTGTTCGCATACCCGCTCGCCGACCCGTACGCCATGAGGAGCCCAATCATGCTGCCGAGGGCTATTGGTATTTCAAGTAAGCCCAGGACGATGACCAGACCGTTGGCGAGGATGATGGCTCTGGGAAGCTTACTCAACCCAGAGGGCGTCGTCGGGCCTGGGCAGTCGATGGGCGTCATGCCGTCGGCCTGCGATGGGTCTGGATGACGAACTCTACACCCCCCGGAAAGACGACTCGATTCGCCGTCGCTTGTCGGCTCGTCGCCAGCCCATTCAGCTGGCGATCTGTTGGGCACCGCGATCAGGAAGTCGTTTGATCATGTCCCACGATCATCCTCTGGTGCCATGCTCCTGTCGATTCGAAGATCACCGACGTGCCGGAACGACGGCTTCTCGGCCACGGTCTCGGCACGGGCGTTGGTGAGCCGGTTGCCGATGCTCGCGTCCTCGGCCCAGACCGGCACGAGCCCCCACTCCAGCATGACCAGCTCCCACGTGTGCGTGCCGGGCTTCTGCCTGACGGCCGCCACGAGCTGTGACGGGGCGATGTTGAAGCGGAGCCGGGTCTGGGAGCACTCGGGCACACCGAAGGCCGCCGAGGTGACGTCAGGCAGGGAGTGGAGCGTGTAGCGACCGCACATGGGGAAGGGCTCGCGGGAGGGCTGCGACCCCCGGACACGAACGAGAGCCGGGTTCACTTCCGTGCGTCGGTAGCTTCGCCTGCATTTGACGCGGTTGCGAGTCGTCATCCTCCGTGACCGCCAGAGGCGTCGGTGGCCTGCCGGTAGACTTCGGGCCCGCGGACACGCGAGGAGCACCATGGGATCAATCCGCATCACCGACGTCGCCGCCGCCCCGCTCCACTCGATCCCCTATCGGTTCCCGGAGATCCATGGGGGGATCGGAGTCGGCCAGTTCCCCCTCTTCGCCGTCGGGGCCGTGGGGCTGCCGTCGAACGTGGGCGGCATTCTCGTGATGTCCGATCTCCAGGGAAGAGAGATCGAACCAGACGGCACATCCCGGGAATCCCGCCTGCTCGGCGAGGTGGTGGCCGAGGAGTTCGCGGTGCTCTCGGAACTGGATGTGCTGCCGTCGGCCGACTCGATCGGCGTTCTGCTCGCCGGCGATTTCCACGTCGACGCCGACCTTGCAGGTCGTGGCGGCAAGGGTGACGTACGGCACGTGTGGCGAGGCTTCCGCGATGCGTTTCGGTGGGTCGGGGGTGTGCCGGGGAATCACGATCGCTTCGAGGATCAAGCCGACCCGTCCTTCCCATTCCATCGGGAGACGAGGATCAACTTCCTCGATCCCGGCGTCGTCGAACTCGACGGTATCCGCATCGCCGGCGTCGGGGGCATCGTCGGCAATCCATCCCGTCCCTACCGTCGCGAAGAGAAGGAGTTGTTGCGCGCGATCGTGACCGTCAGCGATTCCCGTCCCGATGTGCTCGTCCTCCACGCAGGCCCAGCCGGCCATTCGCCTTGTCAGCACGGAAACTCCGCCATCCGTGATCTCCTTGCAGATCTGCCGCCGATGGTCGTGGTCTGCGGACATTCCCACTGGGATGACCATCGCCCCTGCCTGCTCTCCAACGGCACGCAGATCCTCAACACCGACGCGCGGGCCTTCCTCCTCCGTCACGAGACGCCGAACGTCGCCGCCACTGGTTGAGCCACCAGCACCTCATGCCCACGCGGACGCAATCACGTCGAGCCCCAGGGATCCTGTTCCCGCCCCATGCATACGTCCCCGGCCACGAGGAGCGGATCGTGCCGATCTTCGCGGAGCTCCGGCCGCATTTGGAGAAGGCCTTCGACGAGGCGGAGGAGGGAGCCGTCTCCGTCGTGCCGCGAGCTCGCGGAGACCGCAATCTCCGGCGGTACGCCGAGCAGACGATCAAGAAGGCCGGCGTGAAGGCCTGGCCGAAGCTCTTCGTCAATCTACGGTCGAGCCGGGAGACCGAGCTCATGGAGCGGCACCCGGCCCACGTCGTCCTGGCCTGGATCGGCCACACCGCCAGGGTCGCCCGGAGCCACTCCCTCCAGACGACCGACTCCGACTTCGACCGGGCCGCTCAAACTCCGGCACAGATTCCGGCACACGCAGCGTCGGTCGGCGGCAGTCAGGGACAGTCAGCGGATCGAGAATCCCGCGAGAAACGCGGTATCGTCCGGCCTAGACGGGAGACGCAAATACCCTCGACAGGGATCGAACCTGTAACCTTCAGCTCCGGAGGCTGACGCTCTATCCAATTGAGCTACGAGGGCGTGGCCGCCGAGTCTACCAAGCCTGATTCCGCGGGAACAGCGGCAGGCCCGGAGGCCCGTGGCAAGGGAAATGACGGTCGGGCGGCCGAGGAGCGGCGGCGGGCCGTTGGGTAGTCGATCGTCCGCGGATCCTCCGCGGATCGTCCGCCCAAGGGCCATGGCCTCCGGCCGATGGATCGATCGGCCAGCGTCGGGCGGCCTCAGGCACTCTTCCGCAGCGGCTCGGTCGCGGTCGATACCCCGCCGCGACGACGCGGACCCTCGAGGACGTCGTGGCCGGCGTCGATGCGGATCGTGCCGGCGGTTTCCGCGTCGGTGCCGGTTTCGGGTCCCGTGCCGATGTCGGTGTCGGTCGTGCGCTCGGCGCCGGTCGCTTCGGTGACCGTGGTCGCTCCGGCGTTGATGGCCGCGCTCTCGCCCTCGGCCATCCAGCCCTGCAACTCGCGGTGCCGCGCTCGATACGACCCCACCTGCAGCACGCCCAGTAGACGGCCGAGCAGCATCGGCACCGTCGCAAGCGGCGCCTGCGCGACCGAGTGACGCACCACCTCGACCAGGTGAAGGACCAGCGCCGGCAGGAGCGAACGCCCCGCGAGCGACCGCCAGAAGAGCCGCTCGCCATGAAGCCCGGCACGGAAGCCGCGCTCCGCAGCGGGCTCCGCTCCGGCGACGACCTGCACGCCCTCCTCCACCACCGCCACGAGGCCCCGCGCGGCAAGGCCGAGGGCCATGTCGGCGTCCGCCAGCCGCTCCCCGCAGGCGGTGGTGAAGGCACTCCCCCCGTCACGCACCACGTCGGCACGCCAGAAACCCGCCTCGAGCCGAGGACCCACCACCGGCCCCAGCGGCCGCCGCGCTCCCACGCGGCGGTCCGCACCGGCGGCGGGATCGGTCCCTCTCCCAGGACGGGCCAGCGCCACGCGCCGACCTCCCCGCTTGTATCGCACCCCCAGCGCCTCCGTCGCACCGGAGTCGCCCGCCGACACCGCGATCACCGCCCCCACACCCCCGTCGACGAAGCGCTCGAGCGCCGCGTCGGTCCAGCCCGGCGTCGCCCGCCACCCCGCCGCCAGGACATGGACCACGTCACCGGAACTCGCCGCGATGCCGAGGTTCGTGCAGCCGACGAGCCCCGCGCCCGGGGCCTGCACGAAGCGGACCTCCTCGGCGATGTTCCAGGGGTCGTCGTAGGGGCACCCCAGCGCCACGATCACCTCGCAGCCGGCGGGACGGTTCTCGAGCACGCTCACGAGCGTCTCCTCGAGGGCCGCCGTGTCGGCCGGGGCCGGGATCACGATCGAGAGCGTCAAGGGGTGCAGCATCGAGTCTGGCATCGGACCCATCCCGCCTGGTGGCAATCGAACGGGGGGATGCAGGCGCGCACCGCGATCGCGGACGCCGCCAGACCGATGCCCCCCGGCACGGAATCGACGAAGAGTGTGGAGGTCAGGCCGCGGCCCGCTGGGGCTGCAGCTCCGTGAAGAGATTGACGGTGTGGAGCATCTCGCCGTCGGCGTCGTAGAACTGGAGCACGCCCACGTCGATCAGCCACATCGCGAACATCTCCGCCACCCGGTAGCAGCGGGCCACGCACCGACCGCGGTCGATGCGGATGTTCTCCTGGACGTCGGCCACCTCGACGGCGTCCGCCCCGAACTCCAGGAAGTACCGGGTGACCAGGTTCCGGACGTCGGCGGCGTGCATGTGCAAACGCATGGTCGGCAACCTCCTGTTGCGGTCCTGCGGGCTCGGAGACCCGGACGAGTGTGACGAGCGACTTCCTGTCGATCGGGGCGGCACTCTACCGCTCCCGGCACCGCGACGTAAGGCGGCTTTCGGCCCCGGGACACTTCACCCCTTCCCACCTGCCGCAGGGTTCATCGTCCGGCGGGGCGGCCGACGGTGACACCGACTGGCCCCCGAATCGCAATCCGCGCCTCCCGCAAGGTCTGCCCCGTTTGCCGGGCCTGCCGCGCCCGCGCCGTCGGCAGCGGGCGCCGGGCACGCGTCAGAGACGGTGGTTCCAGGCGGCGTCGGCGTAGCGCTCGCGGAGCAGCCGCTCGACACGCTCCCGGGGCAGGCGCTCCGGCGGGAGCGGACCCTCGGCGCCGAACGCCCGCCGCACCAGCTCCTCCAGGCGACGCCGGCCGAGCCCGAGATTGGCGAGGAAGTCCCCGTGACGACGACGGCCGCGGTACTCCGGCTCGCGCGGCGGGTGACGCAGGAGCCGCTCGGCGAGCCCGATGTCGAAGGCGTCGAGCAGGGTGCCGTGGTAGAGCACGCCGTGGCGCCGGACACGGAGGGCGTTACCCGAGACCTTCCGCAGCCCGTCGGCCGACTCCACCACCAGGTCGCTCGTCCCCCGGCGCGAGGCGGGGATCCCCTCGAGCGCGAGCCCCGCCGCCAACGGCCCGAGCATCGCCTCGTGGATCCGCTCCACCGGGGGCGCCCCCTCCGGGAACGGCGTCACGACCGACCACATCAGGCACCCGGGACCGAGCACCACCGTCGCGCCGCCGCTCGGACGCCGCACCACCCCCACGCCCGCCTCCCCGCAGGCGGCCAGATCGACCTCCTCCGCCACGCGGCTCGACGACCCCACCACCACCACCGGCCGCGCGGCCATCCACGTGCGCACCACCACCACGTCCCGCACCCCCTCGTGGGCCTCCTCGAGAAGCGCCTCGTCGAGGGCCAACTCGCGCAGCACCGCGTCGTCGCGGTCGTCGTCGACCGCGGCGAGCCAGCGGGGAGGGGTGGCGGGGGACCGGGACATCGGGAGGGGGCCGGAGGGGAGGAAGCGACCTGACGCTTCCCGCATGAGAACCGGCCGGGGCGAGAAAGGCCAGCCGCGTTTCGCCGGCCGGCGGCCCCGCTGCGGGCTACAATGCCCTGCTTCGCCGCTTCTCCCCGCCCCGCCATCCTGGACCGACCATGGCCGACGAACGACCCCTCCCCGGGCAGTCCGGGCCACCCCCCGGCTCCCGCCCCCTGTCGCCCGACGCCCTGCTCCCGCCGGTGGAGCCGCCCAGTGCCGGGTTCCTGGTGCAACTGTTCCTCGTGCCGGGACTGATCGTGGCGATCATCGTGGGAGTGTGGCTCACCTTCCACTGGCTCGCCCACCTCGGCCAGGATCCGCAGGCGTACGTCCGCACCCTCCGCCGCGACAACGAGGGACGCTGGCAGGCCGCGCTCAATCTCGCCAACGACCTGCGCGGCCCGGGGGGGGCCGAGCTCAAGGCCGACGGCGCCCTGGCCACCGAATTGGGGAAGATCCTCGACGACGAGTCGAAGAGCGGACGGACCGGCGAGCAGTCGAAGATGCTCCGCGTCTACCTCTGCCGGGCGCTCGGGGAGTTCACCTGCCCGGAGGCCCTGCCCCCGCTCCTCGCCCGGGCCCGTGACGCCGATCCGGCGACGGTGTCGCGGGCGGCCGTCGAGGCGCTCGCCGTGTACGCCGGCAACTCGCGCGCGGAACGGGGCAGCCCCGCCGCCCAGGAGCGCGTCGAGGCGGTCCTCGCGGCATCGCGGGCGGCCGACACCGGCCTGCGGTCGGCCGCGGCCTTCACCCTCGGCGTGGTGGGGGAGGGGGAGGGGGTTGCCGGCGACCGGCTGCACGCGCTCCTCGGCGACGCCGACGACGACGTGCGCTACAACGCCGCCTTGGCGCTCGCCCGGCTCGGCGACCGGGCCTGCCTCGACACCCTCGACGAGATGCTCTCCATCCCCGACGAGCCGGCCGCCGCGGCCGACCCGACCGACGACGTCGCCCGGTCGAAGCGCTTCAAGCGGGCGCTCGTGGTCCGCAACGCCGTCCGTGGCCTGGCCCTCCTCGTCGATGCCGCCCCGGAGCCCCTGCCGGCGGGGATGATCGAGCGCGTGCGGGGCCTGGCCGCCGATCCCGTCCCCGAGGTCCGCACCGACGTCAAGGCGCTCGAGGCGAAGATCGCCCGCGTCGCCCCGCCGGGGTGACGAGCCCCCGCGGAGGTCCCCCGATCGTTCCCCTTCCCACGAGGAGCCCTGCCATGGCCCATTCCGACGAGCAGACGATCCGCCTCCTTCTCGAGAGCTACGGCATGGAACTCGAGACCGTGATGAACTACCTCGCCAACAGCGTCAATCTCGACGGCGTCCGCGCCGAGGAGATCAAGAAGTCGCTCGCCGCCGACGTTCCCGGGGAATTGGCCCACGCCCAGCAACTCGCCGCCCGCATCAAGCAACTCGGCGGCCACATCCCCGGCTCCAAGGGGATCCCCTTCGGCGGGCAGATCCAGCCGGTGGCGGTCTCCACCGACGTCGTCGGCGTGATCCGCAGCGTGATCACCGCCGAGGAGGCGGCCTGCGCGCAGTACAAGAAGATCATCAAGGCGGTCGAGGGGGAGGATTACGTCACGCAGGACCTCTGCATCCGCCTGCTCGCCGACGAGGAGGAACACCTCGTCCAGTTCCGCGGCTTCCTCAAGGAATACACCGGCGGGTGAGCGGTCCGTCGCCCGGCGGTCGGGCCCGGTCCGCCCGCCGTCAGCTCAGGTATTCCTCGAGCGCCTCGCGCAGCATGTCGGGATCGGTCTCCAGGCCGGTGAGGGTCTGGAAGTCGATGGCGGTCTTCTCGGCGTGCACCTCGAGGCCGTCCACGATGCACGCCCCCGCCTGGCGGCCCCCGGCGACGAGCGGGGTGGGGTGATCGCCGAGGTCGGTGTCGACGACGACCAGGTCGGAGCGGAGACCGGTGAACCGCGGGGGCGGGTCCCCCTCCGCGGGCGTCGCCACGACGACACCGACGTCGGCCGGGATGGCCAGGGCACCGTCCCCCCCCTCCAGGAGCACGACCTCCCCGCAGCCGTCGACGAGGCGGAGCGCCTCGGCGAGGCTCTCCGCGCGCTTCGCATCCCGGTCGGCGATCACGATCGCCGGCACGCGGGCGAGCGCCAGTTCGAGCGCCGTGGCCCGGCCTGTCACGCCGGCGCCCGCGAGGAGCACCCGGGCGGAGGCGAGGTCGGCGTGCGTCCGCAGCGCCTCGACGATGCCGCGCCCCTCGGTGACGTGGCCCGCGAGCCCCGCCGCCGTGACCTCGACCAGGCTGGCCGCCCCGGCGAATCCGCAGGCGGGGGAGGCCGACGCCACGAGCGCTGCCGCCGCCTGCCGCAGCGGCCCGGAAAGCAGGCAGCCCCGAAAGCCCATCGCCTCGACGCCGGCGAGCGCCGGGGCGAGCCGGTCGGGGGTGACGTCGAGCGAGAGGAAACGCCAGTCGACCCCCGCCGCCCCGAACGCGCGCTCGAAGAGGTACTGCGCCGGATTGCCGGCGGCGGGGCAGCCGAGCAGGGCGACGATTTCCTGGAGCGCGGGGCTGGTCATGGCCCCATGAGAACCGATCGGCGCCGGGCGTGGCAAACAGGCCGGCCGGACGGGCAGGTGCCCCGGGAACGCCGGGGCGCCGGCATCAGACGGCCAGATGCGTCGCCGCCAGGAACCGGGGATCCTGCCGGATCGGATCGAAGTCGCGCTCGGCCTCGGTGAGGTCGCGGTAACGGGCGTCGAGCGCGATGGCGCGGGCCAGATGCTCCACCGCCGTCGTGGCATCGCCGACGAGCGAGAGGTAGCAGGCGAGGTTGTAATGGAGGATGGCCTGCTCGGGGGCCGAATCGAGGGCGCGACGGAGGGCGTCGATGGCCTCGGCGACGCGGTCGAGCCGCTTCAGGCACCAGCCCATCCCCAGCCAGGCCTCGAGGCGTTCGGGCTCCCGCTCCGCCGCCGACCGCATCGGCTCGAGCGCCTCCTCGAAGCGCCCCAGCGCCCGCAGCGCCTCCCCCCGGAGGAGGAGCGTCATCGGCGCCGACCGGGCCGGCTCGCCGAGCCGGGCGAGGAGGTCGAGCGCCCGCGCGAGGAGTTTCGCCGACGGGGCCGGAACCGGCCGGTCGTTCTCCACGAGCAACTCGCCGAGTTCGATGTACCCGGAGGCCTGACGCAGGAGCGACTGGTCACGGAGCCGGGACAGGTCGGTCATCGCAGCGTTCCCGGGTGGGCGTGCGGCCCGCCGGAGCCGGACCCCTCCGGCCCGCGACTGCGGCCATCCCATCGTATACGCCGCGCCCGAACGGGTGGTTCGCCCGGCCCACGGTTGGCAGAAAACGGGCGTCGGCCGGTCACGGAGCGGCCAGCGGTGCCGTTTGGGGAAGGGGCATCGGGCAGGGCGGCCGGTTTTTTCGTGAGGTTCCACCGATTTCGCACGCAATCGGGCCGGCCGCGCCACTGTTGATGGCAGAGCGACACCGCGCCCCTCCCCGCCGCGTGCGGAGGGGGGCGATCCTTCTCGGAGACTTGTCCCGTGCGTCTCACCCTCCGCACGCTGCTGGCCTGGATGGATGGCGTGCTCCCGCCCGACGCCGCGCGCCAACTCGGCGAGCAGGTCGACGCGAGCCCGGTGGCGCGGAAGCTCGTGGAGCGGATCGGTGCCGTGGTGGAGAACGACCGGATCGCCGCCCCGAGGTTGAACGCCCGGGGCCTCGCCGCCGACGCCAATTCGGTCGCCGAGTACCTCGACAACACCCTCGCCGCCGAGCGCCTCGAGGCGTTCGAGACGATCTGCCTGGAGTCGGACGTCCATCTGGCGGAGGTCGCGGCCTGCCATGCCATGCTCGCCGAGGTGGCGCGCGATCCCGCGACCGTCGAGCCGCTCGACGCCGGCCGCCGGCGCGCGCTCATGGAGTCGATCGAACAGCGGATCAAGTCCCATCCCGAGGTGATCCTCGGTGGTGCCGCGGCGCCCGCGGCGCGACCCGGGGGCGAGGCGCCGCGCG
>CAZMOU010000002.1:13803-68273 GCA_964567835.1 uncultured Chitinophaga sp. | reverse complement strand
CACAGGGCGTGGATCGGGCCGGGGGCGAGGCCGATCGTGTCGACCTCGCGGCGGCCGACGAGGTCCAGGAGCAGCGGCGTCACCGCGGCGAGCGAGTCCGCCCGCGCGGCCCCGGACAGCCCCGCCACGCGCTCGACGAGCGCCCGCTGGGCCCGCGTCCGCCAGAAGAGGTTCGAATCGGAGAGCATCGCCACGAGATCGGCGTCGGAGGCGCCGCCCAGGTCGCGCGGCGCCCACGCGGCGTTCTCGCCATGGACGACGCGCTGGATCCGTCCGTGCGACTTGTCGCGGAGCGGCGTCTCGTAGGCGTTGCCCTTGCCGTTCTCGAAGCCGGCCGGGGTGGGATTGTGCTGGACGATGTAGTTGTACCAGTCGATGACCCACACCTGGCCGTCGGGGCCGACCTCGGCGGCGATCGGCGCCGTCCATTCGTCGTCGCTGGCGAGGAGATCCCAGGCCATGCGCGATGAGAAGCCGGCCCCGCGCGGCGAGAGCTCGAAGGTGGCGACGATGTGGCCGGTGGGCTCGCACACGAACGCCGTCCTGTTCCAGTACTCGCGCGGGTACTGCCGGGCGGTGTAGAGGCGGTGCCCGGCGGCGGCGGTGAACTTTCCGAAGTGGTCGACCTGCCGGATCGGTGCGTCGCTGCCGTCGGTGCGCTTGGCCAGTTCCATGCGCGGGCTGCCGGCGATGCCGCCGAGCGTGGTGGCGCTCCAGCCGCGGACGCGTTCGTAGACCCGGTTGGCGAGCGGCATGTGCTCGCTGGGGTTGCCGTTGGCGGTGGAGCCGAAGACGAGCCCCTCCTCGGAGAAACCGAAACCCCAGGAGTTGTTGTTGGTACTGCGGAGGAACTCGAGCTTCGAGCCGTCGGGGAGGAAGCGGAAGAAGCCCGCGCCGAAGCGCACGCGCTCGCCCCCCACCTCGCCGTCGAATCCGGAGTAGCCCACCATCCCGTAGACCCAGCCGTCGAATCCCCAGGTGAGGTTGCTCGGCCCCGAATGGGTGTCGCCGGTGCCCCAGCCCCGGAAGAGGACGCGGCGCGCGTCGGCGGTGCCGTCGCCGTCGGTGTCGTCGAGGGCGAGGATGCAGGGGGCCGCGGCCACGATCCAGCCCCCGTCGTGGGCGAGGAGCGAGGTGGGGATCGAGAGCCCGTCGGCGACGACGTGCCGGGCGTCGACGACGCCGTCGCCATCGGTGTCGTCGAGGCGCACGATCCGGTCGTGCCCCGCGCCGTCGTCGGGCAGGACGAGCTCGTTGGGATAGTCGAGGCTCTCGGCGACGAACAGCCGGCCGTCCCGGTCGAAGGCCATCGCCAGCGGCTTGGCCGCCACCACCGGCTCGGCGGCCACCAGATCGACGTGGAAGCCCTCCGGCACGAGCGCGTGCTTCAGCGATTCACGGGGCTCGAGCGGTGCCTGCATCTCCTGCTTCGGCTCGAGCTGCGCCCCCCACTTCGAGCTCGAGGCGTCGTAGGCGGGCACCTTCGCCGGCAGGAACGTGAAGGCCTCGAGACCGTCGGGGAGCGTGTTCATCGCCGGATGGTCGACGTAGGGGGCCGACACCGCCGGATCGCGCCCCGCGGCCCAGCGGATGCCGCGCTCCACGAGGACCTGGAAGCCGGGATGCGCCCAGGTGCGCTCGTCGTGCCCCCAGGCGGTGTAGAAGACGCGCCCCTTCCCCTCGGAGCGCACCCAGGTCCACGGCTCGTGGTGATCCCCTTCCACGCGCTCCTCGAGAACGGTGCGGCCACGGGGGTTGTGGTGCGTGTGGACGTAGGTCTCGTCCCAACTGGCGAATCCGGGGAAACCGGCCATGACCGGATGGTCGGGGACGAGGATCGTGGTGCGGAACTCGCCCGCGCCGTGGCGCTGGAACTGGGCCCCCACCATGTCCACCCAGGCGGGGGAGTTGCGGAAGCAGTAACTCGCGCAGTGGAGCGGCACGAGCCCCTTTCCGCCGCGGACGTACTCGACGAGCGCCCCCTCGGCCTCCGCGGGGAGCTCGTCGATGTTGGCGTAGACGGCCAGCGCGTCGTAGGTGGCGAGGGTCGCCCGGTTCAGGTCGGCGACGTTCTCCGTCCACACCAGATCGATGCCGCGGTCGGCGAGCACCGGCTGGAGTTGGGCGAAGCGGTCGGCGGGGCGGTGGTGTCCGCGGTCCCCCAGGAAGAGGACGCGGAGCGGCGCGTCGGCGGCCGCGGCGGCGGCGGCACCGGCGACGGCGAGGGCCAGCAGGAGTCCGACGAGGCGGAGGCGGCGGGGGGGAGCGGAGCGGGGCATGGACGGATCTCCAGGGAACGCGCGGCACGACGCCGCAGCAGCCATGATACCCGAGCGGGACCGCGGCCCGGCGGTCGGGTGGCGGCGCGTTGCCAGCGGCCCACGGGGGGGCGATAACGGTCGCGGCGGAGCGGCTCCCCGGGTCGTGGCGCCCGCACCACGCTTCGAACGCATGATCCACCTCATCGTCACCGCCGGCCTCGGCAACCGGATGCGATCGATCGCCTCCGCCATCGCGCTGGGGAGGGAGACGGGGATGCCGGTGCGGATCGACTGGCATCTCAACCGCGGATGCAACGCTCCGTTCCGCACGCTGTTCCGCGACATCCCCGCCGTGCGCGTCGACGACCTGGACCGGATCCGTCTCCGGCCTCGCGCCCTCCTCCGGCGGGCGGTCACCGCCGCGCGGATCCGAGCCGGCTACTACGACCTCGTCCTCGGCGACCCGGAGATCGTCGAGGCGGCGCGGTCGGGCTCCGTCGCGGGGCTCGTCCGTTCGCGGCGGCGGGTGCTCCTCAACACCGTCCACCGTTTCCACGGATCCGCCCCCTTCTTCCGCGACTTCATCCCGGCCGACGCCGTCCGCGACCGGGCCGACGCGGAGAGCGCGAACCTCGACCGGGAGTACGTGGGCGTGCACGTGCGCCGCACCGACCACGCGGAGGCCATCAGGCACAGTCCGCTCGGGGCCTTCGTGGCGGAGATGCGCCGCCGGCTCGAGGAGCGCGACACCCTGTTCTTCCTCGCCACGGACGACGACGGCGTGGAGGCGGAGCTGCGGCGGGAGTTCCCCGGCCGCATCCGCACCGCCGCGAGGACCCGGGGACGCGACACGCCGGACGGGATCCGCGACGCGCTGGTCGATCTGCTCATCCTCTCCCGGGCCCGGCTGATCCTCGGCTCGTACTGGAGCTCGTTCAGCCGGACCGCCGCCGAGTGGGGCGGCATCCCGGTGGTCACGATCCGTTCCGGGGACCCTCCCTGATGCCAGTGCTCGACGCCGTCACCGCCCGGGCCCTCGCCGATGCCGTCCTCGTGCTCCACGCGGCCTTCGTGGCGTTCGTCGTCTGTGGGCTGGCGGCGATCCTCCTCGGCGGCGTGCTGGGGTGGCGCGGCGTGCGCGATCCCCTGTTCCGCACGCTCCATCTCGCGGCCATCGGGATCGTCGTCGCCCAGGCGTGGGCCGGCCTCACCTGCCCGCTGACCACGCTCGAGGACGCGCTCCGCGCGGCCGCCGGCGACGCCACCTATTCCGGCGCCTTCGTCGCCCACTGGATCGAGCGCCTCCTCTACTGGCAGCTGCCGCCGTGGGTGTTCGTCGTGGGCTACACCCTCTTCGGGGCCGCCGTGGCGGCGGGCTGGTGGTGGGTGCCGCCCCGCCGCTTCAGCGATCGGCCGCGGCGCGCCGGCACCGACCGGGACGACGCGGCCCGTCCGGCGCGGGCGCCGGACGGGCCGTGAACGCCGCCGCGTCGCGGAGGGTCAGGAACTGAGCGACCACTCGGGAAGCTTCTTGATCACCCCCCCCTGCATCGCCGACTCGTGAGCGAGGAGACCGGTGCAGGTCCAGTTCGCGCTCTGGCGGGCGTTGGGATAGGGGTCGCGTCCCTCGACGAGCGCCGAGACGAACTCGTGCACGAGATGCGGATGGCTGCCGCCGTGGCCGCCCCCCTGCGTGAAGGAGAGGTGCTGGTGCTCGTCGGCGTCGTACACGCCGCCGGTGGTGAAGCGGCGGATCGCCTCGGGGAGCCGGCTGGCGTAGTCGGGCACCGGGACACGCGTGGGGATCTCCGGCTCCGGCACCTTGGCGGTGTGGATGACCGGCTCCTCCCCCTCGACGAGCTGCCACTCGAAGCTCTTCTTCGAGCCGTAGACGTCGAAGCTCTCCCGGTACTGCCGGGCGGTGTCGAAGAGCGAACGGATGATGCGGGCCACGACGTCGCTCTGGGCGAGCTTCACGTGCGCGCTTTCGATGGCGAACGGCGAGCCGTAGCGGCCGACGAGCTCCTCGCGGATCCGCCCCGAGCCGAAGCAGCTCACCTCGAGGGCATCCTTCCGCTCGAGCGCCAGGCAGGGCCCGACGCAGTGCGTGGCGTAGTGCATGGGGGGCAGTCCCGGCCAGTAGTCGGGCCACCCGTCCATGTCCTGCTGGTGGCTGGCCTGGAGGAACTGGATCTTCCCCAGCTCGCCGCGGTCGGCCATCTCCTTGATGAAGAGGAACTCCCGCGCGTAGACCACCGTCTCGGCCATCATGTACTTGAGCTTCGTCCGCTCCACGAGCTCGACGATCCTCCGGCAGTCCTCCACGCTCGTGGCCATCGGCACGGTGCACATCACGTGCTTGCCCGCCTCGAGCGCCGCGATCGACATGGGGGCGTGGTCGGGGATCGGCGAGTTGATGTGGACGAAGTCGACGTCCTTGTCCTTGAGGACGTCGGCGTAGGAGGTGTAGCGGCGCTCGACGCCGTACTGCCGCCCGATCTGGTCGAGCTTCTCCTTCGAGCGCTGGCAGATCGCCACGATCTCGGCGTGCGGATGACGCTGGTGGATGGGGATGAACTCCGCCCCGAACCCGAGCCCCACCACCGCCACGCGGACCTTGCGTCCGTCACCCTTGCTCGCGCTTGCCGCCATGCCTCGCCTCCCGTTGTGGTTCGGCGCGGGGTCCGCGGCCCGACCGGACCGACCGCCCCGTGACCGCCGCTGATTGTCGCGGCCGGCGGCGGGGAATCAATGCTCGGCGAGCGGAGGCGGGGGGCTTCGGCCGGAAACGGGATGCCCGGATCGGCTCACTCGATCTCCTCGACCGTGCCGTCGGGGCGGATTGCTACCTCGCGGATCTTGCCGTTCTTCGCCTTCCCCCGGATCTCGAGGGTCCCGTCCTGCTTCATCCAGACCTCGTCGAAGTCGACTTCCGGCAGCTCCCTGCGGGCGGTCTCCATGAACGCCGGCGGCACGTCGGCGAGGGCCATCGTCTGCGGAGGCAGCGGCTTCGAGGCCCCGGCACGCCACACCGCCACGACGACCGGCAGGAGGAGGGCCAGCGGGACGGCCAGAAGCGTGAGCGTGCGGCGGGACATCAGCGGTCTCCCTGGACGACCTCGCCCTTCGACCGGGTCGAGAGGGCCTTGAAGGTGGCGTAGTCGGTCTCCTCGCCGAGCATGCCCACGTGGGCGTCGGCGAAGAAATAGTTGCCCCCCCGGCCGTGGCGCGAGGTGAAGTTGTTGATCGCGCCGCCAAACGCCGAGACGTATCCGGCGGGGTGCTTGCTGCGGGCGTCGTGGAACCCCTGCAGCGCGATCCCGAGTGCTTGAGGTTGTTCTGGCACGAGGAGCGGTTGGCGGCCTCGCGTGCCGCCTGCACGGCGGGCAGGAGAAGTCCGACGAGCGTCCCGACGATGGCGATGACGACGAGAAGTTCGACGAGCGTGAAGGCGCGGCGGGGCATGGTGGAGCGTCGAGGGCCGGAACGAAGGCGAGGAGATGACCCTCCATTATCGCCCCTTCACACGCCCCTCAAACGTCGCTCACGCCATTTTCACAACCGGCGTTTTCGCCCGGAATTGGTCAACCGCACGAACACCTCGGGCAAGGCACCGATCGTCAACGGGCAGTACGCCCAGTTCATGGGCGATCTGCTCCGCTTCCATTTCTAGATCAACTACTGAACCGCTTCGTGGACAGGTCGGCCGCCACCTCGGCCACCGGCCGCGTCACTCCACCTCGACGATCAGGTCCGACAGCCCCTCGTTCGGAACGTCGGCCGTGATTTTGGGGGACGCCGGATCGCCGTACCGTCCGGCGAGTCGGTCGACCGACCCGCTCCCTCCCTCGCCGGAAAGCGACATCTTCGCCTCCTTCGAATTGCCCGGCCAGACGACGGTCACGCCGTAGGAGCCGGGAACGGCACCGTCGCCGGCCTTGTAGGTGGTGAGACTGAAGGAGCCGTCGTCGGCGGTCTTTCCCACCGGCTTGGCGTCGGTGCCCCGGCCGGGCGTTGAGGGATGGAAGACGACGAGTGCCCCGTCGCACGGCGATCCGTCCTTGGTCACCACCCGCCCTGCCACGGGAGCCGTCGCCGGGCGGACGGGCCCTCGCTGACAGCCCACGACGACTGCAGCGAGGGCCGCGACCGCGGCAAAGAAGTCGGTTCTGTTCGGACGCATCTCGTCGATCACTCCACGGAGGCGATATCTTCGGAGGAGGTCAGTCCGCTGCCCGCCGCCGTGATCAGCGCTGCGTAGACCGTCGGCGTGATCTCCTCGGAGACGAACTTCACGCTCCCGTCGACCATCACGTGCGACGCGCCGGTGGGATGGAAGGCGTACGTCTCGTTGTCGTTGTGGCAGTTGATCACGCAGTTGCCGGGGGAGGAGTTGTCGGTCTTCGAGACCGCGCCGTCGAGACCGTAGTCGTTCTCGTGATGTCCCCAGCCGCCGTCGCTGAGCTGCCGGGCCTGCTTCTTGTTCCCGATGAAGAAGTCGGGGCGACCCGCGCTCTCGCAGAGGAGGAGGGTCTTGGTGGTGCCGTCGATGACGTCCGCCATCCGGTTGGCGTTGCGGTTGGCGAATCCGAGCAGCGGCAACGAGCCGGAACCGTCGATCTGCGGCGACATGGCACTGAAGAGCGTGTTCTGGGTCACGCTCGCGGAGTACCCGAAGAACGTGATCGAACCCGGATTGATCGAGCTGTTCGTCGCGTAGTCGGTGATGGCGAGCTTCTGGTAGGGGAAGGACGCCCCGAACGTGAACGTCCCGGTCACGGTGCGATCGGAGGTCGGCGACGAGGGACAGACGAGCGTCCCGATGGAGGTCTGCAGAACCGCTTGATTGTCGGGCGTACCCGGGACGAGCAGCGGCGACGACATCCAGGGGAACGTCACGTTGTAGGCGTTGGCCAGATTGACCTGTTCCATGAAGGGGAGCAGCTGGGGAACCCAGGAATGGACGATCGCCGGGTAGGGGGAGCCCGGCTGGCCCGCACCCCCCGGTGGAAGGCCGATTTTGATGATCAGGCTCGCCGGGAGCCTCTTCTTGGCGCTCTCGTAATTGAGCGAGGCCAAACCGAGCTGCCTCATGTTGTTGCCACACTGGGAGCGACGGGCGGCCTCACGGGCGGCCTGGACGGCGGGCAGGAGCAGGCCGACGAGCGTGCCGATGATGGCGATGACGACGAGCAATTCCACGAGGGTGAAACCCTGACGGGCCGGCGACTTCATGGTGTGGATTCCTGGGAAGGACGGCGGACGCGACAGATGACACGATGGATGTCCGACATGTACTTCCCAGGGATACATCCCGGAGTTGAGGGCCCAGTCAGCGTTCGTCGAGTTTCGCGTGAGCCTTTTTCCCCGCTCCTGTGCCGTTCAAAGGAGAGCGCTGGCGATGTTGGCAAGCTCCGACCTCTCGCCCTTCTCCAGGGAGACGTGCGCGTAGATCGGCTGGCCGGCCATCCGTGCGATCAGATAGCTCAGGCCGTTGGAGAGGGCGTCGAGATAGGGCTGGTCGATCTGGGCCACGTCGCCGGTGAACACGATCTTCGTCCCCTCGCCGGCCCGCGTGATGATCGTCTTCACCTCGTGAGGCGTAAGGTTCTGGGCCTCGTCCACGATGAAGAACATCCGCTGCAGGCTGCGGCCGCGGATGTAGGCCAGCGGCGTGATGACGAGCTTCTCCGACTCGCGCATGTCGTTGATCCGCTGGGCGGCCTGGGTCTCCTCGCCGCACTGGTGGCGGATGACGGTCAGGTTGTCGTACAGCGGCTGCATGTACGGATCGAGCTTGTCGGAGATGTCGCCCGGGAGGAAGCCGAGGTCGCGGTTGGAAAGGGGCACGACGGGCCGGGCGAGCATGATCTGCCGGTATTTCTGCCGGCCGTCCCGGAGATCGTCACCAACTTCACGCTCTCGTCCATCAATGCGCGCAGCGCGAAAGATTGTTCAGCGTTGCGGGGAGAGATGCCGTAACAGGTCTGCTTCTCCACCCGCACGAACACGTCCGAGTCGCGGCGATAGGTGGCGATCGCCGATTTCGTCCCGTTGCGGAGAACGAAGTTTTCGTTGGCCAGCGGATCGGTCACGGCCGGAAGGTCGGCCGCGGGCAGTCCGGCCGGCGAGGCGTAGAGCAGGTCGATCGAATCGCTGGCGATCCCCTCGACGACACGCTTGCCGGTGTAGAGCGAATCGAATCCCCTGACCTTGTCGGAGGTGTAGTCCTGGGCGCGGATTCCCAGCGACTTGGCCTTCATGCGGAGGTTCGTATCCTTCGAGACGAGCACCACCTGCCGGTGCGGCGACTCCCGCTGGATGGCGAGCGTGACGCCGAGGATCCGATGATCGGGCGTGTCCTGGAGGAACGCCTCGTGGACGATGGCGTTCCGCGCGACGCCGAGGACGACGCGGATCGACCCCAATCCCGGCCCGAGCGGCGAGCCCGAGGGGGCGAGAATATCGCCGGTCAGCGCGTCGATGCTGCGGAGAAACTCCCTCGCCTGGAAATGGATGTCCTCGTTGCCCCGTTTGAACTGGTCGAGTTCCTCGAGCACGGCGATCGGGATCGCGACGTCGTGTTCCTCGAACTTCCTGATGCAGCGACAATCGTGGAGGATGACGTTGGTGTCGAGGACGAAGAGCTTCGATGTCACCGGATGATTCCGTCGGGGGATGGATGCGGTGCAGGGAAACGCCTGCCGGGGGGCGGGACGCGACGTCCGCGGCGGTGGCTCAGTCGACGACCAGACGCGGATGCCGTGCGCCTCGTGGTTGGTCGGTGCCGAACCAGGTCGCCGCCACACCCGGGTCATCGGGGAGAATGAACAGTCGCAGCGTCCCCTCCTCCGGTCCTTCCGTGATCGCCCGCCATCGCTCCTCCGGGATCGAGAGCGGAATCCGATCCTCCTGCCCGGTCTCGCCGACGGCGAAATCGCATGTCCCGCAGCGGAACGCCGATGTCCCGGCTTCGCCGAGCGGTCCGTCCTCGCCCGCCGCGAAACGCAGTTGCCCCTCGTCGCTCCCGGAGTCGGCGGCCAACCAGACCGTCACCCGGCCTTTCCGGGCGAACGGGGGAATGCTCTGCGTGAGAACCAGCGAGAGCCCCGGGACACCCGCCCCGCCGGCCCCGGCCGCTCCCATGACCGCGTCCCTCGGGAAGTCGAGCACGCCGAAAGACGAGAATCGCCCGTCGCCCCGCGACGCCGGACCTTGGACGTTGAAGTACAGGGCCGGCTTCTCCCCTTTCCGCGGCCCGGACGGACCGACGATGAGACTGCGGGTCGCCGCGATCCCGGCGTCCGGGCCCGCCTCCGAGGCTGCCGGCGGGTCTTGAGAGCGGCCGACGGAAGCGGCGAGGGCGACAACCACCAGGGCGACAAGCCGCCGATCGGGCATGACAGGACGACGCACTGCGGATCCCTCCGGTGTCGGGCGAATCGACCCTCACGTCCGTGGCAGGGTTCTCGCGAAAACTATCCGCCCGATGTGAGTGATCCGTGAAGAAACGGTCCGGACGGCCGGGATCGTCGCCTGACTCGATGCCCACGGCACGCCCGGTTCCGTGCCGCTCACGGGATCTCCATCCGGCCCTCACCGGGGGACAACGATCCCGCGGCAGACTCCCGAACCGGCGAGTGCCGTCCGGTCACGCCGCCACCGACACGGGGAGAGTCCGAAGATGGCCACGTTTTTGCCGGCCGGTGCCGGCCGCATGGGCCGGGTCCGAAGCACGCTCGTCACGGCGATCGCTTGCGCGGCGCTGGCCGCGACCGGGGCGAAAGCCGGGGAGCCGATGGCCACCGATGCGTCCCCACGCTTCCCGGGACCGACCGACGAGGGCTTTCTCCTGCCCAACGGCTGGCACCTCTCCCCGGCCGGTCGCCACGTGGAGACCGGCGATCTCGTCCTCAACATCCGCCCGCTCGCCGACGGTCGACGAGCCCTGGTGACGACCGACGGCTTCAACGCCCACCGCATCCAGCTCATCGATCTGGAAAAGGGTGCAGAACTGGCGGCCGAAACGGCCCACCAGAGCTGGTTCGGCCTGGCGATCGCAGCCGACGAATCGCGCGTGTGGTGGAGCGGCGGCGGAACCGGCGGCATCCATGCCTACCGTCTGGAAGAAGACGGCTTCTCGCTCCAGAGCCAGCGCGAGGCCGATCCACTCCGCTCGAGCCCACAGGAACTCGGGGCCGCCGCGGCGAAACTCGCCGCCGAACGCCGCTTCAAGAGCGGCCTGGAGCGCGACGATGACGCCGGGCTGCTCTGGTCGGCCGACATCAACCGCGGCCGGGTCGTCGCCACGCGCGACGACGGGAGCGAGTCGGGTGCCGTCGATACCGGTGGCCGGCCCTACGACATCCGCCGCTCGCCGCGGAACGGCCTCATCTACGTGAGCGATTGGGCGGGCGCACGACTCCTCGTCGTCGATCCCGCCGCGATGCGCGTGGTGGCCCGCATCCCGGTAGGGGAGCACCCCAATCAGATTGCTTTCCATCCGACTGACGACCGGCTCTTCGTCGCCTGCGCGTCCTCCGACGGTGTGTGGGTGATCGACACGCGCCGCGGGGTCGTCACCGAGACGATCCGCACGAGCCTCTTCCCCAAGGCCCCCGAGGGGAGCACGCCCGACGCGCTCGCCGCGGCTCCGGACGGCAAAACGCTCTACGTCGCCAACGCAGACAACAACTGCCTGGCCGTGATCGACGTCGCGGAACCGGGGGAGAGCCAGGTGAAGGGGTTCATCCCCACCGGCTGGTACCCGACCGCGGTGGCCGTCACTTCCGACGGCGGGAAGATTCTCGTCGGCATCGGCAAGGGGAACCGCTCCGAACCGAACCCGCTCTACGACGGCACCGAGGACGACGACGAACTGACCGACCTGGAGAAATACGTCCGGAAACTGATGCCGCATCCCTACATCGGCACGATCGTCCACGGCGCCGTCTCGATCGTCGAAGTGCCGGACGACGAGCGCCTCGCCGAATACACCGCCACGGTCTACCGGAACTGCCCCTACTCCGACGACCTCCTCGAGGCGGTGCCCTTCGAGGGGGAGTCGATCATCCCCCGGCGCGTCGGCGACCCCTGTCCGATCGAGTACGTGATCTACGTCATCAAGGAGAACCGCACCTACGACCAGGTGTTCGGCGACATGGCGGCCGGGGACGCCCCGAAGGGCAACGGCGATCCCTCCCTGTGCATGTTTCCCAGGGCTGTGACCCCGAACCATCACGCGCTCGCCGAGCGCTTCGTCCTCTTCGACAACGCCTATTGCAACGGCCAGGTGAGCCGCGACGGCCATCCCTGGAGCACGATGGCCTACGCGACCGACTACGTCGCCCGCGACTGGCATCTCACCTACTCGCAGCGCGTCGGCGTCGAGGACGACGACAAGGGGGACCTTTCCAACGCCCCCTCGGGGTATCTCTGGGACGCCTGCCGTCGGGCCGGCGTGAGCTACCGCTCCTACAAGGAGTTCGGCGGACGTGTCTCCGACGCGGCAGGCAACGTCCGCATCGAGGGGCGCGTCCCCGGCCTCGTCGGGCACATGTGCCCCGACTACGGCACGGGAGAGGAGGGGGAGGAACGTGACACGGATCTGGTGGAGGTGTTCCTGAGGGAGTACCGAGAGTTCGTCGCCAAGGGAACGATGCCGCGGTTCATCGTCATGAGCCTCGGCGAGGACCACACCCACGGCACGACACCCGGGGCGCCGACGCCGCGGGCCTGCGTGGCCAGCAACGACCTGGCGCTGGGGCGACTCGTCGACGCGGTGAGCCACGGGCCGCTGTGGGAGAAGACGGCGATCTTCGTCATCGAGGACGACGCCCAGAACGGCCCCGACCACGTCGACGCCCATCGCACGGTGTGCCTTGTGGCCAGTCCCTGGGCCAAGCGCGGCGCGATCGACAGCACCCAGTACTCGACGGTGAGCCTGATCCGCACGATGGAACTGATTCTCGGGCTCGAGCCGCTCTCGCAATACGACGCCGCGGCGCGACCGATGTTCGAGGCCTTCGGCACGACGCCCGATCCCGAGCCGTTTGTCCACCAGCCGGCGCGCGTCGACCTCGACGAGCGGAACGGCCCGGGCGCGTACGGCGCCGCCCGCTCCGCGGCCATGGACTTCAGCGAATACGACCGGATCGACGATTTCGAGCTCAACGAGATCCTCTGGCACGCGGTCATGGGCACCGACGCGCCGGAGCCTCCCGCGGTGCGACGCGCGATCGTCCTGCGTCAGGCCGCCCCGCGGCCGTGAGCGCTGAACGGCGGGCCGGCTGACCACGGCGACGGCCACACACGGGCGCGGAACGCACGCACCGTCCCGAGCGGGAGCTTCGCGACGGCGCGACGCGACGACGCTCACCGAACACTCGATAGCCGCTCATCGACCGCTCATCATCCGCGCGGTCCGGGCGGGGTTTTCGAGGACCAGCGGAATCGTGTGCGACCGGTGAGGCCGCGCGTCCGTCGTTCACCGAATTGCAAGGGGCCGCGATGTATTGACGGAAGTCCCACGCTGATCGACAACTCCGCCGTTTCGAGGCATGGAGACTCGTTCTTCAACGCAGGGAGACCGCTCGTGAACCGCATCCTTGTCGTGTCCCGCATCCTCGACGCGGCGCTCCGCGTCGTCCTCTCGGCCGTGCTGCTGCTGGCCGGGATGCCCACGGCCGCTCTCGCCGCACCGATCGATTTCAACGGCACGAACGCCTACACGCAGAACTTCCAGTCAATGACCTCTCCGGCCGCGGCCAGCAGCGTCACCGGTTCGGCGATGACGGAGGTCTCGACCCTCAATGGCGGAACGGGCATCACGGGCTGGTACATCTACGGCCTCGGCTGGAACGGCGCGGCCAACAGGTGGATCGGAGCCGATTCGGGCACGAGCACGACCGGCGGATTCCGCCAGCTCATCGACACCGCGTCGCCGGTGAATCGGGCCCTCGGTTCCCAGGGCTCCGGGTCGGCCACCGGCTTCTTCGGCGTCGTGCTCAAGAACACGTCGGGCGCGACGATCAACACCGTTGCCCTCGCCTACGACGCCGTGATGAACCGCAATCCCTCCTCGACCGCGAACCCTTACCCGCTCTCTTATCGGGTGAGCAGCGCGACGGTCACCTCGGGCTCGTCCACCGGTGACGGCACTTTCAACAACACGGCCGGGACCTGGACGACGTCGGCGATCGGCTTCGACACCCCATCGAGCGGGACGGGGGCACCGGGGACGCAGGCGGCGATCAGCCCGCTGTTCACGATCGGCAACAAGGCCGGGAACCTCACCGGCCTCAACTGGGGCGCCGACCAATATCTCTACATCCGTTGGAGCGAGACCGACAACCCGGGTTCCGACGCCACCGCCGGCATCGATAATTTCTCCCTCACGCCGATCGCCGTGCGGAATCTCTCCTGGAACCTCGCCGGCAGCGGCACCTGGGACACGACCACCGCCAACTGGACGACCGGGAGCGGCTCGACCACTTTCCTCGACGGTGACCAGGCCGCCTTCTCGAACTCGGCCGGCGGCACGATCACGCTCTCGGGCGCGCTTGCCCCCTCGAGCGTCACCGTCTCCGCCGCTTCGGGCAGCTACACGTTCTCTGGCCCGACCGCCGGCGACAAGCTCACCGGTGCGACCGCGATCAACAAAAGCGGAGCGGGGGCGCTCGCCCTGACGAGCGTCAACGACTACGTCGGCGGCACGAACGTCTCCGGGGGCACGCTTTCGATCGACGGCGCGGGGCGCCTCGGCTCGGGCGCCGTGACGATCTCCCAGGGGGCGACGCTGCTGAGCAACGCCGGCAGCGGCTTCGCCCTGGCCAACGACCTGCAGATCGGCTCGGGGGGCGGAAGGATCGACACCGGCTCCCAGAATCTTTCGGTGGCGAGCATGGGCAGCCTCACCGGCCTGCTCACGAAGGCCGGCGCCGGCACGCTCACCGTCAACGGCGCCTTCTCCCCCGGTGCCGGCGGCGGCGTGGCGGTCGAGGCGGGGAACCTCGTCCTCGGCAACAGTGCCACCTCGAGCGGGGTCTACAACCTCGGGGCTTCCGGGGTGCTCACTGGGAACCTCGTCCTTTCCGGCACGCAGCGGATGAACGTCAACGACGGCGCGGTGCTCTCGGGCGCCGGACAGGTGCAACTGGCCACCAGCGGGGCCCTGATCTCGAATCTCTCCGGCAACTCGGGCGGCACGATCTCCGCCGGTATCGGCCTGAACTCCACCGCCGCCCCCTTCACCGCCGGCAGCTGGACCGGCGCCACCTACACACCGGGCACGTTCACCTCGACGATCGGGGCCACGAAGGGGGCCAACACGAGCACCGTCGGCGGCCTCGTCGTCTCCGGCGTGATCTCGGGCGCTTCCGACGTCGACTTCTCAAACGGCACCGTGGTCGGCGGCGGTGGCGGCGTGCTGACGCTCAACGCCCAGAACACCTACGCCGGCAACACGACGATCAACGCCAACACCCCCGACGTCGCCGGCACGGCGAGCATCGTCCTGGGCATCGACGACGCGATCCCCACGGCCAGCGGCGTGATCGTGGGGACGAAGGCCGGCATCGGCGGCGCCATCCTGAATCTCAATGGCCACTCGCAGCGTCTGGCCTATCTGGCCGATGGCGTCAGCGCCACGGTGGGGACGACGAAGAATCTCTCGATCGTCAACAACGGTGCCTCACCCTCGACGCTGACCCTCGGCGGCGCGGTGACGCCCGGCAAGGCCTTCGGCGGCGTCATCGGCACCGGCGCGGGCACGATTGACCTCGTCAAGACCGGCGCCAACACGCAGTCGCTCGCCGGCACGAACACCTACACCGGCTCGACGACGATCGAGCAGGGCACGCTCGCCCTCACCGGCGCCGGCAGCCTCGCCTCCCCCTCGATCACGGTCGCCTCCGGGGCGACCTTCGACGTCTCCGCTGTCACCGGCGGCTACACCCTCTCGAGCACCCAGACACTCGGCGGCACCGGCACGGTGAGCGGCGCCGCGACCGTCGCCGGTGCGATCGCGCCGGGATCGGGGGCGATCGGCACGCTGTCGATGGGCGACACGACGCTCTCCGGGGGCGGCGGCCTGAACTTCCAGCTCTACGACGCCGCCGGTGCCGCCGGCACCGGCTGGGATCTCATCGCCGCAGGCACCCTCTCACAGGCTGCCACCGGCTCGTTCACGATCCGCCTGGCGAGCGCCTCGAGCGCCGCCGGCGCGGCGGGATCGGCCGTCAACTTCGATGCCAACTCGCCCGGCTCGTGGGAAATGATCTCGGCCATCGGTCTCACCGGCTTCGATGCCAACCGCTACACGGTCGACACCTCCGGGTTCGCCAACGCCCTCGGCGGCGGCAACTTCTCCGTGAGCGACTCCGGTGCCGCCGGCACCGGGCTGTACCTCGTCTTCACGCCCGGCAGCATCGCCACCTGGGATGGCGGCAACGGCACCTGGTCGGCGGCCGGTGGTGGTTGGTCGACGGGCTCCTGGGATCCGACCCGCACTGCGGTCTTCGCCTCGCCGGCCGGCACCGTCACCGTGGACGGCACGGTCAACGCCGACAGGGGACTGCAGTTCGACGTCGGCGGCTACACGCTTTCCGGCGGCAGTCTCGCCCTTGGCGGAGCCAGCGCCGCGGCGAACACCATCACCACCGCCGCCGACACGACGACGATCGCCTCGAGCCTCGCCGCTGCGAACGGCTTCACGAAGGCCGGGGCCGGGACGCTCCTGCTCACCGGGGCGGCGAACGGAGGGGCCCAAGTGGCCGCCGGGCAGCTCCAGATCGGCAACGGCGGCAGCGCCGGCTCGCTCGCCGGCGACGTCTCCCTCGCCGCCGGCACCTCCCTCGTCTTCAACCGCAGCGACGCAGCCTCCGCCGGCAACCTCACCGGCTCGGGCGCCGTGCGCACCGATGGCGGCGATCTGAGCATCGCCTCGATCGGCGAGAACGTCGCTCTCACCAACGCCGGCGCCGCCGTGGTGACGGTCTCCGGCGCCGTCGGCGGGGCGGCCACGGTGACCAACTCCGGCGCGGGCCGCATCGCCCTGAGCGACGTCACCGGCTCCGCCGCCATCACCAACTCCGGTGCCGGCCGCATCGACCTCGCCGGGCCCACGGTGAGCACCTCCGGCGCGATTACCGCCTCCGGCGGCACGATCAGCTTCGGCGACGCCGGGTTCGGCAGCGGCGGAGTGAACCTCTCCGGCGGCGGCAAGATCGCCTTCGACGGCAGCGCTCCCAAGACACTGGCCAACGCCATCACCGTGGCCGCCAGCGGCGGCGGCATCGACGTCGCCGCCGGCGACACGCTCACGCTCGGCGGCACCGTCACCCGGAACGGACTGCTGACGAAGGGGGGGGCCGGCACGCTCTCGGTGGCCGCACTCCCGACGACGAACTTGGCGATCGCCGACGGCACTCTCGACGTCTCGGCGACCGGGACGGTCACCGTCGCGAGCGACCTCGCGCCCCTGTTCGCCGGTGGGAAGCTCTCGTTCTCGGGCAACAACGTCCGCGTGAACGTCAACGCCGTCCAGACCGGCACCGGTGCGATCGAGCTCACGAAGGGGGGCCAGTCGATCGCGGTCTCAGGAGCCAGCGGCACGCTGTCCAACACGGTGAATCTGGCCCTGGCCAGCGGTGCCGTGAACCTCGGCGCCACCAGCGGCTACACGCTCACCGTTGACGGCCCGATCACCGGTACCGGCGACGTCAATCTCGCCGTCGGCGGCTCGGGGGGCGCTGGCACGACGATCCTCAACGCCGCGAGCTCCTTCGCGGGGAACGTGACGGTGAACTCGTCGGCCACCGGCGTCCACCGCCTCGGCGTCGACAACGCCTTGCCGACGACGGCGGGGGTGACCTTCGGCTCCACCGCCGGGCAGATCGACCTGAACGGCCACTCCCAGCAGGTGGCCTTCCTCAAGGGATCGTCGGCCGGCGGCGGCGGGATCCAGAACAGCCAGGCCGGCACCGCCGCCACGCTCTCCGTGATCGGCACGACCAGCGGCACCTACGCCGGTCCGATCGGTGCGACCGGCAAGACGAACATCGCACTGGTGAAGGACGGCACCTCGACGCTCACCCTCTCCGGCTCGAGCGTCTACTCGGGCGGCACCGACGTGCGGGGGGGCACGCTGACGGTCGCCGGCCCGAACGCCCTCGGTACCGGCGACGTCACCCTCCGCCCCGGTGCGACGCTTGATCTCGGTTCCCAGGCCGCCACCAACGCGCTTGCCAATACGGGGGGCACGGTGGTCAACGCCGCGAACTTCGCCGGTTCGCAGGTCCTCTCCGGGATCTCGTCCTTCGCCGGCACGATGGGGGGCACGCTCGACGTGACCGCCGGCGGCGTGCTCAAGGGTTCCGACACGACCTTCACGGGGCCGGTCACGATTCAAAGCGGCGCCATTCACTCCCCCGGCAACTCGCCCGGGCTGCAGACCTTCGCCGCCGGCATCGACTACCAGCCAGGCAGTTTCCTCCGCTGGGAACTTGCCGCCAACACCGCGGCGGTCGCCGACCGGGGCACGTCCTACGACGGCGTGAACGTCACGGGAGGAGCGCTCTCGATCGACCCCACGAGCGTCCTCGACCTCGTCTTCGACGCCACCGGATCGACGGTCGATTGGTCGAACGCCTTCTGGAACGTCGACCGCACCTGGTCGATCGTCGACGTGACGGGGGCGAGCGGGTCCACAGGGCTGTTCTCGCTCGGCTCACTCTCGAACGACTCCCTCGGCCAGAGCCTCGCCTCGATCCGCAACGGCGCCGCCTTCCGCGTCGTCGGCGACGTCGGGGGGGGAGTGTCCCTTAGCTATTCGGTCACCGCGGTCCCCGAACCGACGACGGTGTCGCTGGGCCTCGCGGCGCTGGCGGCAGTCGCGCTGCAGGGGTTGCGGCGCCGCCGAGCCTGAACGCGGCGCACGGGACCGACGAGAGGAAGGGGAAACCGCTCCTCCACCGGGTCCCGAACACGGTCGCTCGTCATCGGGCGAGCGAGATCGACGTTCTCTTCCGTCGCCGGTTCGACCCGGACGGCGATTCACCCCGCCACGAGGCCGGGGCGGCCGTTCTCCACCACGAAGCGGGCCGCCGTCGACACCCGTCCTCCCGGGCGGTCGACGAAATCGACCACACGGTAGGAGGTCTCGCAGCGCTCGGGGGCCACGTCGCACACCACGTAGCCACGCTGGCCGTTGTAAAACCTGACCGCCTCGTTTTCCGCCATGATCACGGCATGGTTGGCAGGTTCCGCCTTGCCGTTGCCCCCGGAGGAGATCGACGAGCCCACGAACTCGGCCGCCGCCAGCTTGGGCCGCCCGGCCCCGTCGTCGATCGTGAGGTCGTTGGCCCAGTGGCTGTGGATGTCGCCGGTGAGGACGATCGGATTGGCCTCGGGGCGCTCCGCGAGGGCGCGGAGCACGCGACGGCGTTGGATCTCGTAGCCCGACCATTGGTCCATCGAGCAGGTGAACTCGTCACCCGGGGCCCGGTCGACGCGAGCCATCATCACCTGCTGCGCGAGCACGTTCCACGTGGTCTTGGAGGACCGGTACCCGTCGAGGAGCCATCGTTCCTGCTCCGCGCCGGTGAGCGTGGCCGAAGGATCGATCACCCCTTCGCACGGCGCCTTGACGCCGTCGCCGCAGGGCTGATCGGAGCGGAATTGCCGCGTGTCGAGCACGAAGAACTCGGCGAGGGTCCCATGGGACAGGCGCCGATGGAGCCGCATCGACGGGCCGTGCGGCAGGCTCGAGCGGCGCAGCGGCATGTGTTCGTAGTAGGCCTGGTAGGCCGCGGCCCGCTGGGCGAGGAACGCCTCCCGCGGCGTCCCCGAACGGGCCGGGACGTCGTCGGCGTAGTTGTTCTCGAACTCGTGGTCGTCCCAGGTGACGATCCACGGGCAGTGGGCGTGGGCAGCCTGGAGGAGTGTGTCGGTCTTGTAGAGGGCGTGGCGCTCCCGGTAGGAGTCGAGCGAGGCGAGCTTCCCACCGACGTGGCGCCTCACGGCATCGGCCTTGGGCGCTCCCTCGTAGATGTAGTCGCCGAGATGGAGGATCAGGTCCGGATCGTCCGCCACCATGCCTTGATAGGCCGTGTAGAAGCCCTGCTCGAAGTGCTGGCAGGAGGCGAAGGCGAAGCGCAGACGCGGAACGACGTCGCCGGGCGCCGGTGACGTCCGCGCCCGGCCCACCCGGCTGGTCGCGGCACCGGCGTGGAAGCGATACCAGTAGTCGCGCGAGGGGGAGAGGCCCTCCGTCTCGACGTGCACGGAGTGGGCCCAGTCGGGCGTGGCGACGGTGGTACCCTCGCGGACGACCCGGGTGAACGCCTCGTCCTCCGACACCTCCCACCCCACCTCGACCGGCTCCGCCGGCATGCCCCCGCCCAGGAGTGGCGCCGGCGCGAGCCGGGTCCAGATCACGAACCCGTCCGCGGTCGGGTCGCCCGAAGCGACCCCCAGCGCGAACGGATCGGCGTCGAACCGGGGCCGTCGAACCACGGGTTCGTCGGCTCTCGACGCCCACGTCGCCGCCGCGGCGAGCGACAACGTGCCCCGAAAAAAACCCCGGCGGTGGAGGGCATGGGCGTAGGGGCCGGCAGGATGCATGGGACGACTCCGTGGGGCGCACGTCGCGTTCGGCGGGAGCGGAAGGCTTCAATTCCTCCCCGGGATTCCCGGCATCTGCTCCGGGAGCGTCGTCCGGGAGGGGACGCGGATCTCCGGGACGACGTTCTCCCCCTCGACCACGGTGAGGGCGAGCTGGCTGTGCGCCGCGTCGTACCAGCCGAGGAGTCTGTCCTCCCGGCTCTCCTCGTCGATCGTGCCATCCTCCCCCGGCTTCGCCACCATCCAATTCAGCACGATCTGGTAGCGGCCGGCACAGGCGCCGTCGCCCGGGCGCAGGGTGCCGATGGCGAACGCTCCGTCGGGGCCGGTGACGCCCGTGGGGTTGGCGGGGATCGCCGGCGGCATCGGCGCGTCGACGGGGATCAATCCCACGAGCACACCCTCCGCCGGCTTGCCGTCGTAGAGGACGACGCCCCGCACGGGATGGGGCGTGAGGTTCCACTGCGGTCCGACGGGCTTGGCACAGCCCGCCGCGACGGCGGCCAGAAGGACGAGCGCGGCGTGGAGCGGCGTCAGGGTTCGCATGGGTTCATTCCCCGGTCGGGGCGAGGTCGCCACCGGCGTAGGTGATGAGCTTGACGAACACGCGGATGTCCTGATCGGCGCCGATGAACCGCACCGACCCGTCGGCGAACACGTGGTTGGCCATGCCGACGTGGAAGGAATAGACCTCGTTGTTGTTCGTGCAGTTGGTGTGGCAGGGGCCGTTCACCGTCAGGCCGTCGTCGCTGTAGCCGTGGGTGATGTACTCGTTGTCGGGGTCGCACCAGCCGCCGTCGGTCTGCCCCATGAGGAGCGTCATCGCCTTCCCCCGCCAGGCATTCGGCCGGCCGGCGTCCTCGGAGATGAGCACGGTGTTCGACGTCCCGTCGGTGATCTCCGACGGCGTCCGCAGCACGTTCACGTCCATGACGCCGTTGCGATTGGGGCTCGAATCGACGAGTCCCTTCGTCTCCAGGACCGTGTCGTAGCCGTTGTCCGGCGCGTAGTCGCCGGGACCGACCTTGATCGCCGTCCCGCCCACCGTCTTCGTCGTCAGGCCGTTGTCGTCGCGCGGCGGCGACGTCGGGCAGACGAAGGCCGGGATCACCGACTCGCGCACCTTCTGGTTGCCGGCCGCCGACCAGTCGATGCCCAGGTTGTAGCCGGCGACGAGCGCGTTCTCCTCCATGTAGGGCAGGATGAACACCCCCCAGCTGTGCCGCACCCCCCTCACCGTCACGCCCACGCGCTTGCAGAGCTCGAGCTGCTGCGCGCTCGTGGTGGTGGTGCTGGCGGCGGCGGGGGGGAAGAAGCGCCGGGCCGAGGCGTAGTTGTGGAGGGCCGTGCCGATCTGCTTGAGGTTGTTCGTGCACTGCGTCCGCCGGGCCGCCTCGCGCGCCGCCTGGACGGCGGGGAGGAGGAGGCCGACGAGCGTGCCGATGATGGCGATGACGACGAGGAGCTCGACGAGCGTGAAGGCCCGCCTGGAGCCACGGGTGCGGTGCCTGGACATTGATGACCTCCGGGGGACGGTGGGGGATTGGCCGCGAAGCGCCGGGACGGTCACTCGACGGTGACCGGGTTGCCGTCGTTGATGAGGGCGAGATTGAGCCAGGTGGCGGCGTCGATCTCGTACGACAGGGGACGGACGCTGCCGTCGACGTAGACCATGAGGACGAGGCCGGGGTGCTGTCCGCCGAAGCGTTCCGACCAGAACGTCGGCGACCGGGCGTCGGGATGCCGGGTGTCGGGCTGGGGGAGGACGTTGCCGAAGCGGGCGTGGTCCTGGTCCCAGCCGGAATTGTTCCAGGCTTCGTTGTCCCCGCCGGCCGATCCCTGGACGCTCGCGTGGAGCTGCTTCTCGCCGACGAGGACGGTGTTCGTCAGGCCGTCGGCGATGTCCTTGAGGAGCCGCGGGGCGCGCGGCGGGGTGGTGATCGGCAGCGACGTCCCCGGCGCCACCCACTGGCGGGGCGCCGGCCCCTCGTCCCCGTTGTTGGCGAACGCGCGGCCGCCGTTGACGGCGTAGTCGCTGCGGGCGGTGAGCGTCGTCCCACCGTAGGCCCGCGGCACGCGCCGCGACGGGCAGTAGAAGACGCCGATCGGCGTCCGTGCCACGACTGCGTTGTTCGTCGCGTCCTCGGGGAGGTTCGCCAGGTTCGACTCCTCGAGGAAGGGGAGGATCTGCCACATCCAGGTCCACCCCGTCCGCACGGTGGCGTTGCAGCAGCTCTGGTTCGGACCATCGGAGCCGGCGTAGGGAAAGCGCTTCCTCGTGTCGTGGTGGAGCTGGAACGCGAGCCCGACCTGCCTGAGGTTGTTGGAGCAGGAGGAACGATTGGCCGCCTCGCGCGCCGCCTGGACGGCGGGGAGGAGGAGGCCGACGAGCGTGCCGATGATGGCGATGACGACGAGGAGCTCGACGAGCGTGAAGGCCCGCGGCCGTCGACCCGGGAGCGTGCGCGGCATGGGAGTGATTCCGGAAGGGGGAAGTGATCCGGGATGGGATTGGAGTCGTCGCAGGTCAGGGCATGGCGGAGCGTAGCGCCACCGTGTCAGGAAGCCGTGAGTGATCGATGAACTTTCCATGATTCCCACCCCGACCGCGGACGTTGGCACGAGTCCAACGTGCCGTGCGTCGCTCCCACCGGCATGGCGCGTTGACTCCCGATCACGAGACTTCGATGAGTGCATCGAGACACACACGCACCTCATCGACGCCTGCTGTGATCCCCTGCGAGGGCCATACCCGGGCCACGACCACGCCCCCCCCACCCGTGAACTGAAGCGATGCGATCACCTCTCTGCGACCGACCCCGCCAGCCCCTCATCGACAATGACACGATTCAGGAAGTGCTGCGATTCGTGTCGGAGGACCACCGCTACGAATCGATCGGCATGCGCGGCGCCGTGGGGATCATTCTCCATCGTCGTCTCGGCGTGCCGCCGAGCGCGGAGATGGTGACGCTCGTCGCCCACGCCTTCTGGGATGCGTGCGAGGAGTGCCTCGGCGACGCGTGACCGGCCGGGGAACCGGTCACGGCGCCGTGGGCTCGAAGGTCGCCACCAGTGGGCGGTGGTCGCTCGTCATGTCGTCGTCGGGAAAGTCGCCCGGTTCCACCACCACATCCGATTCGCAGCGCCAAGCCCCGGCTTCGTTGGCCACGAACACGAAATCGAGGATCGACCCGGGGTAGCGGTCACGACGCTCGCCCGGTGGGGCGCTCCGGTCGTCGGCCCAGTTGGTGTCGACGAGGGGATCGGGCTCGATCCACCGCCACACGGCCGATTCATCGACGACCCGCCAGGCCTCGTTGCCACGGCGCGTGGTGAAGTCGAAGTCGAAATTGCAATCACCCGCAAGGATCACCGGCTCCCCGCGGTCCGCCGCCCAGCGGCACAACATCCGCGCCTGGTCGGTGCGAAGCGACTCCTCACCACGCGCCAAGTGAACCGCCACCAGCCAGAAGCGGGTCCCACCCGTGCGGTCGACCAACCGCACCGCCAGAGGGGAGCGAGCACGGAGCGTACCGAGATCGGGCCCCTCGTCCGCGACGAGCATGTTTCCATCGATCCCGCCATGGCGATGGATCTCATACACGTCCTCGACGCCGAACCGCGCGCGATCCACGAGGACGAGCAGGCTGTCAGCGTCGCGAAAGCCTCCACTCGCGGAGAGTATCGCCTCGAAGTCCTGCCCAGAGCCCCGTGCCACGGCCGCACGGAAGGCAGGCACGGTGTTCGGCGCGACCTCGGAGAGGACGACGATGGACGTTCGCGTACGCGGGTCGCGCACGAGTGACTCCAGCCTCGCGGCGATTGTGGCCGGGTCGCTGACGCGGGCCGCACCCGGGCGGTTGCTCTCCACGTTCCAAGCCAGGAGGTGGAAAGGCTCGGCACTGCGGACACCCGGACCGTGGATGGAACAGACGAGGGCCGCGACCAACGCCCCCCCCATCGACAGGACTCGGTTCAACGCCGGATTCATCGTCGGGTCCTTGGGTGAGGGGAGCGGAGGATGCGGGTGGCATGCCGGTGTCGTTGACTCCACCCGGACATGCCCCCTGGCTCACCACCGCCGGGGCCGCCGTAACCAGAGAGAAGATTCGTACCCAGGCGGGATGAGGAGATCGTGACGTCGGTCGCGCGTCGGCGATTTCATCGATTCCTCGCCCGAACCTCATTTCGGGCTGACGACACGCGCCTAGGATCTCACCGCGACGGGAAAACTCACGAGCGACGCCACGGAAGCAGCCGCTTGCTCGTCGGAATCTCATCGACGTCTCACGAGAACCACACACGCCATCCGTAGACATTCAGGTGGGACCTTGGTGGCCCCGGTTTCCGCACGACCTCCGACCTACAACGCTGACTGATCGGGCGAGACCTTCCCCAGGATTGCTTTCCGCAGCTTCTCTCCCCCTCCTCCTCCGTTCGGTTTCTTCCCCCAACCCGGTTTCTTCCCTCCAGGATTTTCATTCCCATGCGTCATTCCCCCCTGTCCCCCCGCCGCGGGTTCACGCTCGTCGAGCTGCTCGTGGTGATCGCCATCATCGGCACGCTCGTCGGGCTGCTGCTGCCCGCCGTCCAGGCGGCCCGCGAGGCGGCCCGCCGCAGTCAGTGCCAGAACAACATGAAGCAGCTCGGTCTCGGCGCCATCAATTTCGAGTCGGCGACCCGGAAGCTCCCCGCCCCCGGACAGTGCGACTCGACCGGATCGAGCACGACGACCTACATGATCCACTCGATCGCCACGGTGATCCTCCCCTACATCGAGCAGTCGAACGTCTACAACCAGTTCAACACCTCCGCCAATCCGTTCACGGCCTACGGCGCGACCCTCAATTCCTCCGGCAACTACACCACCCCGTCCGGCGCCCTGCTCCACAAGAAGGCCAAGGGCCTGTCGTACGACGATCCCTCGTTCCCTTCGGGACAGGTCGCGGCGAAGACGAAGATCGACACCTTCCTCTGCCCGTCGACGCCGGTCGGCGATCGTGATCCGATCTACGGCTACGGTGGCATCGACTACATGGTCTTCGCGCTCTCCGACGTCGACTCGGCCCCCGGGTCGGCCACCTACGGGATGCGGACCCCCGGATCCGGCTCCGCCGCCTGGCTCGCCCAGGTCGTGCCGCCGCTCCTCTCCTGCGACGGCGTCGGCATGGGCCAGATCACCGACGGCACGAGCAAGACCTTCATGTGGATCGAGGACGCCAGCCGGTGCCATCCGACCGTCTCCAAGTTCGGGGCGATGTCGTCTCGCGTCAGCCCGGTGTCGAGTCCGGCTGATCCGGTCAATTACGGCACGGCGATGCCGGGCACGCCGGGTGGCCGCCGCGTCTACGCCTGGGCCGATCCGGACGCCGCCGCCAACGGCTACTCCGGCCCGAGCAACTCGCTCGGATCGCGCCTGGCGAAGATCAACCAGAACAAGACCCCGATCGGCGGTCCGGCGGAGTGCCTCTGGTCGATCAACAACTGCGGTCCGAACGACGAGCCGTTCGGATTCCACCCCGGCGGCGTCAACGCGACGATGGGCGACGGCTCGGTCCGCTACGTCAACGACGACGTCGACGGCGTCGTGGTCAAGTTCCTCGTCGGCAGCAACGACGGGCAGAACGTGAGCCTCGACTGACCAGCCCGAACGGACGGATGGACCGGCGGGGTGGCCTCCACCCCGCCGGTCCCGTTCCGGCCCGGTTCCCTCCCCTCCCCCATCGTTCCGAGGATCCCCGGATGCGCACGCGTCGTCGTCTTCTCCCGCTCCTCCTCCTCGTCGCCCTCGCCGTGGCCGGATGCTCGTCGTCGGGAGGGGGGAAGCCCCTGCCCGCCGCCAAGCCGGTCAGCGGCTCGCTCAAGCGGGCGGACGGATCGCCGGTGGGGAACGTCCTCCTCATGCTCCAGCCCACCACCACCGGCCACATGACCTCGTTCGAGGTCGATGCCAACGGTGCCTTCTCGGGCGAGGCGATCGCCGGCCCCTACGCCTGGTTCGTGGCCAAGTCGGCGAAAGCCGGCGATGCCGACAAGGCGCTTGCCAAGGTTCCGGAGGAATTCCAGCAGGGGAAGATCGATCGCAAGGTGAACGTCGGCAGCGCCGCGCTGGACATCACGATCCCCTGAACGGAGTCACCCGTGCCACCCCGATCGGCTCGCTGCAAGCCGGGGTGACGACCTTCACGGACCCGAGCGGCCCCGCCGCGCCGACGGGGCGGGTCGTGCCTCGGCGGCGAGTCCTTTTTCCACGGCGGCAGCAGCGGCCCAGAACCCGAGCGTTCCGCAGGCCGATTCGACCCTCACCGTGACGTGCTGCCAGAGGAGGTGGGACACGTCGAGGATCCTCACCGCGACCGTCGTATCGAGGAAACCCGGCCTCATGGCGAGGTCGGTGACGCCGTCGAATCGCAGACGGATCGTCTCGCGACCCCTGCGGAGCACCAGCCATGCCCGCCCCGCCGCGGGGGACTTCCGCGCCACCTCGATGCGGACCGACTCCACCCCCCAGGACGCCGCGTCGGACAGGACGGGGTGTTCCTTGGAATGAACGAGGGTGACGGGTTTGGGAGGTTCCACACGATCACCCGCGTCGGGAATGATCGCGAGGCTACCGCCTCCCCATGAGCGCCCCGTGAAGTTCCCGTGAGCATGGTGCGAGGAACGCGGCAGGTCTCGTTCCGGAGAACGATCCCCTGAAGGGAGCCGCCCGCCGCCGCGGCGAGAGGCGTCGTGCGCTGTCATCGCCCGTCGGATCCTGTCGGAAACGGCACCACACCGCGTGGTGCGCCGACACGTCGCTCGCCGGCGGTCGGCTCCTCGTCCCTCCGACGACCGGAGAACGATCCAGAGCCGCGGGCGGGATGCCCCCGATCGGACTCACAACGCACCCGATTCCCACCCGACGACGACCACCTCCGACGCGCCCACCGAGCGCACGATCGACACGTTTCCAACATGCTTTCCGACGGTCGTATCGTCCGTCCGGCCCCCCCGAAAACCTGCTTCCGCCGCTCCTGGAACGACCCGCGGCCCCGCTGCAGGCGGACGTTTCCGTACGTCTGTCCAGTCGTTCGTTTCCGCGGCTTCTGTTGATCCTCTTTCTTCCTCTGGTGCTCTTGCTCCTTTTCTCGATTCTTCAGGAGGAGCAGGAAAAAGGGAGCGGCCCCCCGGCCCGGCAAGGGGGTCGTCCCCGGGGGTTCCAGGGGCCCTCCGGTCGGGTAGATTAACGGTTTCCGAGACCCGTCAGGCGGTCGCCGGAGAGCCCGTCCGGAGAGGTTCGTGATGAAGGTCCGATGTGTGCGCGAGCCGCTCCTGGCGGCCCTGCAAAGCGCCCAGGCGGTGGTTCCGGCCCGGTCCCCCAAGCCGGTGCTCACCAACGTCAAGCTGGAGGCGACGCCGTCCGGCGCCGTCATGACCGCCACCGACCTCGAGGTGGGGATCCGCACCGTGGTCGACGGCGTCGAGACGTCGGCCCCGGGAACGGTCCTGCTCCCCGCCGGGCGGTTGTCGGCGATCGTCCGCGAGAGTGCCCCGGGCACCGTGTTCGACATCCACACCGACGGCACCGCCACGATCGTCAAGGCGCCGCGGAGCGAGTTCCGCCTCCCGGCCGAGGACCCTCTCGAGTACCCGGCCGTCGCCGGCTTCCCGGAGGATTCCGGGCACGAGATCTCCTCGACGCTCGCCCGCGAACTCGTGCGCCGCACGGTGTTCGCCACCGACAACGAGTCGAGTCGCTACGCGCTCGGGGGCGTGCTCTTCGAACTCGGCGAGGGCACCGTGACCGCGGTCGGCACCGACGGGCGCCGGCTGGCGAAGATGCAGGGCCCGGCGACCGGATCCGGTGCGGCCGCCGCGCCGATCGTTCCCGCCCGGGCGATGCAATTGGTCGAGCGTTGCCTGGGGGCCGCCGACCAGCCGGTGCGCGTGGCGGTGCGCCCGAGCGAGATCCTTTTCGCCTGCGGTGCCACGACGATCTCGTCGCGCCTCGTGGAGGGGCGTTTTCCCCGGTGGCGCGACGTCTTCCCGGAGCGGACCGACGCCATCCGCGTCCAACTCGTCGCCGGTCCCCTCCTGGCCGCGGTCCGGCAGGCGGCGATCGTCACCAGCGAGCAGTCGAAGGGGGTCGATTTCTCGTTCGAGCCGGGGCAGTTGGTGCTCACCGGCCGTTCGGCCGAGAGCGGCGAGAGCCGGATCGAGCTTCCCGTCGACCATGCCGGCGCCGCGGTGCGGATCAAGCTCGATCCGCGCTTCGTCAGCGACTTCCTCCGCGTCCTCGACGCCGAGACGGTCGTCACCGTCGAACTCACCGACGGGCAGAGCGCCTGCGTCTGCACCACCGCCGACGGCTACGGCTACGTGATCATGCCGCTGGCCGCCGACTGACCCCCCGGCCGCCCCAGCATGCCCCCGCGCGACACACCACCCACAGGTCCGACCGCCATCGGCAGGCTCGTGAGTCGGTTGCTCGCGCGGACCGGATACGATCGCGAGCAGGCGGCGTCGGCGCTCCTCGAGGCGTGGCGACAGGCGGTGCCCGGGCACATCGCCGACTCGTCGCAGCCGGGAGCGGTGCGGCGCGGGGTGCTCGAGGTCTTCGTGACGCATTCGGCGCTCGTGCAGGAGATGGGATTCCACAAGCGGTCCCTCGTGACGCGCCTGGCCGAACTCGCTCCCGACCAGGGCATCACCGACATCCGTTGCCGGATCCTCGCCGACCCCGGTCCGCCGCGGGAAGGCTGACGCGACGCGAGCGCGGCGGGTGGGGCGGCCGCTGCGGCGGGCGCCCGGTCGGGATGGGTTCGAGGTCGGTGGTGGAAGGCAGTCGAAGCACCGGAGGACGATTCGCATGGCGAACGAGAACGGCAAGCCGGGTTACACGTCGGAGGATCTGCTCCACCTCTCCGACCGCGAGCACGTGCGCGAACGATTCGGCATGTACATCGGCGACAACACGGCGCGAGGCCTCCACCACCTCGTCTACGAGGTGGTCGACAACTCGATCGACGAATGCATGGCCGGCCACGCCAAGAAGGTGAGCGTGACGGTCAACGTCGACGGGAGCGTGACGGTCGAGGACGACGGCCGCGGCATCCCCGTCGAGCGTCACGCCCAGCTCTCCGAGGAGATGGATCGCGACGTCTCCACCCTCGAGGGGGTGATGACGGTCCTCAAGTTCGGCGGGAAGTTCCAGAAGGGGGCCTACCAGACATCCGGCGGCCTCCACGGCGTGGGCGTGACGGTGGTCAACTTCCTCTCCGAATGGTGCGAGGTGGAGGTGGCCCGCGACGGCCGCCTCTGGCAGCAGGAGTACGAGCGCGGGATCACCAGCGGACCGGTGCGCGACGCCGGCCCCGCCCAGCGCACCGGCACGAAGACCACCTTCAAGCCCGACCCGCAGATCTTCCCGTCGACGAAGTTCTCCTGGGACGTCCTCGCCCGTCGCCTCCAGGAACTCGCGTTCCTCAATTCCGGCGTCCGCATCGCCTTCCGCGACGAGGCCACGAACCAATCCGAGGAGTATCACTACGAGCGCGGGATCGTCGAGTACGTGGAGTGGCTCAACCGCTCGAGCGACGCCATCCACCCCGACGTGATCTCGATCGTCGGCGAGGCGGAGGGGGTGTCGTTCGACATCGCCATGCAGTACACCGGCGAGTTCACCGAGAACCTGCACAGCTACGTCAACAACATCGCCACGACCGAAGGGGGGACCCACGTCTCCGGGTTCCGGGCCGCGCTCACGCGGACGCTCAACGCCTACGGCAAGAAGGCGGGGCTCTACAAGGATCTGGTCCCCACCGGCGACGACGTCCGCGAGGGGCTGACCGCGGTGGTGAGCGTGCGCGTCCCGCACCCGCAGTTCCAGGGGCAGACGAAGACCAAACTCGGCAACGGCGAGGTGGAGGGGATCGTCAATTCAGCCGTCGGCGACTTCCTCGCCAGGTATCTGGAGGAGAATCCGAAGAACGCCAAGGCGATCGTGCAGAAGGGGGTGCTGGCGGCGGAGGCACGGGCCGCGGCGCTCAAGGCCAAGGCCCTGCTCCGCGAGCGCAAGGGGGCCCTCTCCGGCGGCGGTCTGCCGGGCAAGCTCCGCGACTGCACGAGCCGCGACGTGGCCCGCTGTGAGCTCTATCTCGTGGAGGGCGATTCGGCCGGCGGATCGGCGGAGGGGGGCCGGCACCGTGAGTACCAGGCGATCCTGCCCCTCCGGGGCAAGATCATCAACGCCTACAAGAGCCGCGAGGACAAGGTGCTCGCCAACGAGGAGGTGCGCAGCGTCATCTCCGCCATCGGCGTCGGCATCGGCGACGACTCCGATCTCGCCAAGCGGCGCTACGACAAGATCGTGATCATGACCGACGCCGACGTCGACGGTTCGCACATCCGCACGCTGCTCCTCACCTTTTTCTACCGGCAGATGTACCAGCTCGTGGCCGCCGGCCACGTCTACGTCGCCCAGCCGCCGCTGTTCCGGGTGCGCAACAAGAAGCAGGTCTACTACGTGCAGACCGACGAGGAGATGAAGACCCAGCTGCTCGACCAGGGGCTCGGGGAGGGCGTCTTCCTCCCCGGGGACGGCCGCGAGATCTCCGGCGCCCAGATGCAGAAGCTCTGCCGCACGCTCGCCGGGCTCGAGGACGCGCTCGTGGCCCTCGAACGGCGCGGCGTGAGCCTCCGCGACCATGCCGCGCGCCGGGATCCGGTCACCGGCAAGCTGCCGATGTTCCACGTCTGGTTCGGCGAGGAGGAGCACTGGTTCACCGGCCGCGACCAGCTCGAGGTCTTCATGAAGGAAAAGGAGAGGGAGGAAGGGGGAGCCCTGACGGTCGGTCGGGCCGACGACGCCCCCCCTGCGACCGGCACGGCCCCGTCGACCGGCCCCGTCCCCAAGACGGAGGGGGAGGGCAGGCAGATCGTGTTCGTCGATCTCCACGAGGTGCGGAGCATCAACTCGGGCCTCGCCGAGCTCAAGGAGATGGGATTCGGCATCGAGTCGCTCTTCCCGGAGGATCGCACCGGCTCCGAGGAACCGCGCTACACGCTGCGGCGCGGCGACAACGCGATCGGCCTGGAGGACCTGCGCAGTCTCCTCTCGGCGGTGCGTCGGGCGGGCGAGAAGGGCCTCTCGATCACCCGCTTCAAGGGGCTCGGGGAGATGAACGCCGAGGAGCTCCGCGACACCACGCTCGATCCGGCCAACCGCACGCTCCTCCGCGTGACGATGAACGACGCCGCCGCGGCCGACGACCTGTTCCGCGTGCTCATGGGGGAGAAGGTGGAGCCGCGGCGGGACTTCATCGAGAGGCACGCGCTCGACGTGAAGAACCTCGACGTCTGACGCGGAGCGTTCCCCCATGTCCTTCATCCCGCTTCCCCGGCTCTCGTTCGGCGTCGGCGACCGCTTCGCGCACCAGGCCGAGGCCCAACTGGCCGCGTTCGAACGGCTCGCCGCCGCCGGTGTGACGGTGGCGCCGGTGTGGAACAAGTCGAACCGCGAGCATGCCTTCATCGGCAGCGAGCCGGAGAGCGTCCGCCGGGCCGCCGCGGCCGCCGTGGCGGCCAGGGACTGGCGACACCCCTGGTTCGTCGATGCCGACCATGTCCGTCTGGAGACGGTCGACCGATTCGTCGACTCGAGCGATTATTTCACCATCGACGTCGCCGACTCGATCGGCGCGCCGGCCGACCCGGCCGCCGTCGCGGCGTTCGTCGCGCGCCATCCCGAGTTCTCCGGGACGGTCGAAATCCCCGGGGTCTCGGCGCCGCTCTCCTTTCCCCCCGGCGCCGTCGCCGCGATCGCCGGAACCTACCACCGCGCCGCCGACGAGGCCGGTGCGATCCACCGCCACGTCGCACGGCGGAAGGGATCCGACCGCTTCGTCGCCGAGGTGAGCATGGACGAGACCGACGCGCCGCAGACGCCGCCGGAGTTGCTCGTCATCCTCGCGCTCCTCGCCGACGCCGGCGTGCCCGTCGACACGATCGCGCCGCGGTTCTCCGGACGGTTCAACAAGGGCGTGGACTACGTCGGAGACCTGGAAGTCTTCGAGCGGGAATTCTCCGACGACGTCGCCGTCCTCGCCCATGCCGCGAGGCGCTACGGGCTCCCCACGGGGATCAAGCTGTCGGTGCACAGCGGCAGCGACAAGTTCTCCCTCTATCCGGTCATCCGCCGGACGATCGAGCGCACGGGGGCCGGCGTCCACGTGAAGACCGCCGGCACGACGTGGCTCGAGGAGCTGATCGGGCTGGCGGAGGCGGAGGGGGACGGGCTCGAGTTGGCGCGGGAGATCTACGCCTACGCCCTCGGGCACGTGGACGAACTGTGCGCCCCGTACGCGTCCGTGATCGACATCCGCCGCGATCGCCTCCCCTCCGCGGCCGTGGTGGGCTCCTGGAGCGGGGCCCGTTTCGCCGCCGCCATCCGCCACGTCCCCGGCGACCCGCGTTTCTCACCGGACGTGCGTCAACTGCTCCATGTGTCGTTCAAGGTGGCGGCGCGGGCGGGGCGACGCTACACCGATCTCCTCCTCGCCAACCGTGACATCGTGGCGAGGCAGGTGACGGAGAACCTCTTCGAGAGGCATCTTCGCCCCCTCTTCCTCCCCGCCCCGGACGCCGCCCGATGAGAGCCGCCGTCACCGTCTGTCTGGTGCCGGAGGCCGCGCAGGGGCCGTTCGTGTTCCACGGGGCGACCCCGGAGGAGGCGCTGGCACGCGGCTGTGGCCGTGCCGCGGCGCTCGGGTTCGACGGGGTCGAGGTGTTCCCCACAGGCGGGGAGCAGCTCGCCGGGTGCGACCTCGACAGGCACCTCTCGGAGCACGGTCTCCGCGTGGCGGCGGTGGGGAGCGGCGCCGGGTGGGTGCGTCACCGTCTCACGCTGACCCACGCCGCGGCGCGGGTGCGCGACGAGGCGTCGGCCTTCGTCGAGGGGCTCGTCACCGTGGCCGCGCGTCACGGCGCGCCGGTGATCGTCGGTTCGATGCAGGGGCGGCACGAGGGGAGCGTGTCGCGTGCCGACGCGCTCGATCTCCTCGGCGAGGCGCTCGCCCGGCTCGGGCGCCACGCCGCGGGATCGGGGCAGACGCTCCTCTACGAGCCGCTCAACCGCTACGAGACGAACCTCTTCACCCGGATCGGGGACGCCGCCGCCTTCCTGCGCGAGCGGCGGATCGACGGGGTGCGGATCCTCGCCGACCTGTTCCACATGAACATCGAGGAGGCCGATCCGGCGGCGGCGCTGCGGGCTTGCGGTCCGCTCCTCGGGCACGTCCACTGGGCCGACTCGAACCGGCAGGCGCTTGGGATGGGCCATACGGACGCCGCGCGGATCGCCGCGGCGCTCCGCGACGTCGGCTACGACGGCTGGCTGTCGGCCGAGGTCTTCCCGATCCCCGACGCCGACACCGCCGCCGCCCGCACGATCGCCAGCGTCCGTGCCGTCGCCGGCGGCCGGGCGTGACGCTCCCCCTGTCCCCTGTCCAGCAGGATTTCCCCCATGCTCGAGACCCCGCTGCTCCATCCCGACATCCTCCGTGTCCTGGCCCGCGCCGGGCACCACTCGAAGGTGCTCGTCGCCGACGGCAACTACCCGGCGCTCAACAAGCGGGGTCCGGCCGCGGAGCTGGTCTCGCTGCAGCTCTCCCCCGGCATCCCCACGGTGGCGCAGGTGCTCGCCGCGATCCTCGGCACGGTGCGGATCGACGAGGTGCACACGATGGGGATCGACCGCAGCGATCCCTACGCCGCCGCCACCCCCGGCGACCCGCCGGTGTGGGACGAGTACCGGAGGATCCTCGCCGCCGCCGGTTCGCCGGTGGAACTCGTCCCGATCCTCAAGTGGGACTTCTACGCGGCCGTCGCCTCCGCCGACCACGTGCTCACGATCCAGACCGCCGACCGGGCCCCGTGGGCGAATCTCCTCCTCACGCTCGGCTGTCGGACGTTCCCCTGACGCCGGACCGAGCCCAGAAGGGACCCCCGCCCATGAAGACGCGAACGCTCGGCCGCACCGGTCTCGAGGTCCCGATCCTCTCCTTCGGCGCCTCGTCGCTGGGGGCCGAGTTCCGCCGGGTCACGCTCGCCGAGACGCTCGAGAGCGTGCGCACGGCGCTCGACCTGGGGATGAATCTCGTCGACACGAGCCCGTTCTACGGCCGCGGGATGAGCGAGGTGCTCCTCGGGATCGCCCTCGAGGGGGTGCCGCGCGACTCCTACCTCCTGTGCACGAAGCTCGGCCGCTACGACCTCGCCCATTTCGACTTCTCTGGCCGCCGAGTCGCCGAGAGCGTCGACGTCTCGCTCCACCGCCTCCGCACCGACCACCTCGACATCGTCCTCTGCCACGACGTCGAGTTCGTGCCGATGCAGCAGGTGGTCGACGAGACGATCCCCGCGCTCGAGAAGATCCGTGCCGCCGGCAAGGTGCGGTTCATCGGCTTCAGCGGCTATCCGCAGAAGATCTTCCGCTTCGTCTGCGATCAGGCCCGCGTCGACTGCGTCCTCAACTACAACCAGTACACGCTGCAGAACACCCGCTTCGCCGACGAGACGATCCCTTGGCTGGTGGAACGTGGGATCGGGGTGATGAACGCCGGCCCCTTCAGCGCCCGCCTCCTCACCGACGCCCCCCTGCCCGCCTGGCTCAAGGAGCCGGAGGAGGTGAAGGCCGCGGCCCGCGAGGCGGCCGCGGTGTGCCGGGCGCGCGGCACGCCGATCGCCAAACTGGCCCTTCAGTACGCACTGCGCGACCCCCGCGTGGCGACGACGATCGCCGGCAGCGCCAACCCCGCCAACATCCGTGACTGGGCCCGCTGGGCCGCGGAGCCGCTCGACGAGGCGCTCCTGGCCGACGTGCAGCGGATCTTCGCGCCGGTGAAGAACGTCGGCCACCTCGAGGGTCTCCCCGAGAACAACTGACCGCCGACCCTCGGAGACTCCGGCGATGCGCATCGACGCCCACCAGCACTTCTGGAACTATTCCGCGGCGGAGTATCCGTGGATCGGCGCGGGGATGGAGCGGCTGGCACGCGACCACCTGCCGGCCGACCTCGCCCCCCTCGCCGCAGCCGCCGGCGTCGGAGGCACCGTGGCGGTGCAGGCCCGCCAGTCGCTCGAGGAGAGCCGCTTTCTGCTCGATCTCGCCGCCGCTTCCCCCCTCATCCGCGGCGTCGTGGGGTGGGTCGACCTGCGGAGCGACGAGGTCGATCGGCAGCTCGCGGAGCTGGCCCCCCGGCCGAAGTTCGTCGGCGTGCGGCACGTCGTCCAGGACGAGCCCGACCCGCGCTTCCTCCTCGGCGACGCGTTCATGCGCGGCATCGGCCGCCTGGCGGCCCACGGACTGGTCTACGACCTGCTCCTCTACCCCGTCCAGCTCCCCGCGGCCGCGGAGCTGGTGCGGCGCTTTCCGGAGCAGCCGTTCGTCCTCGATCACCTCGCCAAGCCGCGGATCCGCGAGGGGGTGTTCGATCCCTGGCGGGCCGATCTCGAGGCCCTCGCCGCCGCGCCGAACGTCTCTTGCAAGCTCTCGGGGATGGTGACGGAGGCGGCGTGGGGGAAGTGGAAGCGTGCCGACTTCGTCCCCTACATGGAAGCGGCGCTCGAGGCCTTCTCGCCGCGCCGGCTCCTCTTCGGGAGCGACTGGCCGGTGTGCACGCTCTCGGCGCCGTACGGGGACGTGGTCGGCATCGTCGACGATTTCCTCGCCCGGCTCTCCCCCGACGAGCAGGCGGCGATCCGCGGCGGCAACGCGGTGCGCGTGTACGGTCTCGGGACCGATTGAGCGGGTCGATCGCCGGAGGAATCGCCATGGAAGCGCTCGAGCTGGAGAAGCCCGGATCGTTCCGCGTCATCGACATCCCGGAGCCCGCCGCGCCGGGCGCGGGGGAGGCGGTCGTCCGCGTCCGTGCCGTGGGCATCTGCGGCACCGACTACGGCGGGTATCTCGGCAAGATGCCCTACTTCAGCTACCCGCGGATCCCGGGCCACGAACTCGGTGTCGAGGTGGTCGCGGTCGGCCCGGGCGTCGGCGACGTCTCCCCGGGGGACCGGTGTTGCGTCGAGCCGTACATCAACTGCCGGGAGTGCCACTCCTGCCGCCGCGGGCTCACCAACTGCTGCGAGCGTCATCAGACGCTCGGCGTCCACTGCGACGGGGGGCTGCGGCGACTGTTCACCGTGCCGGCGCGGAAGCTCCACCGCTCGCCCCGGCTGACGCACGAGCAGAACGCCCTGGTCGAGACGCTCGCCATCGGGTGCCATGCCGTCGACCGCGGCCGACCGACCGCGGCGGAGACGGTCCTCGTCATCGGCGCGGGGCCCATCGGTCTCTCGGTGGTCGAGTTCGCGAGGCTCTCGGGGGCGCGGGTGATCGTCATGGACCGGGTCGCGGCGCGGCTGGCCTTCGTGCGCGATTCGATGGGGATCGCCGAAACGGTGCTCGCCACCGGCGGGGATGCGGACGTGGAGACGATCCGAGCCCTGACCGACGGACGCTTCTGCGAGGTGGTGGTCGACGCCACCGGCAGCGCCGCGAGCATGGGTGGGGCGCTGGCCTTCTGTGCCTTCGGCGGCCGACTCGTCTACGTGGGCATCACGCAGGCGGAGGTGACCTTCCCGCACGCCCCGGTGATGCACCGCCGCGAGCTGTCGGTCCTCGCCAGCCGCAACGCCCTCTCGGCCGACTTCGCCAGGATCATCGGGGCGATCGAGGAGGGGGCGATCGACACCGCCCCCTGGATCACCCACCGCATCCCCTTCGACGAGACGATCGCCACGTTTCCATCCCTCCTCGACCCGGCCAGCGGCGTGATCAAGGCGGTGGTGGGGATCGGGTGACCCTCCGCGCGGCCTCCCCCCGGGCCCGTCCGCCGGGTATCCTCCACGGGTCAGGGGGGCGATTGCGGGGAGCGAAGCGATGAGCGGTCACCAGGCAGCCAGACCGGTCTTTCCGGGCCGCGGACGCTGTTCCCGGCGCGCCCTCGTGCGGGCGTCGGCCACCGGTCTTGTCGGGCTGTCGACGTCGGGTGCGGGAGCCGGCGCCGCCGCTGCGCCGTCCGGCGCGCGGGCCCGCTCGACGATCCTCTTCTTCCTCTGCGGCGGGTCCTCCCACGTCGACATGTGGGACATGAAGCCGGAAGCGCCGCTCGAGTTCCGGGGCGATTTCCGCCCCGTGGCCACCACCGCCCCGGGCCTGGCGATCTGCGAGCACCTGCCGCTCACGGCGCGGCAGGGGCATCACCTCGCCCTCGTGCACGGCGTCACCGACGCTGGGCTCGCGACCGGCGACCATCACGCCGGGTACTACTTCAACCTCACCGGCCACGCCCCGGACCAGACCTTCCGCACGATGGGCAACGACCGCCGTCCGATGGGGGACGACTGGCCGTCGATGGGGTGCGTGGTCGGGTCGCGGCGGCCGCTCCATCCGGCGCTCCCCCAGACGTTCACGCTCCCCTACCGCCCGAGCAAGCCCCCCTACACGCGGCCCGGCCAGTTCGCCGGCCGGCTCGGGCCGGAGCACGACCCCTTCTTCCTCGAGGGGAACTTCTCCGACCCGATGCGCTTCACCGTCCCCGACCTGTCGTTCGACGCCGCCGGGGCCGCCAGGCTCGCCGATCGACGCGGGCTCCTCGACAGCCTCGACGGCCTGCGCCGGGTGCTCGACCACGAGGCGTCGATCGGCGACTACACGCGACAGCAGCAGCGCACCTTCGATCTCCTCTCGGCGTCCGGGACCGCCGGCGCCTTCGACATCGGACGCGAGCCGGAGCACGTCCGCGCCCTCTACGGACCTTCGATCAACGGCACGAGCCTGCTCATGGCGAGGCGCTTGGTGGAGGCGGGGGTGCCGTTCGTGACCGTCTTCTGGTCGGAGGAGGACGAGACGGTGTCGAAGAAGTGCGCCAGCGGCGGCGGCTGGGACACCCACGCCAACAACTTCGCCTGCCTGAAGGAGAATCTCCTCCCCGAGTTCGACCGGGCGTTCGCCGGGCTCGTGGCCGACCTGGCCGACCGCGGCCTGCTCGACACCACGCTCCTGGTCGTGTCGAGCGAGATGGGGCGCAAGCCGCGCATCGGCGACCCGCGCTCCGGGGGCCGCTCCGGCGCCGGTCGCGACCACTGGACCGCCTGCATGAGCGTCGTGATGGCCGGGGGCGGCGTCCGCGGCGGCACCGTCCACGGCCGCACCGACCCCCGGGGGGAGTACCCGGAGGAGCGCGTGATGCCCGGCGACGTCGTCCGCACGGTCTACGAGGCGATGGGGATCCGCGACCTCGAGGAGCAGGACGCCCTCGGCCGTCCCTACGGCCTCCTCGACGAGGGGCGCGTGCTTCCCATCCTCGGCTGACGGGCATGACGGGGCGGCGGCGGCGGGTGGTACATTCGGCGGCAACGGGCGGGACGACCCCGTCCCGTCGAAGCCCACCCCCTCCGCCCTCCCAGAGGACCCCTCCATGCCGAAGAAGACCGTCGCCGACGTCGATCCCCGGGGCAGGACGCTGCTTGTGCGCGTCGATTTCAACGTTCCCCAGGACGACTCCGGCGCGATCACCGACGACCGCCGCATCCGCATGGCGCTGCCGACGATCCGCTCGATCATCGACCGCGGCGGCCGGGCGGTGCTCATGTCGCACCTCGGCCGCCCCGCCGGCAAGGGGCACGAGCCCGCCTTCTCGCTCGCTCCGGTCGCGAAGCGCCTCGGCGAACTGCTCGGCTCGCCGGTGACCCTCGCCTCCGACACCGGTGGCCCCGACAGCCATGCGAAGCTCGCGACGCTGCCGGCGGGCGGTGTCCTCCTCCTCGAGAACGTCCGCTTCAACAAGGGGGAGAAGAAGGGGGACGACGCCGCCTACGTCTCCGGTCTGGCGGCCCTCGCCGACGGCTACGTCAACGACGCCTTCGGCACCTGCCACCGCACCGAGGCGAGCATGCACGCGGTCCCGGTGGCGATGAAGGGGGACGGGAAGCCCGCGGTGGTGGGATTCCTCGTGGAGAAGGAGATCACGTACCTGGCCGACGCCATCGGCCGTCCGCGGCGCCCCTTCGTGGCGATCCTCGGCGGCAAGAAGGTGTCGGACAAGATCGACGTGATCACCAACCTGCTCGGGATCTGCGACCACGTCCTGATCGGCGGGGCGATGGCCTACACCTTCTCGCTGGCGCAGGGGGGGAGGACGGGGAAGTCGCTCGTCGAGCCCGACAAGGTCGATCTCGCCAGGCAGCTCCTCGCCTCGGGCGGCACGAAACTCGTCCTTCCGGTCGACACGCACTGCGCCGACGATTTCTCCCCCACCGCGCGCAGGCAGGTGGTGAGGGCGGGGGAGATCCCCGATGGATTCGAGGGCCTGGACATCGGGCCGGAGACCGCCGCGCGGTACGTCTCCATCATCCGTTCCGCCGGCACGGTGGTGTGGAACGGGCCGATGGGGGTCTTCGAGATGCCCCCGTTCGACGCCGGCACCAGGGCCGTCGCCGAGGCGGTCGCCGCGGCCACCGCCACCGGCGCGGTGACGATCATCGGTGGCGGCGATTCGGCGGCCGCCGTCGAACAGCTCGGCTACGCCGACAAGGTGAGCCACGTCTCGACCGGCGGCGGTGCGTCGCTCGAGATGCTCGAGGGCAAGTCGTTCGAATCGGTGGCGGTGCTCGACGAGCGCTGATGCGCCCCGTGCCGGTCGTCAGCGACAGATCCCACCCTGCCCCGGGGATGCCGGGGCAGGGTGGTGATGCAGGGGCGGATCCGGGCGATCTTCACCGGATCCCGGCGGTGTCGCCGGTCGCGGGGCGGACGGTCGTCGCCTGCCTGACACCGGCCACATGGCGCCGGTCGGCGGCGGAGAGCCGCTCCATCGGCACCGTCGTGTGGCGACCGTTGGCCTTGAGGATCCGCACGTGACCCGCGCGGATCTCCACCAGCCGCCCCACGGTGGAATGACGGCCGGTGTCGTCGCGCCACGTCCGCGACGGCTCGTCGGGCGTGCGGATGGAACTGGAATCGAACGGATCGGCGGATTCCGGCTCGTCCGCGGGGGGCGCGTCGTCGGCGGGGACCCCCTCCTCGTCCATCGGCTCCCCCCCGTCGTCCATCGGCTCGTCGGCCGGACCCTCGAAGCCTCCCTCGTCGGCCGGCGGGTCGTCCATCGTCGGCTCGTCGGCCGGGAACTCGGGGGGTGCCTCGTCCATCGGGGGCTCGTCCGGGATGCCGAAGCCATCGTCGTCCGCCGGGGCCTCGAACGCGTCGGCCGGCGGCGTCTCCCCCGCGGGGGGGTCGGCGGGGACCTCGCGCTGCGGCACCTCGTCGAAGAGGTTCCGCGGCCGGGCGGGGGGAGCGGGGCGGGGCGCGGGCGCCTCGAAGCCCTCCTCCTCCATCGTCTCGGCGGTCTCGTCGGTCGCCTCCATCGCGGCGTCGGCCGGTGGCTCGAAGCCTTCGTCGTCGAGCGCGGCGGCACCGCTCTCGCCCTGCACCGTCGTCGGCTCCCAGGGCTCGAGGACCGAGTCGGGTGCGCTGCCGGCGGGTGCCACGGTCTCCGGGGCGGGGGCGATCTCCGGGGCGCGGGTGTCGGGGATCTCGAGCGGGGTCGGCGCCTCGGGCGCCGTCTCCACCTGCCGCGACGGTGCCGTCGCCGTCGCCGGCTCCGTCCCGTGGTCGATCACGACCGCCCCGGACGCCTCCGCGGGAAGGCCCGCTTCGACCTCGATCGGGACGACCGTGACGGCGTGCTCGGACGACACGGGGAAGGCATCGCCGGTCACCACGACCTCGCCGGAATCACATTCGCAGGAGGTGGGCCATTCCCCGGTCGTCGATCCCTCCACCACGATTCCGCCCGCCGGGACCTCCGCGAAGTGCAGCGGATGGCCATGGATCGTCTCCACGGCATGCCCCACCACGATCGTCGGCGCCGGGGCGGAGAAGACCGGCATGGGGGGATGGAGCGGACGGTCGTCGATGACGACGGCACCACCCCAGCCGGCCCAGGGCGCGGGAGGAGCGCCGCAGGGGAGCATCGGCCCGGGGACGAACGGCATCGGGTGGGGATGGTGGCGGTGCCACCAGCCGGCCACGGCGGCGTCGATGGGGAGCCAGGCGGCCAGCGTGACGGCCAGAAGCGCACGGAATCGTCGCAAGGGACACCTCGTTGACGGGACATGTCGGGGGCCGGGATCGACGGTGCCGAGGAGGTCGGTCACGATCCGGGCGTCGGAGACACGCCGACCCGCCGCGTCGCCATCCCTCCCTGCGGCGCCCGACACCGGGCGTATGCTAGCGGCGGGACGAGCCGGGTCGCAAACGGCCCGGGAGCGGGGAAAAAGAGAACGGGCCGTGGTGGCTCGCGCCACCACGGCCCGCGTGGATCGAACAGGTCGCCGCCTGCGAACGGGGTAGATCTCTGCGAGAATGATGCGGACCGGGTCAGGGGCGAGCCCCGGACTTTTCGAGGATCCGGATCAACGCTTCGGGTTTGGCACCACCGACGGAACGCGGCGACCGGGTGTTCGAAGTTCGGTTGCACCGCGGGGCCCCGGTGGCCTGCCGTGGTGGCGTCGGCCGGACCGCTCCGGCGACGAAGGTGGTTTCGTCAGGATGGGGTCGGTGGCTCAAGTCGATTTCCCGGTCGCCCGTGTTTCCGGAATCCCCCTCCCGGCCGGCACGGTCGGCACCGGGCGATCCCCGGCCGGCGACCGGCCCAGGCAGCGATGGACGAGCGACGCATCACCTCCGCACCCCACGGCCACGTCCTCACCAATGCCGGTGTCTGGACCCACGACGGCGGCTGGATCGTCTACGACGTCCGCTCGGACGCCGCGGGGACGGAGTTCGACGGCGGCCGGATCGAGCGCGTGGAGGTGGCGACGGGGCGGACGGAGGTGCTCTACGAGTCGCGGCACGGAGCCTGCTGCGGCGTCGTCACGGCGAGTCCGGTCGACGATCGGATCGTGTTCATCCTCGGCCCCGAGCATCCCACGGCCGAGTGGTCCTACGGCGCGTCGCGGCGGCGGGGGGTGGTCGTGCGCTGCGGACGGCCGGGCGTCGCCGAGCCACTCGATGCCCGCGACCTCGTCCCCCCCTTCACGCCCGGGGCGCTCCGCGGCGGGACGCACGTGCACCAGTTCTCCCCCGACGGCCGGCTCGTCAGCTTCACCTACGAGGACGCGTTCCTCGAGCGCCTCGCGCCGGACGGCGCCGAGCGCAACCTCCGTGCCGTCGGGGTGAGCGTGTGCGGGAGGCGCGTGGAGGTTCCCGCCACCCATCCCCGCAACCATCCCGGCGACGCCTGGAGCGTCCTCGTCACGGAGCTCGACGACGCCCCCGTCCCGGGCAGCGATGCCGTGACGCGCGCCTGCGAGGAGGCCTGGGTGGGGAGCGACGGATACCGCCGCGCCGACGGGTCGCGGCAGCGGCGCGCCCTCGCCTTCCAGGGGACCGTCGTCGGCTCCGACGGCCGGCCGGTCACGGAGGTCTTTCTCGTCGACCTCCCCGACGTGACCGACGCCGCCGGGGCGCTCGACCTCGCCGGTGGCGGCGGTCCGATCGCGGGCGGCGCACGGACCAGACCCCGACCGCCGGCGGGGGTGTCGCAGCGCCGTCTCACCTTCACCGCCGACCGCGTCCACCCGGGGCTGCAGGGTCCGCGGCACTGGCTTCGCTCCAGTCCCGACGGCACGCGGATCGCCTACCTGGCCCGCGACGACGAGGGGATCGTCCGGCTGTTCACCGTCGGTCCGCTCGGCGGCCCGCCGGTGCAGGTGACGCGCGGCGCGGGGAGCGTCTCGAGCGCGTTCACCTGGAACCCGGCGGGGGACCGGGTGGCGTGCGTCATCGACGGATGCGTCTGCACGGTGGACATGCGCGACGGCACGATCGAGCGTCTCACCGACGCCGCGGTGCGACCCGAGCCGCGTCCGGAGGCGTGCGTCTTCGCGCCCGACGGACGGACGGTGGCGTTCGTGCGGCGGCATCGCGGGGCGGGGGGGGAACACAACCAGATCTGCACGGTGACGGTGCCCGATTGAAGCCGGCGGCGGGGGAGGATGCGATGCGGGGAACGTGGCGAACGGGCTGCGCGGCGGCGGCCGTGGTGGGGATGGTGCTCGGGGCGTCCGCCGCACCCCCCGGCGTCGTGATCGATCGGCTCCCGGCGGAGGGGGGGCAGTACGTCGGGTCACCGTCGATCGCGCGTCTGCCCGACGGCACGCTCCTCGCCTCGCACGATCATTTCGGCCCCGGGAGCAGCGAGTGGACGAGCGCCGTCACGGCCGTGTTCGCGAGCCCCGACGACGGCGTCTCCTGGGGGCGGATCGCGACGATCGACGGCGCGTTCTGGTCGAACCTCTTCGTCCATGCCGGGAACGTCTGGCTCCTCGGCCCCACGCGGCACCACGGCCCCCTCGTCATCCGGCGCAGCGCCGACGGCGGCCGCACCTGGACCACCCCCGACGCGCCGACGACCGGGCTGCTCGCCGAGGGGCAGTGGCACACCGCGCCGATGCCCGTGCTCGAGCACGACGGACGGTTGTGGCGGGGGGTCGAGGACGCCTCCGGCGGCACCGAATGGGGGAAGCGCTACGGGCCGGTGGTGATCTCGGCTCCGGTGGAGAGCGACCTCCTCGACCGGGCGAGCTGGCGCTTCACGAACGTCGTCCCGCGCGACCCGGACTGGCTCGGGGGGCGGTTCGTCGGCTGGCTCGAGGGCAACGCCGTGGCGGACGCCGAGGGGAACGTCCTCGACATCCTCCGCGTCGAGGCCGGTCCGCTCGCTCCCGGCGAGTGGGAGCGGGCGGCGATCGTCCGTGTCGGCGCCGACGGCACGAGGGCCTCGTTCGACGCCTCGACCGGCTTCATCGACTTTCCGGGGGGAGCGAAGAAGTTCGCCATCCGCCGCGACCCGGCCCCGGGGAAACCGGTGTGGTGGTCGCTCGCGAGCGCCGCGCCCCCTTCCCTCGCCGGCAAGGGGAAGCCGGCGGCGGTGCGCAACACGCTCGTCCTCCTCCGCTCGGCGAACCTCCGCGACTGGGAGCAGCGCACGATCCTCCTGGCGCATCCCGACGTCGCCCGGCACGCCTTCCAGTACGTCGACTGGATCTTCGACGGCGACGACCTCCTCGCGGTGAGCCGGACGGCGTACGACGACGAGGGGGCCGGCGCCAGGAGCGCCCACGACGCCAACTTCCTCACCTTCCACCGCTTCGCCCGCTTCCGCGATCTCGGCGCGGGCGATTCGGTCGTCGATCCGGCCACGCTCGGCTGGTGAGCCTCGTCGTCACGGCTCCATCAGGAACCGGATCAGGTCGGCCGCCTCGCGCTCGTCGAGCCGCTCGAGAATCCCCTCCGGCATCAGCGACACGCCCCCGTCGATCGTCTCCTCGACGTCGGACAGGGGGACCGTCTCCTCGCCGGTCGGTGTCCGCAGGAGGATCGCCTCGGCGGTGCGGCGGACGACGATGCCGGCGAGGACGCGGCCGTCGCCGAGGACCAGTTGCTTCATCCGGTAGTCGGGAGAGACCGTGGCGCTCGGCGTGACGATGTTCGTGAGGAGGTAGTCGAGATCGTGGCGGCCCGATCCGGTGAGGTCGGGGCCGAGGGCTCCCCCCTCGCCGTGGAGCCGGTGGCAGGCGGCGCACTGCCTCGCCCACACCCCCCGCCCCGCGGCCACGTCGGCCGTCGCCAGACGCTCGGGCCGGAGGCGCGCCTTCCAGGCGTCGACGCGCCCCCGTCCCTCCGCCGGGAGCGAGCCCGGTCCGACGAGGGTCGCGACGCGGGCCCGGGGCTCGTCCCCCAGGGCGGCGAGCTGCCGTGCGAGCAGGGGCGTGAGCGTGGTGCGGGGGAGATCGCCCCGCTCGACCGCGTCGAGGAGCATCGCCCCCCAGGCCCCGCGCGAGGCGAGGGCGTCGAGCGCCGCGTCGCGCGAGGCGTCGTCGAGGGTGGACCAGGCCGCGAGGAGCCGGGAGGCGTCGGCCTCCTCGCCGGCGGCGAGGAGGCCGCGGATCGCCGTACGCCCGAGGCCCGGCTCGCCGAGGCTCTCCCGGGCCAGGGCCGTCGCGTCGGCGGCACGGACATCGACCAGCGCGTCGAGCGCGGCGGCGCGGCGCTCCGCGGGCAGCGACCGATCCCGGGCGGCGGCGGCGAGACGCGAGATGCCGCGCGGATCGCCGAAGAGGGCCTCGAGCCGGGCGGCCATGTCGGCGATCGCCCCGCCCCGCCGATCGTCCCGGGGCACGGCGTCGACCGCGGCGCGGACGGCGTCCCAGCCGGCGGGCCTCTCGACGCGGTGCCTTCCCCGCCAGCCGGCGAGGAGGCCGGCGAGGCAATCGTCGAGGCCGGCGGCCCCCTCGCCGGCCGCCGCCTCGAGGAGACGCGGCAGGGCGGGCGCGGCATCGGCGGCGGTCAGACGGCGTGCGATCGAACGGCGCGGGCCGGGCCAGTGGGACGCCCCGGCGCCGGGGACGCACGCCGCGTTCCAGACGGCGACGATCCCCTCCGGATCGAGCGGGATCGCCGGGAGGAGCCCGACGAAGAGCATCGCCCCGAGATCGCGCTGGGCGCCGCCGGGGGCCAACGGGGCCGCCTCCGTGGGGCCGAAGTCGGGGCCGGCATCCGCCGCTTCGCCGCAAGCCGGTTCCGTCGCCGATACGAGCGCCCGGGCGAGCCGTGCCCGATGGACCGCGGGCAGGCGCGGAAGCGCGCAGGCCACCGCCAGCCGGACCTCGGGGTCGGTCTCGGCCGTCGCGAGCCGTTCGAGGGCGTCGAGCGTGAACCCGCGCACGCGCGGCTCGGTCGCGGGCCTCCGCCCGAGGACCGTGTCGATCGGCCAGGCGTCGGAAAGGAGCCGGATCGCCTGCACGCGCACCGCCGGCTCGGCGTCGTCGAGCAAGCCCCACAGGCGCGGCTCGTCGATCGCCTCGAGCGCCCACAGGGCCCACAGGGCGCGCAGACGCACGGCGACGTCCGCCCCGTGGTCGAGGAGCTCGTCGAGCGTCGGCACGACGCCCCCGAGTTCGCCCTGCGCCTCGCCGGCGGCGTGACGGTCGGCGAGGAGGCGGATCGCCATCCGGGCGTGCCAGCGGTCGGCCGAGAGGAGGCCGACGAGCGCCGCGGCGCCGAGCGTGGCGAGGTCGGTGCCGACGGCGACCGGCGGCGCGGGGGTGTCGGACGCGGAGAGATCGAAGCGGTAGATCCGTCCGCTCGTGCGGTGGACGCCGGTGCCCTCGTGGCATTCGCCGGTGTCGGACCAGTCGAGGACGGCGAAGGCGCGCCGCGGAAGTTCCACCAGATCGGTGCCCCGGAAGAAGGGATCGCCGAAGGTGGCCAGATCCTCCTCGTGGCGGCCGACGATCCCGCCGGGAGTGGCGTCGAGCCGGTCGACGTTGATCCGGCGGCCGTGGAGGTTGAGGGTGAGGAGCCGGCCGCGGAGCGCCGCCGGCCACCCCGGCTCCTCGGGAACGATCAGGCAGCCGGCGTGGGCGTGTCCACCGCCATGGGCGATCGCCCGGCCGTCCCGCGATTCGGTCCAGTGACGGGTCGAGTCGAAGTGGTCGTGGTCGGCGCAGGGCCCGAGGGGGTCGGTGACGAACGCGTTCGGCTCGACGGTGTGGGACCGCGCGAAGTGGGCACCGGGAAGGAGCCGCCAGAGGTGGCCGTTGACGGTGTTGGTGAAGAAGCCCGCGCCGCGGTCGTCCCAGTCGAGCCCCCAGGGGTTCGTCGTCCCGTGGCAGAGCGCCTCGAAGACCTTCCGCTCGGGGTGGTAGCGCCAGATCCCACCGCGGAGCGGCACGCGCGCGGAGGCGTCGCAGCCGGGCGCCCCGATCTCGCCGGGGGAACTCGCCCCCGCGCGCCCGTAGAGCCAGCCGTCAGGGCCCCAGGCCAGGCCGCTTGCGAACGTGTGATGGCTCGATGGCGAGACGGTGAACCCGTCGAGGACGACGCGCGCGGTGCCGCGCCGTCGGGCGGCCTCGGCCAGGTCGGGCGCGTCGGGCCAGCCGGGCGGCGGCAGGTGGCCGCCCGGGATGAAGAGGAGCCGTGGCGGGCAGAGGAGCCACAGGCCGCCGCGGCCGACCGAGACGCTCGCGAGCGTCTCGAGGCCGTCCACCAGGACCGCGCGCCTGTCGGCGGTGCCGTCGCCGTCGGCGTCCTCGAGCATCACCACCCGGTCACGGAAGCGTGGATCGGTCTTGAGCGGCTTCTCGGCGTAGGTGACCAGTTCCGCGACGAGGAGCCGGCCGGAGGCATCGACCGTCGCGGCGACGGGATTGCGGATCGCAGGCTCGGCGGCGAACAGCGACACCGTCGCCGGCAGCCGGCATGCGACGGCCGCCAGGGCCGCCTCCGTCGGGAGCGGGTCGCCGGCGTGCTCGGAGTTCTCGACGGCGTCGTCGGCCGCGGGGGACTCCGCGACCGGAGCGCCGCCGAGGGCCCAGAGGGCCACGCAGGCCGCCGGAACGATCCAGAGCGGCCGGGGAGCGGACCCGCGGGTCGGAATGAAAAGCATGCGGCGGGGTCCCGTGCGGCACGGGGCCCCGCCGCGGTGCACTGGCTCGGGCGGAGAGGGGTCAGGAACACCCCATGCTGTTGCCGCAATTATGGCAGAGGTAGCAGTTGCCGTTGCGGACGGTGATCGCCCCGCAATTGTCGCAGACCGGGGCGTCGATCTGGAACTTGGCGAACTGCGACTGCCTGTCCCCGAGGCTCCCGCCCGGGTCGAGCACCATCACCCCCGCCTGCTCGAGCCGCTTGGCCGAGGCCTCGGCGGCGGCCTTCGCGGAGGGCTTGGGCGACCCTGCCGCGCCGGCCGACGCCGTCTTCGGGGCGCCGCGGGTGACAGCCGCGCCGTGGCTGCCGTTGGAACCGTTGACCAGGGCCTTTCCTTGCCCGTCGGCCAGCCCGCTCGCCTTCGTGGCGGCGGGCACACGCTCGCTTTCCGCGTCTCCGTCGGCGGCCGCTTCGCCCGACCCGGCGGCGGGGGCATGGTGCCCACCCGGCCGGTTGGCCTCACGGAATCCGGGGATGAACTCGTTGCCGAGCCAGCGGAAGAGGTAATCGACGAGGCTCTTGGCCACGGGGATGTCGGGATTCTTCGTGTATCCCCACGGCTCGAAGCGCGTGTGCGAGAACTTCTTCACGTACACCTCGAGGGGCACGCCGTACTGGAGGCTCATCGACACGGCGGTGCCGAAGGCGTCCATCAGGCCGCCGATCGTGCTCCCCTCCTTCGCCATGGTGATGAACAGCTCTCCCGGACGGCCGTCGTCGTAGAGGCCGACGGTGATGTAGCCCTCGTGGCCGCCGACGTTGAACTTGTGGGTGATGCTCCGCCGCGTGTCGGGGAGCCGCTCGCGCCGCGGGGCGGCGGTCACCTTGGCGGCGGCCTTGTCGGCCTCCGTGCCGGTGTTGAGCGGCTGGCTCTCCTTCGAACCGTCACGGTAGATGGCCAGGGCCTTGAGCCCCATCCGCCAGCCCTCCATGTAGGCTCCGCCGACCTCCGCCGGCGTCGTCTCGCGGGGCATGTTCACCGTCTTGGAGATGGCGCCGGAGATGAAGGGCTGGGCCGCCGCCATCATCTTCACGTGGGCCTGCCACTCGATCGACCGCTTGCCGAGGCGCGGCTTGAAGGCACAGTCGAAGACCGGGAGATGCTTCTCCTGGAGCCCCGCGGCACCCTCGATCGTGTCGTTCTTGTCGATGTAGGCCAGGACCGACTCCACCGTCGGCTCGTCGTAGCCGAGCGTCCGCAGGGCCAGCGGCACGGTCTGGTTGACGATCTTGAGCATGCCGCCGCCGGCGAGTTGCTTGTACTTCACCAGGGCGATGTCGGGCTCGATGCCCGTCGTGTCGCAGTCCATGAGGAAGCTGATCGTGCCGGTGGGGGCCAGCACCGTCGCCTGGGCGTTGCGGAAGCCGTGGCGCCGGCCCTGCTCGAGGACGTCGTCCCACAGGCGCCGGGCGGCGTCCCGGAGGTACGCCGGGCAGGCCGGATCGATCCGGTCGACGGCGTCCCGGTGCATCTGCATGACGCCGAGCATCGGCTCGCGGTTGGCGGCGAAGCCCTCGAAGGGGCCGACCGCCGCGGCGAGTTCCGTGCTCGTGCGGTTGGCGGACCCGTGGAGGATCGCCGTCAGGGCGCCGCACAGGCCCCGGCCGGCGTCACTGTCGTAGGCCAGCCCGTCGGCCATGAGGAGGCTGCCGAGGTTCGAGTAGCCCAGGCCCAGCGGCCGGTAGAGGTGGCTGTTGCGGGCGATCTTCCTCGTCGGGTAGCTGGCATGGTCGACGAGGATCTCCTGGGCCACGAAGAAGATCCGGCAGGCGGCCGAGAAACGATCGACGTCGAAGGTGCCGTCGGCCCGGCGGAACTTCATCAGGTTCACGCTCGCCAGGTTGCAGGCGGTATCGTCGAGGAACATGTACTCGGAGCAGGGGTTGCTCGCGTTGATCCGGCCCGAGTTGGGGCAGGTGTGCCAGCGGTTGATCGTGGTGTCGTACTGGACGCCCGGATCGCCGCACTGCCAGGCGCACTCCGCCATCCGCCCGAGGACGTCTCGCGCCTTCCACGAGGGGCCGGCCTTCGCCGGGTCGGTGACCCAGCGGGTGCTCCAGGTGTCGTCGCGCTCCACCGCCTGCATGAAGTCGTCCGTGAGGCGCACGGAGAGGTTGGCGTTCTGGAAGAGGATCGAACTGTAGGCCTCGCCGTTGAAGTTCGGATCGTAGCCCCCCTTCTCGATGAGCACGCGGGCCTTGTTCTCCTCCTTCGCCTTGCACTCGATGAACTCCATCACGTCGGGGTGGTGGATCTTCAGCGACTGCATCTTGGCGGCCCGGCGCGTCTTGCCGCCGCTCTTCACCACCGCGGCGACCTGGTCGTAGACCCGCATGAACGAGAGCGGACCCGAGGGCTTGCCGCCGCCGGCGAGCTTCTCGCGCTGGCTGCGGAGCGTGGAGAGGTCGGTGCCGGTGCCGGAGCCGAACTTGAAGAGCATCGCCTCGCTCCGGGCGAGCTCCATGATGTCCTCCATGTTGTCCTGCACGCTCTGGATGAAGCAGGCGCTCCCCTGGGGGTATTCGTAGGGGTTCTCCGGCATCACCACGTCGCGGCGGGCCTCGTCCCAGCGCCAGTTGCAGGGCGCGCCCTTCACGCCGTACTGGTTCCACAACCCGACGTTGAACCACACCGGCGAGTTGAAGGCGCCGTGCTGGTGGATGCAGAGCCAGCAGAGATCACGGTAGAAGTTCTCGCCGTCCGCGCTCGAGGCGAAGTAGCCGTCGGCGATGCCCCAGTCGGCGATGGTGCGGGCGACGCGGTGGACGAGCTGCTTGACGGAGTGCTCCCGTTCGGCGGTGTGGATCTCGCCGTAGAAGTACTTGCTGACCACGACGTTGGTGGCCAGCTGGCTCCAGGAAGCGGGGATCTCGCAGGCCGTCTGCTCGAACAGGACCTTCCCGTCCTCCCCCTTGATCGCCGCGGTGCGCAATTCCCACTCGGTCGTGTCGAAGGGGCTCTGCGCGTCGGTGGGGCAGAAGCTGGGGTTCACCGACAGCGGCTGCCGGTTCCCCGATCGCGGCTCCCCCTGGCGGGAGGGTTCGGAAGCACCGGTGCCGGAACGGTAGGTCGTGGCGGAACCGGCGGTCGGCTCGAACGCGGCCATGGGGAGCTCCTGCGGGGGACGGAAAAGGGATGTCGGGGGTCGAAAAGGGGGGATACCGGAAGTGTACTTCCGTATACTTTCGGTACCAGGGGGAATCAACCGCATCGCACCACCGGGGAGGCCCGGGAGACGATTCAACCGGCAGAAACGGCCCGGTCCACGCGATCGGAAGAAAGCAGCTCCATCTGCACGCTATCGCAATATATTGTGCCGGTCACGGGCCGAACCACTTCATATGGCCCCCTCGCGACCGGGGGGTGAATGTAGCGGGAGGGGATCGATCGTCAAGAGACTTTTTCCGCCGCCATGTTTCGCGGGGAATTCAGACGCCGTGGGGGGAGAGGACCACTGGTCCTTTGACCAGTTGTCAGGGCGTCCGTGACGAATGCCCCCGCCATCGACCGGGCGGGCGGTGGAGATCCCGCCCGGCCGAGGGGGGGGTGATCAGACGGTGCGGCGGCGCAGGAGCGGCCCTGCGGCCCGGCGCAGGCCGGCGAGGAGGAGCAACCCGGCCGCGGAGAGCGACATCGTGGAGGGCTCGGGGACGGCGTGCACCTCGTACCAGGCCATGCCCTGCTCGTGGATCTCCTCCGACATGTTCACGTTGTAGACCACGTAGACCGGGTCGGAGACGAAGCCCCCCGCCATGAGTACCAGGCCGAACGCGTAGAGGCCATCGGGTGCACCGAGGCTGGCGAAGCCCGATCCGCTGCCACCGGTCCCGATGCTCGTCTCGGCATGCTGGTGAATCCGCCCCGCGGAGGTCGTCGTCCCGACCGAGAGGCTCCCGGAGAGCGTGGTGGCGCCGATGCGGAGATTGTTCGAGCCCTTGTTGAGGTTGATCTCCACTCCCCCGCCGACGGGCGTGAAGTCCACCGGGCCGGTGCCGTCCCAGTAATGCAGCGGCCCGTAACTCCCGGCGGCGACGGCGATCGAGAGGACCTTGGACGCCGGCAGGGCGCCGGCATTGGGGAAGTTCGCGGTGAAGGCGGCGCCGTTGTTGAAGCCGGGATCGCCGATGAACCACGGATCGTTCGGATCCTCGCCGAAGTCGTAGCCGAAGACCTGCTGCGACTCGACGGTGATGCCGTCGAGATCGGAATGCGCGCCGGTCAGGATCCGACCCGAGGACAGATAGGGAACGAGGTCGGCGTGTCCCAGGCTTCCGCCGCGGGAAGGCGCGGCGGCGAAGGCCCCGGCGGCGGCGACGAGGGTGGCCAGGAAACGGTGGATCGGGACGTGCGATGAGCGCATGACGGTGACTCCGCAGGGGGGGTGAAGAGGACTCCCCGGGTGGGGAAGTCCCGGGGCTTTCAACGGGGACGGGAGAACTCCGGGTCCTGCCAAGGGGGCTCACACCAGCGGGCGATCTGGTCCTCGGCGATCGCCTCCACGTGGCCGTCGGCGTAGAGGTAGTGCGCGGCACCGAGGTGCCGGCGTACCGCGATCTCGTTCGACACCCCCTGGAACACCGTGCGTCGGTTCTTGCGCGACGTCGTGAACCAGTCGAAGGAATGGACGTGGTCGGCGTAGGGATCGTCGAAGCCCTTCTTCTCGGAGAGTTCGAAGGCGAGGATCGACTTCGTCTTCTCGGTGATCGTCCGCAGACGGGCGAACGACGGCCTCGCTTCCGACGACAGCCAGCCGTTGAGCGTGTAGCTGGTGAGACGCGAGCGGAGGCGTTGGTCGGCCAGAGGGTCGTCGGGACAGATGCGGATCGCGTCGACACGCTCGACGTACGGCCCCACCGCCTCGATCCAGGCGCGGGTGAAGGTCCCGCTGACGGGGTCCGGCTCCACGGTGTGCGTCGTCTCGGGCCAACGGCCGTTGTGGGAGTCGGCGTAATGGAGGATGCCGATGCCGACCTGCCGGATCGAACTGGCGCACTGGGTGCGCCGCGACGCTGCCCGGGCCGCCTGGACGGCGGGAAGGAGCAGCCCCACGAGGGTGCCGATGATCGCCACCACGACGAGCAGCTCGACGAGCGAGAAGGCCCGGCGTGCACGGGGGATGGGGGAGGGGTTTTTCATGGGAAGGCCTGCCTGGGGAATCTGAATGCACAACAGTTGCACGTGCAAATTAAAGTCTCGTGATATGGCTATGCATGTGCAAATCGGGGCAGGCAGGCATCCCCACACCCTGACGGTGTCCCGGACGTCGCCCCGTCCGGCGCCACCGGGGCGAGCACCGGGGGAAACACACGTTCTCGACGGGCGGCGGCCGTGATCGGCCGCCGCCGCCGGGAAGGGCCGCGATGCGTGGTAAGCTGCCGGGATGACTCGCAGCTCCCGCCGCCGAGCGACCTCGAGCGATCCATACGCGCAGGTGCGGGAGACGATCCGTGCCGCAGGGTTGCGGTGTACCCCGGCGAGGATCGCGGTGCTTCACCGCCTCGTGGGCGCGGTCGGGCCGGTCACGCACGCGGAGATCGCCGCCGAACTCTCCCGAGGCGTCGGTGGCTCGGGGTTCGACAAGGCGACCGTGTACCGGAATCTCGTCGAGCTGACGGAGGCGGGAATCGTCTCGCGGATCGAGGTCGGCGACCACGTGTGGCGATTCGAGGTCCGCTCGAGAGGTGCCGATGGTTCCCCGGGGGAGGACCATCCCCACTTCGTCTGCACGCAATGCGGATCGATCGCCTGTCTCGCCGACGTCGACGTGCAGCTCTCGCCCCGTGACCCGGCGACGCGGAAGTCGGAACGCGCCACGGGGCCGCGGATCGGTACCGTGAGTCACGTGCTCCTCAAGGGCCGCTGCGAGGATTGCGTGTGATCCGGGTGACTCGCGGAGACCTCCCGGCCCTGGATCGGATCAGGGCGCGACTCGCCGCACTCGTTCTCGTGTGGTCGACGATGCCGACGGCGGCGGGCGCCGAGGAGGGCTTCGAGGATCTCTTCGACGGCCGGTCGCTCGACGGGTGGGTGGTCGAATCGCACGCCGACTCCGAGGTCCACGCCGACGGCCGGGCGGTGTGGAGCGTGCAGGACGGGGAGATCGCCTGCGACGGCCTCGGTTTCGGCTTCCTCCGCTGGGCGCGCGAAGCGCTCGCCGACTTCACCCTCCGCCTCGAGTTCCGTCTCGATGCACGTGCCGACGGCAAGCCGTGCAATTCCGGCATCGGCCTGCGCACCGGCGTCTTCGACCGGCGCCGCTCGCGGGCCACCCGCCCCTCGATCCGCGGGTACGAGTTGCAGCTGATCGACGACGCGGGTGGTCCGCCGTCGACGCACTCCTCCGGCGCGCTCTACCGCTATCTGGCGCCGCGCGAGAACTCGCTGCGGCCCACGGGGGAGTGGAACGCGCTCGAGGTGTCGATGATCGGCACGCGGATCCGCGTCGTGATGAACGGCCGTCTCCTCCACGACGTCGACCAGGAGGAGCATCCCGCGCTCCGTTCCAAGCCCCTCTCGGGCTACGTCGCGCTCCAGAACCACGGCGGGCCGGCGCGTTTCCGCGCCATCCGCGTGCGCCGCGAGACCGGCCCCGTGATCGGCGCGCGGGCGCTCGAGGCCCAGGGGGCCATCCTCGCGCGGCGCGGGGCCGATCTCGGCATCCGCGGCGTGCTCCGCTTCGCGCTCGAGGCCGCGGGGCGCGGGTGGAACGCCGCCGCGGTCGAGGAGGCCCTCGGGGTGGCCCGGTCGATGCAGGTGACCGATCCCGGGGACGAACAGGCGGGGAACTTCCGCTGGCGCCTGGGGGACCGGGGCGTCACCGACACGAACGCCTGTGAGTTCGCGGCGCAACTGCTCGCCATGCTGCGGCTCGAGGACGAGGGGCTGCTCGTCCCCCGCCCCGGGGGACGACGCCTGTCACCCCGCGCGAGGGAACTCGTCGACGCCATGGCGCGCGACGTGCTTCCCGCGGTGCGCCGCCACCGCGTCGAGCCCGGGTACACGAACATGGCCCTCCTCCGTGCCTGGAACCTCCTCGCCCTCGATCCGTCCT
>CAZMOU010000002.1:0-13793 GCA_964567835.1 uncultured Chitinophaga sp. | reverse complement strand
CCTGCCGCGTCAGCTCGGGCTGCTGGCGCAGATCCTCGCCACGCGCGGCGACGCAGCGGCGGCGTGGCGCGACTGGCGCGCCTTCACCTCCGACCGGGGCGTGACCGAGTTCCTCTCGCCGACCTATCTGGGGATCGATCTGGACTGTCTCGCGCTCGTCGCCGATCACGCGCCGGCGTGGGAGGTGCGCGTCGAGGCGGAGGCGACGCTCGAGTACCTCTGGAGGAGCGTCGCCTGTCATTGGCTCCCCGCCGCGCAGCGACTCTCCGGCCCCAGGTCGCGCGACTACGACTGGCTGTGGGGCCGCGGCTACGGCGACGAGCACCTGGTCGATGCCGGCTGGCTCGTCGTCGCGCCGCGGACGGAGGGGGCCGGGTGGCTGCCGCGGGCCCCGCGCGACGGGCTGCACGTCTACCGCGGCGCCTGCCGCTGGGAGCCGCCGGGAAGCCTCCGCGACGACGTCGTGGGGCGCCGGCCGCGGTTCGTGGTGGAGCGGACGGGGGAGCGGCCCTGGCAGCGGATCACCGACTGGGTCGGGCGCAGGGCGTCGATCGGCGTCGCCGGCGAGGGCCGCGGCGGCGAGGACAAGACGCTGCTCGTGAACATGCCGCCGGCCGACGACGACGGTCCGGCGGACGGCGACGCGCCATGGCGGGCGCCGAACGTCACGCTCGTCGTCGACGGAGTCGGCGATCCCTACGGCGTCGTGCGCGAGTCGGACGCCGCGGGTGGTCCGGCGAAGGCCCGCCATCTCCGCCCCTATCTCGTCTCCTCGCAGGCCGGTCCGCACGTGACGGCCCTGTGGCTGCTCGATCCGCGGCGGGCGCCCTTCGCCGTCGATCCGTCCCGTCTCGACCGCCTCGAGGCGCATCTCCTCGTGCCGGCGCGGAGCCGCGTCTGGTCGACCGAGGGACCGCTCGAGCCGGGGGTCACGCTCCCCGCCGACACGGTGGTCTTTCTCCGCGGCGGGGACTGCGCCCTCGGGGTGCGGTTCCTCGCCCCGGCGGACGCCGACCTCCGTGCCGAGGGGGTGCGGTTCGTCGCCGACGGCGACAGGCCCGAGGTCCGGCGCCTCACCGCCACCTTCGCCCGGGGCGTGCCCGATCGGGGGATGCTCCTCGGACTCGATCTCGAGCTCCTCGAGGGCTGCGACGACGCGGCCTTCGCGGCGTTCCGGCGGGAGTTCGCCGGCCGGTCGGTGCGGCTGGAGCGCGAGGGACGTTCGGCGGCCGTCCGGGGGGCGCTCCCGGTGGCGCTCGATCTCGGCACCGGTGACGATCGTCCGCGGCGGCTCGAGTTCCACCCCGTGCTGCCGGAGGGGGCGCTCCTCCTCCTCGACGGCGAGGAGATCGGGCGCGCGGCACTGGAGCCCGACGAGCCGCGGTAGGCCCGGCCTCGACCTACGGGCCTTGGCAAAAGCGATCCGCCGCGGGATGCGGCGGCAGACACCCCTGAAAAACCTCGGATTTTTCGGGGGTGTCCCAAGCAAAAAAAGGCCAGGGAAGGCTTTTTCTGCGTTACAGCAGTTCCTTGGGCACCTCGCCGCCGGGGACCAGATGCGTCGGCCGACCGTTGAGGTCGACGATCGTGTCGTCGATCTTCAGCCCCAGCGAGTGGTAGACGATGGCGCAGAAGTCCTCGACGCCGATCCTGCGCGACGTCGGGTGCTCCGCCTTGTCGTTGGTGCTGCCGATCACCTGCCCGTGGCGGTAGCCGCCGCCGGCGAGCAGGATGCTCTGGGCCTGCGGCCAGTGATCACGGCCGGCGTCCTTGTTGATCTTCGGCGTGTGGCCGAACTCGCCGGCGACGACGACGAGCGTGTCGTCGAGGAGGCCCTTGTCGGCCAGGTCCGCGATCAGCGTCCCCACCGCGGCGTCGTGACGCGGGAGCTTGTCCTTGAGCGCCGGGCCGATGTTGCCATGGTCGTCGAAGTAGCCGGTGTTGAGCGACACGTAACGCACGCCCGCCTCGACGAGGCGCCGGGCGAGGAGCGCCTGCTCCCCCCAGCCGGGCCCGTAGCGGTCGCGGAGGGCCTGCGGTTCCTCGGAGACGTCGAACGCCTTCCGCACCTTGCCGGAGAGGACCAGATCCATCGCCTGCTGCTCGACGCCGTCGAGCTGGTCGAACGTGCGCTCGCGGTCGATGCGGCGCTTGAGGTCGTCGAGCTGGCCCCGGAGCGAGACGCGGTCGATGAGCCGCTTCTCCGACAGCCCGTCGGCCAGGGCGAAGCTCTTGGCGTCGCTCGTCGGCAGGCTCCCCGCCTCGTTGCCGTAGGAGAAGCCGCCGTACTGGAGCGGGTTGTGGTTCACGCCCAGCCAGGCGGCGCCGTGGAAGCCGAATCCGCCGTCGTTCATGTTCACCGCCGCGAGCGCCCCGGGCACCTTCGGGCCCAGCAGGTGCGAGGCGACGGCCCCCATGGAGGGGTAGCGCGGCTTGCGGTCGTTGCCGTTGGCGCCGGTGCGGCCGGTGAGCATCCAGTGGGCCGCGGCCCAGTGGTCGCCGTTGCCGTGCGAGAAGCTGCGGATCACCGTGCACTTGTCCATCACCTTGGCGTGCTCGGGGAGGAGCTCGCAGATCTGGACGCCGGCGAGGTTCGTGCCGATCGGCTGGAAGGGCCCGCGGAACTCGGCCGGGGCTTCCGGCTTCATGTCGAAGGTGTCGAGCTGCGACGGACCGCCGTGCATCCAGACGAGGATCACGCTCTTGCGGGACCTCGCCCCCGGGTGCACCAGCCCCGAGCTCTCCGCCCGGAGGAGGTCGGAGAGCGACAGGCCGAAGGTGCCGATGGCCCCGATCTGGATCGCCCGGCGGCGCGAGACGCGGTCGCACATGCCGCGCGAGCCGGTGGAACGGCCGAGGATGGAGAGCATGGTGGGACTCCTGTCGGGGCGGGCGCGTTCGCCCGGGGCGGCGGCCCGAGGACCGTGCGACGGCCGCTTTGAAACACTACGTCCGCCGACGGACCGGCGAAAAAATAGGCCTGCGCCGCCCCTCAAATCTACCCCAGGGCCCGTGGCTTGGCACGCCCGATCCGGGCGTCGTCCCGCGATTCAAACGCTTGCCGGTGCGGGACTTCCGCGCCGTGGCGGCGGGAACGTGCCAGGAATCGGTGTGGCCAGGGCCTGCCAGCAGCCACACGGGAATCTCCGTCGCACCCGGCGTCGGCTCGTCAGCCGGAGGGATCCCGCCCCCGTCACGGCGCCAGGTAGGCGATCGGCTTGGCCGGCGCGAGCTTGTCGCCGATGTCTCCGGAAAGCTGATAGGCCGCATCCCCCTCGAGCGCCACCGAGCGGATGCCCGATCCCGGCGCGAAGTCGATCTTCGTCAGGTCGAGTCCGACGACGTAGGGGCTCAGGGCGCTCTCGAAATAGTAGACGCGCCGGCCGTGGTCGAGGACCGTGCGCCAGTAGGTGGGGGCGATGTTGGGGTGGAGCGGGTCGGGAGCGCCCCACGGGACCGAGACGTTCCGCATCACGCTCATCACGCCGGCGACCTGCCTGCGGGGGTTCTTTTCTTCGGTGCCGAGGCGCTTGAGGTAGTAGCTCGCGCGCACGAACCGGTCCTCCGACTGGTGCGACCCGGGGAGCATCTTCGCGCCGTCCATCCGCTCCCAGTAGCGGTTGAGCGCGAGCTGCTGCTCGAAGACCGGGCTGTTGGTCATCACCTGATAGGCCCGGTCGTGGTGGATCACCGGCTTGCCGGCGATGTACTCGATGATCGCCGAGTCGCCGGAGGCGTCGGTGACCGAGAGGTGGATCGTCGGATGCCCCGCGCCGCCGGGGCCGAAGTTCGCCGGCACGATCCACAGCGGATCCTTCTCGAACTCCGCCACCACCTCCGCCACCGTCGCGTGACGGGTGAGGATGTAGGGCACCCACGCCCCCATGGAGATCTTCGGCTTCGGCGGCGAGGGCTCCTTCCCGAAGTCGGCCTCGGCCAGATAGAGGAGGTTCGCCCCCAGCCCCTTCTCGTTGAGGCCGTCGAACGCGCCGTCGATCGGCCCCCCGGGGGTCATCGATCCGGCGGCGACGACCGCGCCGTAGCGGCTCTCCCACTCGAGGCCCCCGGCGATGCCGACGTTCTTCGTGCCGCGCGGGATACAGTAGAAGTGGGTGTTGAAGTCGTAGGGCCAGTCCATCGATCGGCCGGTGATCACGCTGCCATCGGCGCCGAGCCAGGTGGCCCGGGAGCAGGCGGAGACGGCCGAGGCCCAGACGGCGACCGCCACCAGGGCGGCGAGGAGGGAAGCGACGACGGATCGAGCGTGCATGGACGGCTCCTGGACGGGGAGAGGGATCGGCACGGGCCCCGGCATGGTACCCGCGCCTCACGCGCCGCGTGCAGCCCTGCCGGGGTGTCCGCGGGGACGATGCTCCCTGCCGCCCCGTCGGCCGGTCGGGCGACGACGTCGGCCCCGGCGGCCACTCCGGGGAACCCGTCCCCGTCGCATGGCGGCCGACGCCCGGGCGGGGTCGAGCGGTGCTCCGTCGCGATTCAACTTCGCGCCAAGGAGACCGGCGGCGACGTTCGCGACGTCGCCGCCGCACGCCATGCCGCTCTCGCCGTACCATCCCGGCGGGATCGGCGACGCGTCGCCGAGGGCCCGTCGCGGAGAGACTGGCCGAGAAGTTCGTGCGCGGGAGTCACGACCAGGTAGGCCGCGATCGTGACCAGTGCCAGCCGTCTGGCGGAAAAATCGGTTCCGGTGAGGTGCAGGAAGACCGCGATCGTCACCCACGTCGGCACGAGGAGTGGCAACGCCGCCGCGTGGATCCCCACGAGACCGCGCCGAAGCCCGGCCCACGAAGACGGCGACTGTCCGAGGATCCGTCCGGCCAGCGGATCCATCTGCCTCCACGCGTGCCACACGAGGAAATAGCAGCCCACCGAGAACAGCGGATCGGCGAGCATGCCCAGGGCCGCGATCACCGCCGAATCGGTCACCAGCCGGATGCATCCCCGGTCGCCGTCCGGGCGTCTTCCGGCGGTCACACCCTCGGCGGCGATCGCGACGATGGTGATGGCGACGAGGATCACACCACCGGTACGGATGGCGGCCGGCGGGAACACGGAGTTCGCCTCGCCGCCGCCGCTGGCGATCGCCGCGAGATCGTTCGCCGCCGCTGCCGTCAGTTCCGGCCACCAGATCATCGGTCCGGCCAGGACCCAACCCCCCCGGGCGAGCGCGGCGGCGGGTCGGTGAATCGCGCCCGGCGTGTCACCGTCGAAGTCGAGGTGGGAGTCGCCGAAGTGCCACGTGCTGAGGAGTGCGAACGAGACGATCGATGCCACCGGGGCGACGACGAAGCCGGCCGCCACCGCGGCCATCAGAACGCAGTACCCGGTCCACACGGCGAGCAGTGCGCCGCCCCGGAAGGCCCGGCGGCTGGCGGAGAAGTCGGCGGCGCCGTGCGGCAGGCCGACGAGGACGAGGGAAACGATCCAGGGGACGGCCGCGAGGCGGGTCGTCCATCCGTTCCCCATGACCACCACCGCGAGCGCGATCGCCACGAGAACGGCTCCGGGAACCTCACGGAAAACCCGCCCCCTGAAGATGTCGGCATGCCTCCGGGTCGTCTGGGCCATGAGCGTCTCCCTGGCATGGTCCGGGTCCGTCCGTCTCTCCGACGGACGGACCCCCGACCGACGAGCGAGCGGTTTCAGGCCGCGATCCGGGCACGCTGCCCCATGGCCTGGATGCCGTGGTAGGCCACGAGACCGAAGCCCACCTTGTTGATCACGTCTGCGACGTTGTAGATGACCTCTCGGTATTCACCCGCCCCCGCACGTGCCATGAGGAAGCCGATCGGATAGATCGCCCATCCGATGAGGACGAACAACCGCATGGTCTCCAGTGCTTTCGCGATCGGCGCGGGCGCCGCCGCGATGGCCTGGCCCAGGGAGAAGAACAGGATGCCGACGATGGCCAGTTCGAACCCGCAGGAGATCAGGAAGAACGACCACCACCGCTGGGAGTCGACGACGGCCGTCTCCGCGATGAACGCCGTCACGATCATCGCCACGTCGAGCACGACGAGTTGCCAGAAGAACTTCGTTCCCCGGTCGCCGAGCCGCAACAGGAGGGGGAACTTCAGCAACAGAAGCGGAGTGGTGAAGAGCCAGTCGACGTAGCGAAGGGCCGTGGGGAACCCCTGCCCCGACTGGTAGACGCCGGTCATTTTCCAGTAGTGGAAGCAAGCGATACCGCAAACGAGGCCCGCGACCACCATCGTGCTGCGGTACTCCGGAGCCACCTCGTCGCGGAGCAGGAAGAAATAAAGGGCACCCGCACCCATGGCTACGGTGCCTGCGAAAAACAGATAGAGCGTCAGGGTTTGGAAGAGCGTTCCGCTCTCCTGGGCCTTGAGAAAATCCATCGAAACGGCCGCGGCATCGGTGGCGGCGGCGATCAGGGTCGACATGGGCATTCCTCCGGGGACCGACGAAAGGGTGAGTTGTCCGACCACCAGGGACCTATCGAGGCAACCGCCGCGACGAGGCGGGGCTAACCGGGTGTGGGCCCTTTCGCGGGTCTTCCGGCATGCATGCGGCGGAAGGTGGTCCGCCGGGACGGACGTCACCGCCCGTTCACGGTGCCGGCGACGCCGCACCGCCGGCGGACGGCCGCACGATCGCCCCCACCACCGCGTCGGCGGGACGCGCGAAGACCTCCGCCACGGGGCCGGTCTGGAGGACGCGGCCCCGGTCCATGACGACGACCGAGTCGCCGAGGGCGAGCGCCTCGGCGTGGTCGTGCGTGACGACGACCGCCGGAACGCCCGCGGCCAGGAGATCCTCGCGGAGGCGGGGCCGGAGCCTCGCCCGTGAGACCGCATCGAGGGCCGAGAGCGGCTCGTCGAGAAGGAGGAGCCGGCAGGGACGCGCAAGCGCCCGCGCGAGGGCCACGCGTTGCTGCTGGCCCCCGGAGAGCGCCGCCGGCTTCCGGTCGGAGAGGTCGAGAATCTCGTGGCGGGCGAGCGCCGCGCGGACACGCTCGGCCCGCACCGCGGCCGGGAGGCGCGAGAGGCCGAAGCCGACGTTCGCCGCCACGTCGAGCCAGGGGAAGAGGGCGGGATCCTGGAAGTGCATCCCCACGTCGCGGGCCTGCGGCGCGAGGCAGATCCCCGCCGCCGCGTCGCTCCAGCACTCGTCGCCGTGGGTGATCCGGCCGCGCGACAGGGGCGTGAGCCCGGCGAGGCAGCGGAGCACGGTCGTCTTCCCGCAGCCGGACGGTCCGAAGAGGACCGTCACGCCGCCGCCCGGCGGCAGATGGAGACGCGCCGCGATCGACGTCGGTGCGACCGTGGCCCGGTCGCCGGGGAGATCGACGACGAAATCGGCGGCGAGGCCGGACGTGGTGCTCATGGCCGCCACCCCGGCGCCGCGCGGCGCCCGGCCGCGGCGCGGCGTTCGAGGGCGCGGAGGGCGACCAGCGCCGCGACGGCCACGAACACGAGCAGCCCCGCGGTGCGCGCGGCCCCCGCATCGTCGAGCGCCTGGACGTCGTCGTAGAGCGCCACCGAGAGCGTCCGCGTCACGCCGGGGACGTTGCCCCCCACCATGAGGACCACGCCGAACTCGCCGACGACGTGGGCGAAGGTCATCACGAGGCCGGTGGCGATGCCGGGAAAGCAGGCCGGGAGGACGACGCGCCGGAAGGCACCGAGGCGCGACTCCCCCAGGCACCACGCCGCCTCGAGGAGGCGCCGGTCGAGCCCCTCGAAGGCGGCGACGAAGGGACGGATCGCGAAGGGGAGGTTCGTGAGCACCGCGGCGGCGAGGATGCCTCCGAAGGTGAAGGGGATCGGGGCGCCGCCGAGTCGCTCCCAGACCCATCCCACCGGCCCCCGCGGGGCCAACGCCAAGAGCAACAGCCAGCCGGTGACGGTCGGGGGGAGCACGAGCGGCAGCGTGCAGGCCGCCTCCGCCATGTCGCGGAGGAACCCACGCCGCTCGCCGCGCGCGGCGAGCCACCACGCCAGCGGCAGGCCCAGTGCGGCGAGGAGGAGCGTGGTGGCGGCGGCGAGCCGCAGCGTGACCCAGGCGGCGGAGAAGTCCACGGTCGCGGCCTAGGGAGCCGGCGCGGCGGGGAACTCGAATCCGTACGATTCGAGGATCGCCCGTCCGGGCGGCGAGAGGAGGAAATCCCGGAAGTCCACGGTGGCCTCCCGGTCGACGGCCCGGGCGAGGATGGCCCCTCCGTGGCGGATCGGCGGGTGGGCGTCGGCCGGGAGGAGGGCGAACCGGCCCTTCTCGGAGAGCTTCGTGCCGAGGGCGAGCGCGAGCGGGAGGATCCCCACCTCGGCCGCGCCGCTCTCCACGTACTGCGCCGCCTGGACGGCGCTGGCCCCCACGGCGAGCTTCTTCTCGACGTCGCCGAGGTACCCGAGCGACTCGAGTGCCGCCCGCGCCGCCCGGCCGTAGGGGGCGTGCTCGGGGTTGGCGATCGCCACGCGGCGGGTGCCCGGGTCGCGGAGCACCTCGGCCCCCTTCCCCGCGACATCGAGCGGCGATTCGTTCCGCACCCACACCACGAGCCGACCGAGGCCCGTCTCGAAGCGATCCTCCTCGGCGGCGAGGCCAGCCTCCGCCAGCGCTCGCGTGAGTTCCACGTCGGCGGCGAGGAACAGGTCGCTCTCCATTCCCGCCCGCAACTGCTCGAAAAGTGCGCCCGACGCGCCGAAGGTCGGCAGCAGATCGACGTTCGGGGATTCCTTCTGGAAGGCGTCGGCCAGCGCGTCGAGGCAGGAGCGCAGGTCGGAGGCGGCGGCGACACGGATGCGCGTCGCCGGCTTCACGGTGCGCGGCGGCGGCGCCGGGGCCGGCCTCCCGCATCCGGACGCGGGAAGGAACAGGACGGCGAGCAGCGCCGCCCTGCCGAGGCGGCGGCGCGGGATGGTGCACGGCGAGGCCATGCCCCCATCCTACGCGCCGCCGGCACGCGGTGCTCTAGTACCAGGCGCCGCCGCGGACGAGGAACGTGTCGGAGGGGTCGGAGGGGGGGGCGAGGGAGTCGTAGTACTCGACCGTGCGGCCGAAGACGAAGCCCGTCTCCAGGCGCCAGGAGATCCCCAGCCCGGCCGGGCGCCGCTCCCACCCGGCGAGCAGGCGGTAGTCGCGGATCACCACCACCTCGTCGGCTCCCGCCGCCGACTGCATCGCCCACTGGTTGCCGCCGAACTCCGCCGCCAGGTAGGCCCAGTGGGCGTCGCGCGGACGCTCGGCGATGCGCCACGCCAGACGGGGACGGGGGAAGATGAGCTCGAAGCGCCGGTCATCGCCGGGGGTCCAGAGCAGGCCGCCGGCGGGCAGATAGTCGACGTCGTAGCGGTCGAGGTAGATGAGGCCCGCGACCACGCGCAGATCCTCCCGCGCTTCCCACGCCGCGAACCCGTGACCGGTGACGCGCAGGGCCTGCGGGGAGTCGTTGCGGAAGTCGGAATACCAGCCGGGGGCCACGGCGAGGTCGACGCCGAAGGAACCGCCCACCTTCCTCATCCACCGCGCCTGGAGGTAGTTCTCGTAGAGCACCGGAGGGAGGTCGACGCCGGCCGGCGCGTCGACGATCGTGGCACCGAAGCCGGGCGTGAGCAGGAGCGGCGAATCGACCGTCGGCGCCGGCATGCCGAGGGTGAGCGAGGTGTCGAGGAGGGTGAGCCCGAGACCGTCCGATGCGAGCTTCGGCAGTTCGGTGGCGGTGAAGATCACCTGCTGGAGCATCCCCGGCTTCGCGCCGGGGGGGAGCTTGCGTCCCGCCGGTGGCTCGAACTCCTGCGGAGGCTGGCCGGGCGGCGCGACGTCGTCGGGGAGGAGGGGCTCGGAGAGGTCCTGGGGATCGCCGAAGGCGGCCAGCCGCAGTGGTGCCAGGAACCACCCCGAGACGTCGGGCAGGTCGAAGAGGCCGTCGATCGGCGCGGCCTCCCCCTCGACCACCGCCGGGAGGGGGCGTGGTTGGTCATCCCCCGCGGGCGCCGCCGCGATCCCCGGCGGCGCGGTGAGCAGCGCCGCGAGCCACGCGACCGACGGCAGGAGCGGACGGCAGCGCACGGGTGGTCGCTCCGGACGGGGCGGTCAATAGGCCAGGCCGAGACGCAGCATCCAGGTGTCGGGCAGATCCTGGATCTGCGGCGGTCCGTCGACGTAGAAGAGCTGGCGGTAGAAGACGTATCCCACCTCGAAGGTGCCGGAGAGTCCCTGCGGGGTCTTCGGCACCATCTCGCCGCCGAGCGTGATGCGGATGTCGTTGTAGTCGAAGGGGGAGATCTGGCCGGTGGAGCGGCGGAAGGTCCAGGCGCCGCCACCGTACTCCCCCGCGACGAATCCCCACAGCGACCGGTTGCCGAGCTCGCTCAATCGCCACGCCGCCTTCGGGGTGGGGAAGAGGATGTCGTAGCGGGCGTTGGCGTTGGGCACCCAGGTCATGCCGACCACCGGGAGGAGCTTCACCTGGTTGCGGTCGAGGTAGACGATGCCCACCTTGCCCTGCGTCGTCGGTGTGAGCTGGAGCGTGCCCACCGCCCGGCCCATGATGCGCCAGCTCTCCCAGACGAGCACGTCCCAGTTGGTGTAGATGCCCACGCGGATCCCCAGCTCCGCGCCGAAGAGGGGGGTGAACTGCGGGTTCCATGCGGCGTCGAGGAACACGTCGTACGTGCTCGGCGGCAGGTCGGCGAGCATCGTGGAGGTGGTCTCGGGGCCGTCCCAGAGCTGCAGCCCGAAACCGGGCGTGATCAGCAGGGGGGCGTGGTTGAGGTTGGCCGGCGAGTGGTAGAAAAACGGCAGCGCGAAGGTGGCGGTGGTGTCGAGCTCGTTGACGGCGACGCTCGTGCCGTTGCCGGTGCCGTAGATGTAGGCCCAGCTCCCGCGCACCCCCTGGAAGACGCGCATCGTCTGCTGCATCGTGGGGCTCGCCATGACGCCCCCGGGCGGGAAGACCGACCCGGCGGTCCCCGGTGGCGGCGGGTAGGACGCGGGCGACGTCGGCGTCAGCGACGGCGCCGCGGTCGAGTAGCCCGGATAGCCCGGCTGCCCGGAGAGTGCCGAGGGGGCCCACTGACCGGTCGCGGGGGCGGCCTGGGTGATGTTCGGGGGGGGAAACTGACCCCCCTGGGGCGCGTACGGATCCCAGGTCGTCGGCGGCGGGGCGAGGTACTGCGCCGGGATCACCCGGTCGAGCTGCGACGACGGTGGGGTGGGGAGGGAGACCGTCTGCGCTCCCGCCGTCGCGCAGGCCGCCACCGCGGTGATCGACCACACGGCATGGCGCAGCGCACGATGCAAGGCGTTTCCTCCGCCCCGGCGGATGCCGGTCGGCGCGGGGGGATCCGGATCGGGGCCGGGGGGGGTACCACCTTTCCGACACGAGGGTCAAGGTCGCACCGGACGAGGGACGGGGGGATGCCCGACCGCCGGCGGACTGGGTAAAGAAGGGGGTTTGACGCGCGGTCGGCCCGGTGGGCCGTCCCAGGCCGACGAGGGCCGGCGTCCCTCCCCGCCGGAGCCCGCTTCATGACACGCTCCCCCGATCCGCCCGACCGCTTCGACCCCGGGGAGGTGCGCGCCGCCGCCGGACTGGCCACCCTCGAACACCTCGCCGAGACCGACTCCACGATGCAGCGCGCCCGGGAGTGGGCGCTCGACCCCGCCGTCCCCCTCCCGGCGGCCGTCGTCGCCGATCGCCAGACCGCCGGCCGCGGCCGGCGCGGCGCGGCGTGGTGGCAGGCCCCGGGGAGCCTGGCGACGAGCCTGGTCCTCGCCGGCGCCTCACCCGCGCCCGGCGCGGAGGGGCGGGCGCTCGCGCCGCTGGTGTCACTGGCCTGCGGGGTGGCCCTCGCGGAGACGATCCGGGGCCTCGAGCCGGAGGTCGGGACGCTCGTGCGCTGGCCCAACGACGTCGTCGTCGCCGGCCGCAAGCTCGCCGGGATCCTCGTGGAGACCGCCCCGGGCGGCCGACTCGTCGTCGGGATCGGCGTCAACACCACCGGCTCGGCCCGGGACGCACCCGCGCCCCTCGGTGCCCGCGTGGCGACGATCCCCGATCTCGTCGGCCGCTCCCTTCCGCGCGGCCGCCTGCTCGCCGCCCTCGTGCCGCGGTTGGTGGGGCTCCTCGGCGAGACCTCCCGCGACCCGGGCGTGCTCGTGGAGCGCTACCGGCCGCTGTGCAGCCTCGCCGGCACGACCGTCACCCTGCACCGCGACGACGGCCGCCGGATCACCGGCCCCTGCCTGGGCATCGACGCCTCGGGCGCGCTGGTGATCGAGACGGTCGCCGGGCCGATGCACCTGGTCTCCGGAAGCCTCACCGCTCCGGCCGACGTGTGGCGCGGCGCGACCGACGAACGGGCTTCCTGACCGGCGGGGGCGCGGGACGACCCGCGGGCCGCCGGCCGGCGCCGTCGCGTCGGGCCACCACGCACACCTCGCGGCCGCCCGTGGAGAGCTGCCGCGCCTCGGGCACGAAGCCCCACGCCCGGAAGCGACCCAGCCACTCGTCGAGCGCCGCGGCCCGCGACCAGTCGGGAAGCTTGAGGGTGGCCACGACGCCGCGGACGCGCGAGCCGGAAGCCGTCACCGCGCGCTCGAGCGCCGCGAGCGTGCCCACCGGATCGATGTTCATGTCGGAGAGCAGCCAGTCGAAGCCGCGGAGGTCGCGGAGCGGCACGTCGCGGGCGCGCTTGCGCCACTGCGCGAACCGGGGGAGCGCCGCCACCACCGGATCGACGAGCGCCGGATCGACCGCCACGACGTCGAGACCCGCTTCGAGGAGGCGCTGGCAGGCGCCGCCGGGCGAGGCGCCGAACTCGCAGGCGCTCCCCGCGCCGAAGTCGATCCCGAAGACGGCGATCGCCTCGTCGAGCTTGAGCCAGGCGCGCGACACCTTGTCGCCCGGAAGGGGAAGCGGGTGGAAGCCGCCGGGGAGGAGCGTCGCCGGCGCCGTGGCCCTGTGCCATCCGAGCCACCAGCGATCGGGCTCGTCGACGAGGCAATCGAGGACCAGTTCCCCGGGCGCGGCGCGACCGTGGCGGAGGCCGGGGAAGAGGGTGTCCAATCCGGCCCGTGCGGCGACGACGGCCGAGGCTGTGTCGGAGGCGGCGATCCCCCGGACGTCGCGCGGGAAGCAGTGGGCGACGTCCCAGCGGGCCGCCGGCACGAGCGCGCGGACCGCGGTGGCGCGACCGGCGTCGTCGTGCCACCGGGCCTGACCGAAGCAGCGGAACAGGACCCGCGCGAACACGGCCTCGTCACGGAGGCGGTCGAGGTCGTCTCCCGTGGGATCGGCTCCCGGGGGGAGCCGGAAGCTCACGCTCCCGCGCCGCCAGGCGCCGCGCGTCGTGCCGGGGAGGGCCCGGGTGATCCGGGCCACGAGCGCTTCCTCCGCTCCCGGCTGGCAGGTGGCGAGGAGGAAGTCGCCCGCGGGGGCGGGGTCGGGGGAACGGTGCGTGTCGGGTGCCATGCCCCACTATTGCCTCCGCCGCCGGCCGGGGCGAATCGGCGGCGGCGCAGGGGCTGTCGGAAGGGGGCGGCGGCGCAAAAATCAGGCCGGCCCGGGCGCCCAAGGGCCCGGGCCGGCCTTTCTCGTCTGGTCACGTGATTTCCCGGCTCGTTTCCCCGAAGCGGAGTCCGCCGGGGTCGTCACCGGGAAGGGCTCACTTCTTGCCCTTCTTCTTGGCGACCTTCTTGGCAGCCTTCTTCTTCTTCTTCGCCATGGATATGGTTCCTTGCCTCGAGTGCCCGCACTCGATCCCTCGACCGATCCCACGGGCACTCTGGTGTCGGGCCCGGACGACGTATCG
>CAZMOU010000001.1:58140-68553 GCA_964567835.1 uncultured Chitinophaga sp. | reverse complement strand
CGCCCACGAAGGTGATCGCGTCCTCGGTGCCGATGAAGCGGGCGATCTCCCGCTCCAGTTCGCGGTGGATCGTCTTCTCCCCCGACACCAGCCGGCTGGCGGAAACGCTCGTGCCGAAGCGGTCGACGGCCGCCTTGGCGGCCGCGTTCACCTCCGGCTCGCCCGACATGCCGAGGTAGTTGTAGGTCGCCCAGCTGATCATCTCGCGCCCGGCGATCGTCGTCCGGTCGTTCGTCAGCCCCTCGTGGACCCCGAAGTAGGGGTCTTCGAGCCCGGCGTCACGGACGAGCTTGAAGTTCTGCTCGAGCGCCCTGACCTCGGGGAACTCCGCGACGTCCCACGCCTCGCGGGGGATCTCGTGGCTCACCGGCCCGACCGCCGCGGGGTGCTGGGGCCCCGTCTCGGGACGGGAGACCGCCGCCGGCAGGTTCCGCGGCGGCATGTGGTCGAGGATCGCCTCCACCACCTCGCGGCAGGTCTCGATCTGCGGCAGGACCTGCTCGGGAAAACGGCCGCCGAAGGTCTCCTCGAGCCCGGTGACGATCTCCATCCGTTCGAGCGAATCGAGCCCCAGCTCGACGATGTTGCTGTCGAGCGCGAGGTTGCCGGCACGCTCCTTGGCGATGGCCCGCACCTGGGAGAACACCGCCTCGACCACCTCCCGCGGGAGGTCGCGCTGCGGCCGTCCGGGGCGGGGCGTCTCACCCACCGGGCGCTGCCGTGCCAGGCGCGGCGGTTCGGCGCCGCGGCCGGGAGGGGCGGAGGCGGGCCGTGCCTGCTCGGTGACGGTCGACCCGGCGATCCCCGGCTGCAGCCAGCCGATCTGCTGCTCGACCACCTCGAGGGTGCCGTCGAGGAACATCCGCTTGCAGGCGTGGCGCTGGATCTTGCCGCTCGACGTCTTGGGGATGCTGTTCGGACGGACGAGGACGATCCCCTCGAGCGCCAGCTCGTGCTCGATGGCGAGCTGGCGGCGGATCGACTCGAAGCCGTCGGCCAGCTCGTCGCTCTCGCGCTTGCCGCGCTCGAGCTCGGCGACCACGACGACGCGCTCCCGCCCCTCGACGTCGACCGAGAAGGCCGCCACCGAGCCGGGTCGGACCAGCGCGCTTGCCTTCTCGACGGAGAGCTCGATGTCCTGCGGGTAGTGGTTGCGGCCGCGGATGATGATCAGGTCCTTGAGCCGGCCCGTGACGAACAGCTCGCCGTTGTCGAAGAAGCCCAGGTCGCCGGTGCGGAGGTAGGGGCCGGGATTCGGCTGCCAGGCCTTGAGCGCCTGCGAGGTGGAGCCGACGTCGGGGCGGGCGAGCATGGCACCGAAGGTGGCGAGCGTCTCGTCGGCACGGTTCCAGTAGCCCTGGGCCACGCTCGGGCCGCTCACCCAGATCTCGCCGATCATCCCCGGCGGCAGGGCCTCGTTGGTGTGCGGATCGACGATGCGGACGTCCTGGCCGTCGAGCTCGCGGCCGCTGCCGACGAGGCGACGGGTGCCCGGGGCGAAGCCGCCGCGCACCTGCGCCGCGCCGGTCTCGAGCGAGGTCGCGTCGAAGGCGCGGATCACCGGCGGCTCGAACTTCATCCCCCCGGTCACCATGAGGGTGCTCTCGGCGAGGCCGTAACAGGGGAAGAAGGCCTCGCGGCGGAAGCCGCAGGGGGCGAAGGCCTCGCTGAAGGCGTCGATCGTCTCCGGGCGGACCGGCTCCGCCCCGTTGAAGGCCAGCGACCAGCTCGACAGGTCGAGTTCGCGGCGCTGCTCGGGGGAGATCTTCCGCACGCACAGCTCGTAGGCGAAGTTCGGCCCGCCGCTGATGGTGGCCCGGTACTTGGAGATCGCCTGCAGCCAGCGCAGCGGCTTCTGCAGGAAGGCCACCGGCGACATGAGGACGTTGAACTTGCCGCCGTACAGCGGCACGAGGATCCCCCCGATGAGCCCCATGTCGTGGAAGCTCGGCAGCCAGAAGACCCCCGACTGGGAGCGGGTGATCTCGAAGGCCTGCATGATCCGCAGGGAATTGTGGAGGAGGTTCGAGTGGGAGAGCATGACCCCCTTGGGCGTCCCGGTGGATCCGCTCGTGTACTGCAGGAAGGCGAGCGTCTCGCCGTCGATCTCCGGCCGCTCCCAGCGCTCGGCCCAGTCGGGCTCGAGTTCGGCGTCCACCTTCCAGAGGATCCTCGCCAGGCTCGGGGCGCCCGCCCGGAGGGCGTCGAAGCGGTCGAGCACGTCGCGCGTGGTGAGCGCCACGGAGGCGTCGGCGTCGGCGGCGATCGCCTCGATGCGCTCCACCGAGCGGTTCTTCCGCGGCGGATAGGCCGGCACGGCGATCGCCCCGCCGTAGAGGCAGCCCATGAAGGCGGCGATGAAGTCGAGGCCGGAGGGGAAGAGGAGGAGGACGCGCTTCCCGGACATCCCCGAAGCCTGCAGCCAGGCGCCGAGCGTCCGGGCCTTCCGGTCGAGTTCCGCGTAGGTGATGTTGAGCTCTTCCTGCTCGCCATCGACCAGGAAGGTGAACGCCCGGTCGTGGGGGCGGTAGGCGGCCCGTTGCCGCAGCAGGTCGACGATCGTCTCGGCGAACGAGCCTTCGGTCATGGTGTTGGGATTCACTGCCGTGGGACCTCCGCCCACCTCTCCTGCTCGCGGTCAGCGTGTGCCCGGGGCCGCCGCGGATCGGCCGCGCGGCCCGGGCCCGCCTGATCGCGGGGTGAAATCGAGTGGTGAAACCGCCTGACGAACTCCCGGGGCTCCGCCCGGGTCTCCTCGGACTTCGGCAGGTTTCCGGGACGGAAACAAGAGTTTACCCCCGTGCCGCAGACAACCGGAAGTTCCGGACCGGCAGGTGCATCCGGTCGGTACTCCGCCGGTTCCGCGACCGGAAAGGCTTCGCCACACGGCACTCCCGCCGCGACCGCGCCGACCCTCGGGGTGCGGGACGCGCCCGGGGGGATCGCGACGGTCGGGGGATGGGGCCCCGCGCCCGGCGCCCGCCCATCCCGCCGGTCCGGCCGCGCCGGCCCCGTCGCTGGGGCCGGGGCTGCGCTCACGCGCCGGCGCTTTCCGTCTGCGGGGCCGCGCCGCCGAAGCGGGCGTGAAACGCCTCCGCGAGCCGAACGAGAAGCTCCGGGGGAAGCTCCTCCGCCCGGACGTCGGCGGCCAGACCGAGGGCGGCTTGGATCGCGTCGATGCCCTCCCGCGCGCCCGCCTCCCCCTTGCCGCCCGCCATGCGCAGGAGCACGCCGCGAAGCACCTTGCGCCGGTGACAGAAGAGGTCGCGGACGAAGCGGTGGAAGCGCTCGAGGTCGGGGATCGTCGCACGCCTGCGCCGATCGAGCACGATGCGCACGATCGCCGACTCGATCTTCGGGCGCGGCCAGAACACGCTCGGCGGCAGGATGCGGACGATGGCCGCCTCGCACTGGCAGCCGATCCACACCGACAGGGCGTTGTACGAGCCCGTTCCCGCCACCGCGGTCATCCGCTCGGCCATCTCCCGCTGCACGGTCACGGTGGCCGAATCGAAGGGGCGGGGCAGGGCGAGGAGATTCGAGATCACCGGCGTGGCGACGCAGTAAGGGAGGTTGGCGACCAGACGCAGGGCGCCGCCCGGGCTCGCGGCCAGCGCCCGGGCGACCGCGTCGAGCAGGGGAGGCGCGAGCCGATGTTTCCCGTCGAGGGCGTCCCCCTCCACCAGTTCGACGTTCGTGGCGTCGATGAGCCGGTCGCGGGCGAGTTGCGCCAGACGGGGATCGATCTCGGCACTGACGACGCGGCCCGCCACCGCCGCCAGCCGCTCGGTGAGCACCCCGGTGCCGCAGCCGACCTCCAGGACCGTGTCGGTCGGGCCGATGCCCGCCTCGCGCACCACCAGGTCGACGAGATTCAGATCGACGAGGAAGTTCTGCCCCCGGGAGGCGTCGATCCTGAAGCCGACCTGGTCGAAGAGACGCTTGAGGTACGACGTGGTCTGCCTCGCGGCCCCGGACGGGGCGGCGCCCTGCGGGGCGGCCGCGTCCCCGGGTTCCCTCCGCGGCGGACGCGCCGCCGCGGGGCGTCGGCCCGGGGTGGGGGCTGGCTTCGGCGTCCCGCGCCGCCGGTCTCGGCGCGTCATGGGCGGCATTCCAGCCAGCGGGTGGTGTACTTGGCCACGAGATCGGTCTCGATGTTCACCGGGTCGCCCGCGGACAGCGCCCCCAGCGTGGTGGCACCGAGCGTGTGGGGGATGAGGGCGACGCTGAAGCCGGCCGCATCGACCTCCACGACCGTCAGGCTCACGCCGTCGACGGCGATCGACCCCTTCGGCGCGACCTGCGCGAGGAAGGGGTGCGCGAGGTCGAAGCGACAGGTGGTCCACTCGCCGGAATCGGCCCGTTCGCGGAGCCGTCCCACGGCGTCCACATGCCCCGTGACGAGGTGCCCGCCGAGCCGGTCGGAGAGGCGGAGCGATCGCTCCAGGTTGATCCGGTCGCCGACGGCGAGGCGGCCGAGGGTGGTGCGGGCCAGCGTCTCGGGACCCAGTTGGAACGACAGCCGGGGGCCGTCGATCGCCACCACCGACAGGCAGCATCCGCCGGTGCAGATGCTCGCCCCGATCGGCGTCCCGGCGGCCAGTTCACCGGCGTCGACGGTGAGCCGCACCCCCGGGGACTCGTCCGCGAGGGCCACCACGGTGCCTGTCGATTCCACGAGTCCGGTGAACATGCCCCGGATGATAGCAGCCGGGGGGCGGAGCCGGCGTCGGCCGGCCTTGCGTGGCCGGCGCCGGCGGTCACAATTGCCGGGTCCCGGCCCTTCCCGCCCCCACCCCCTTCGCCCGCCCACCCCGCAGGAACCCCGCTCCATGTCCACGATCGTCGACGTCCACGCCCGCCAGATCCTCGACAGCCGCGGCAATCCCACGATCGAGGTCGACGTGGCGCTCGAGGGGGGGGCCTTCGGTCGGGCGGCGGTTCCCTCCGGCGCGAGCACCGGCGCCCACGAGGCCTGGGAGAAGCGCGACGGCGACAAGGCGGTCTATCTCGGCAAGGGGGTGCTCGAGGCGGTGGAGAACGTCAACTCCCAGATCGCCGACGAACTCGAGGGTCTCGACGCGCTCGACCAGGCGGGGGTCGACGAGCGCATGCTCGAACTCGACGGCACGGCCAACAAGAAGAATCTCGGCGCCAACGCCATCCTCGGGGTGTCGATGGCGGTGGCCCACGCCGCGGCCGAGCATTGCGGGATCCCGCTCTACCGCTACCTCGGCGGGGCGGCGGCCCGCATCCTCCCCGCGCCGATGATGAACATCGTCAACGGCGGCGCCCACGCCGACAACCCGCTCGACGTGCAGGAGTTCATGGTGATGCCGTTGGGCTTCGACACCTTCGAGGACGCCCTGCGGGCGGGCGTGGAGACGTTCCACGCCCTGAAGAAGGTCCTCAAGGACAAGAAGCTCTCCACCGCGGTCGGCGACGAGGGGGGCTTCGCGCCCCACATCGGCACCTGCGCCGAGGCGCTCGAGGTCATCCTGGCGGCGATCTCCTCCGCCGGCTACGAGCCCGGCCGGGAGATCGGCATCGCCCTCGACGTCGCCGCCACGGAGCTCTTCGACGCCAAGAGCGGCACCTACACCATCGAGGGCAAGAGCCTCGACTCCGCCGGGATGGTGGAGTTCCTCGCCAGCCTCGCCGGGCGCTATCCGATCATGTCGATCGAGGACGGCTGCTCGGAGGACGACTGGAAGGGCTGGAAGCTGATCAGCGAGAAGCTGGGCGACCGGGTGCAGCTCGTCGGCGACGACCTCTTCGTCACCAACTCCGAACGCCTCGGCCGGGGCATCGCCGAGGGGGTCGCCAACAGCATCCTCGTGAAGGTCAACCAGATCGGCACCCTCACCGAGACCATCGCCTCGGTCCAACTCGCCCACCGCGCCGGCTACACGTCGATCGCCAGCCACCGCAGCGGCGAGACCGAGGATGCCACGATCGCCGACCTGGCCGTCGGCCTCGGCACTGGGCAGATCAAGACCGGCTCCGCCTCGCGCAGCGACCGGGTGGCCAAGTACAACCAGCTGCTGCGGATCCAGGAGTCGCTCGGGGACGGCGCGGTCTACGCCGGCCCCGACGTCCGGGCCCGCTGGCCGGGCATCGCCTGATCGACCGGATCCCCCCGAAAGGCGGCCGGATGACGACACCGTCCCGCGATGCCGAGCCCCCGGCCGAACCGCGCGTGGCGACGACCGGCCCGTTCCGCGTCACCGACTCGCCCTGGTTCTGGGGGACGGTGTTCTCGGCGATGGCGCTGGTCGGCCTGGGGCTCATCGCCCCCAAGGAGGACATCCGCCAGCGGCAGATCGAGCGCCGTTTCCTCGGTCGGCAGGAGGCCCACGTCGAACGCACCCGGCGCGCCGCCGGGCTCGATCCGGTCGATCTCGCCGACGAGGCGATCGACCGCGACGAGGCGGCGCCGGGCCGGATCGTGCCGCTGTGGACCCTGGCCGTCCTCGCGGCCTGCGGCGTGGTCGGGTGCGGAATCCGGCTCGCCGCAGAGGTGCGGGCCGCGTCGCGGGGACACTGACCGGGGGGCGACGATGTTGCCGCGGATCGTCTTCCATCATGTCCACAAGTGCGCCGGCACGACCCTGCTCAAGTACCTCGAAGGGACGGCCGCGCCGGAGCGATCCGCCTTCGTCGAGGCGTTGATCGCCGCCCCCGATCCGCACGGCACCGATCGGGTGGCGGCCCTCGTCCGGACCGAGTTCATCCACGATCCGTTCGGGGTCCACGACTGGAAAACGCTCCTCGGGAACGCGGTCGACGTGATCTTCCTGCGCGATCCGGTGGAGCGGCTCCATTCGGAGTGGCGGATGATCGCCCGGTGGGACGACGCCCTCGTCGACGGTCGGGACTCCCGCTACCGTCGCCTCCGCGACGTCGCCCGCCGGGGATTCGCCCCGTTCCTCGCGCTGCCGGGAGCGGCGGCCTTCGGCAACGCCGTCGCCTGCCACCTCGCCTTCGGCGACCCGGTGCTCGGCGAGGTCCACGCGGCCTGCGACGCCGGGGGCGAGCCTGCGGCGCCGCTCCTCGATCTCCTCGACGCGCGGCTCGCCGCCATCGACGTCGTCGGGTTCGTGGAGACGTTCGACGATTCCTTCGCGGAACTCGTCGCCCGCCTCGGTTGTGCCCCCCCGCGCGGCCGTGTCCAGGTGCACAACGTTCACGCCGCGTCGCAGGGAGTCTCCGCGGAGGAGCGGCGGCTCGCGGAGGCCTGCACCGTCGTCGACCGCCGGCTCTTCGACGCCGCCCGCCGCCGGGCCGCCGGCCGGGGCAGGGAGGACCGGCGGGCGCTCGAGGAGGCCGCCACGGCACGCCACGACGCCGCGGTCCTCGCCCCGCCAGATTCCCTGCTCGTCGACATGGGGGAGGGGATCCGTTCCGACGGCTGGCACCCCTGCGAGGTGAACGGCCGCAAGCGGGCGCGGTGGACCGGCCCGGGCCCCCGGTCGGCGCTCCACCTGCGGATCGATCGCCGCCGCCCCCTGGCGCTGCGTGTCCGGGTCGGCAACCATCTCCGTTCCGCGCAGGTCGACCGACTGCAACTGCTGGCGGACGGCGTGCCCCTGGCGACCGACCACTGGGTGCTGCCCCCCTTCGATCACCTGTTCGAGGCGACGATCCCGCCCGCCCCCGACGCCCCGCCCCGGCTCGTCGTGGAACTCGACTGTGCCGAGACCCACGCGCCGCCCGACCGTTCCGACACCCGCCTCCTCGGCGTGGAGGTGGAGGAGGTGGAGGTCGGGCCGTCGGAGCGGTACTCCCCGCGGTCGCTCGAATCCCTCGCCCGGGTGCGGCGGGAACTCGACCTGCTCGCCGCCACCGTCGACGGCGACCGGCGTCTGGGCCGGCTCCTCGGGTCGCTGCCGGACGGCGTCTGACCACGCGGGCTGGCGTGCCGGTCGGCGTGGGCAACACTTTCCCGACGGTGCCCGGCCGAAGGGACGCCGGCGCCGCCCCCGACCGACATCCCGGCCGATGCCATGACGACCCGGCGACGACCCGCGCGACACTCTCCCCGGCTCCACCACCGCGTGTACGTCGTCGAACTCGACCCCGCGGTGCGCCGCGACCGGCGTTTCATCCGCCAGAACCGCTACACCACGCCCGGCCAGACCTGCCTCTACGTCGGCTCCACCGGACTCGATCCGGTGGTGCGGTACGTGAATCATCTCCGGGGGCACAAGGCCTGTCCGCTCGTCCGCGACCATGCCCTCCGCCTCCGCCCCGACCTCTTCGCCGACTTCCCCCCGATGACCTGGGCCGATGCGGTGGCGACGGAGGTGGCCTGGGCGGAGGAACTGCGCGAACTGGGATACGCCGTGTACCAGCACTGACCGCGGCCCGGCCCGCGCGGATCGGCGGCGGGCAGGGTAGGCTCGTCGCCGTCCGGGCCCGGCGGGGCACCGCCATGACCGCGTCCACGCTCGCCCGCTTCCCCCTCGGGGACCGTCGCGCGATCCTCGACGTCGCCGCGAGCCGGCGGGGCTGGCTGGCGGGGCTGCTCCTGGTCCTCTCGGCGGGGCTGGCACGCGAATACGATCACGAGGACCTCCTCCGCGAGCCCTGGCACGCCCTCCTTCCCCTCGGGGCGTCGCTGGTGACCGCGACGATCCTCTTCGCGCTCCTCGGGGTGGTGTGGTGGCGGCGCAGCGCCACCGGCTGGCCTCCGCGCGGGGGCTACCGGGCCTTCCTCGGGCTGTACTGGGCCACGGCCCCGCTCGCGTGGCTCTACGCGATCCCGGTCGAACGTTTCCTCCCGGTCGATCGTGCCGTGGCCGCCAACCTCTGGCTGCTGGCGATCGTGTCGGTGTGGCGGGTGGCGCTCATGTCGCGGATCGTGCAGGTGGTGTGGAGATGCCACGGCTGGGCGGCGTTCCAGATCGTCGGGCTCTTCGCCTGGGGCGTGGCGTCGGTCGCGATGTTCCTCGTGCCGGTGCCGATCATCTCCATCATGGGCGGGGTCGAACTCGCGCCGGCGGAGGCGCTCATCGCCGGCACGACCGTCGCGGTCGCCGCGGGGCTCGTCCTCTCGGCTCCGCTGTGGCTCGCCGGCGGGATCGCCATCCTCCTCCACCGCCGGCGCCCCGGAGGGCCCTGGACGCCCGATCCCGCCTTCGGCGCCGACGCGTGCCCGGTGGGGCGTTCCGCCTGGGGGGTGGCGGTGGCCGCGGTGGCGGCGGGGCTCGCGCTCCTGCCCTCCTCGCAGCCGGAGCAGCGCCTGCGGCACGACGCGGAACGCCTGCTCCGCGGCGGGGGGGTGCGCGAGGCGATCCGCCTCATGGCCGCGCATGCCCGGGACGATTTCCCCCCCCACTGGGATCCCCCTCCCCGGCCGGCCTACGGTGAGCGCACGCCGCCGCTCACCGACGTGGTGGAGGCGATCGCCGACGTCGATCCCCCCGACTGGGTGCGCGAGAGCTTCTTCCGCAAGGGGGCGAACATGGAGCGCTCGTGGCCCGACGGCGGTCCGCTCGCGCGGCTCGACGACGAATCGCTCGCCCGGTACGTCGACGCTCTCGGGCGGCTGCCCGACGGGGCGCGGTGGGCGGGCGTGCACGCGACCTCGATCGCGATGGCGCTGCGCCGGCCGCTGGAACGGGACCCCACCCTGGCTCCGGGCACGAGGCGGCGGGCCCTGCTCGACCGCGTCCTGGCGCTCGGCGGCGGCGAGCCCCCGCCGCGCTGACGGGGGGGGCGGGGACGGCCGCGTCACCCGATGATCGAGCGGCGCCGCGAGACGTAGTCCCAGACGACGAAGCGATCGAGGTCCTTGCCCGAGGTGAAGAACACCCGTCCCCCCGCGGCCTGCGCGAGCCGGTAGGCGAACTGGATGTCCTCGCTCGACTGCGACCATCCGGAGAGCAGGAAGACGTTGACGACGATCCCCTCGGCGCGGCAGGCCGCGGCCTCGCGGAGCGTCGCCTCCTCCGTGCGCCGGTGGGGCGGGTAGAGGAGGTAGAGCTGGCTCCCCTCGAAATGCGCCGTGGGCAGGCCGTCGGTGATGAGGATCACCTGCTTGTTCGGCGTGTCGGCCCGCACGAGCTGGCGGCGCGCCAGGCAGAGGGCGTGCTGGATGTTCGTGAAGTGGGGCGGGATGTCGGCCGCCGAGATCGCCGGATCGGACATGTCGGCACGGAGGCGGACGACCGGGTCGAAGATCGTCACCGGCTTGGGGAGGAGGGTGACGAGATCGCCGGCGCGCACCGGGGCCGCGACCGACGCCATCTCCAGGAAGGAGAGGCCGTCGCCGGGAAACTCGCGCTGCACGATCCCCTGGAGGGCGAGGGCCATCTTCTTCACGGCGACGTACAGCCCGCCGTGGCGCATCGACCCGCTCATGTCGAGGATCAGGCTGGTGGCGCACTTCGGGGTGTTGCGCGTGACGTG
>CAZMOU010000001.1:43166-58130 GCA_964567835.1 uncultured Chitinophaga sp. | reverse complement strand
AGATCACTCGGCAGGAGGCGGAGCGGTCGTTCCCGCCCCTGGCGGAGCATGCAGTTGACGAGCGTCCCGGGGATGTCCAGGTGGGCCGGCGAGTCGCCGAACTCCCAGGGCCGCGTCGGCACCGTCTCCACCGTCCCCTCGCCGGTCGGCGCCGCCGCGTGACGCCCCGTCCGCGACGGGTCGAGCGCGGAGAAGATTCGCTCGAGGAGCTTCCCCTGGAAGAGGCGCAGGGCCTTGGGCGTGAGGCCGAACCCCTTCTTGCCCCGTTCGAGCCCCTGCTCGGCCGCCATCCTCTCGAGCAACTCCTCCACCCGCGCCTTGAGACGGGCCAGGTCGTCCAGTTCGCCCTCGCTGGCGTAGCGCGAGAGGGCCTCCATGTCGATCAGCGCCACGCGCGCGTTCTTCCGTGCGTCCTCGAGCTGGGCGAGGAGACGGTCGATCTCCTCCAGCTCTTCCTTGAGCTCGAGGGCCCGTTCCACGGTCGGCTTCTCCCTGCCGCCGAACTCCCAGCGCGTCGCGAGCTCGTCCATCGCGTAGACGGTGCCGAGCTTGTCGACGAGGCCGACGAGGTCGGCCGCGAACCGGCTCTGGTCGTCCTCCTGCGCGTACCAGAGCCGCTCGAGGAGCCGCACCTGCTCACGCTCGACGGCGCGGCGGAACGCCTCCCGGTGCTCGGCCGGAGGCGAGGCCTTCGCCGCCGCGCCGCGGAACGCCTCGCGGGCCCGCTTCCGCAACCCGGAGACGTCGTGACGCTCGAGGATCTTCCGCTTCCGTTCCTCGAGCAGGCGCCGCAGCGCGTCGATCGAGGGGCCGATGCCGCGGATCTGCTCGGGGTCGAGGACGATGGCCCCGGCCAATTCCTCGGGCGTCAGCTCGTCGAGGCTGCCGAACTCCAGCAGGTGCTCCATCGCCGGCGTGACGAGGTCGATGTCGGGCAGCCGCGGCGGCGGGATCCGGGCCGGGTCGTACTTCTGGTAGGAGTGGACGATGCCACCGAGGTCGTCGCGCGATGGCATCGGATCACCTCCCCTCGGTGTCGTAGATCGTCCGCCCGTGCTTCTGGACGCGCGAGATGCGCTCGGTGGCCCACAGGCCCGCCAGCACGAACTCGATGCAGCTGGCACGCACGGCGGGATCGCCGGCGGCGTTCACCTCGAAGGCCCTGTCCCACAGCTCCGGCACGTCGGCGACGATCGCGGCGTAGTCGGCCGACGGCACCGCGTCCCCCACCTCGACCTTCATCCCCTCGGAGAAGGCCCGGGCGATGCCGTCGAGGGAATGACGCTCCACGTACTCCCCGAACACCGTGCCGATCGCCTCCGCCACGATGCCGTCGAGCAGTTGCCGCTCGGTGAGCTGGTGGCTCCCCATCAGGTCGAGCTCGAGCTTGCCGAGGCTCGACGCGTAGAGGTGACCCAGATCGCTGATCCGCGGCACCGCCGGCCGCTCCCCGAGGCGGACGGCACGGTGGCGGGCGCTCGCGACCATGGTGCGGTAGTTGGCGATGGAGAAACGGGCGCTGACGCCAGACTGCTGGTCGATGTGCTTGCTCTTGCGGGCCTGGATCGTGATCTGCTCGACGATCTCCTTCATGAACGGCGGCACGAGGACGGGCCACTCGCCCCCCGCGTCGATCCCCGCCTCCTGCTCCACCATGCGGATCCCCAGTTCCCGGTCGCCGGGATAATGGGTGTGGATGACCGCGCCGATGCGGTCCTTGAGCTGCGGGATCACCTTGCCCGAGCGGTTGTAGGTGGAGGGATTGGCGGAGAAGAGGAGCATGACGTCGATGTCGAACTTCACCGGATAGCCCCGGATCTGCACGTCGCGCTCCTCGAGGACGTTGAACATCCCCACCTGCACCAGTTCGTCGAGTTCGGGCAGTTCGTTCATGGCGAAGATGCCGCGGTGCAGGCGGGGAATGAGACCGAGGTGGAGGGCCTCCTCGGAGGCCATGCTCGTCCCGGCGGCGAGCTTGGAGGGGTCGATCTCGCCGATGATGTCGGCGAACTTCGTCCCCGGCGCGAGACGCTCGACGTAACGTCCGGAGCGGTGCCACCAGGCGATCGGCACCTCCCCCTCCGCACGCCCCTCCACGAGCCGCTTCCCCGCCGCCGTGATCGGTCGGAAGGGATCGTCATGGAGCGGGATGGAGGGATCGTCGAGGTAGGGCAGCCATTCGTCGAGAAAGCGCGCGAGGAGCCGCATGAGCCGGCTCTTGGCCTGCCCCTTCTCCCCCAGGAAGAGCATGTCGTGGCCGGCGATGAGGGCGATGTCGATCTCCGGGATCACGGTGTCGTCGTACCCGACGATGCCCGGGAAGAGCTCCTCCCCGGCGGCCAGGGCGCGGAGGAAGTTGGCCCGCACCTCCTCCTTGACGGTCCGGCTCCTCCAGCCGGAGGTGCGCAGGGCCGCGAGCGTCCGCAAGGCGGGGGGGGAGGGCAGGGGGGCTGTCATGAAGCGGCTCCTGGGGATGCCGCGAATTGTAGGCGCGGGGGCGCGCCGGTCCCACGAACGGGCGCGGGGAATCAGGACGGCGCCGCGGCTGGGCTCCGCGCGCCGGTCAGGCGGAGGGTCCGGCCGGCGGCGTGGCCTGACCGGCCGGCAGGCGGATCGTGACCGCCGTGCCCCGCCCCGGAGCGCTCTCCACCCGGATCCGCCCGCGGTGCGTCTCGACGATCTCCCGGCAGGCGGAGAGCCCGAGGCCCGACCCCCCCTTGCCGGTCTCGTCGGGCCCCTGCTTCGTGGAGAAGTGCGGCTCGAACATCCGCCGCATCACCTCCGGCGTCATCCCGCAGCCGGTGTCCCGCACCAGCAGATCGACGAAGCCGGTGGCCGGATCGTGCGACAGCCGCACGATCAGCCGCCCCCCCTGCGGCATCGCCTGGCGGGCGTTGACGAGGAGATTGAGGAACACCTGCTGGAGTTGGCCCGGATTCGCCGACACGACGGGCACCGGGGCGAACTCGCGCTCCACCTGCACGCGGTACTTCGTCATCTCCCGTTCGAGGAGGACGAGCGAATCCTCGACGAGCGCCTCCAGCCGCACCGGCTCGAACCGGGCCCCTCCGCGCCGGGCCATGCCCAGGACGCTCGCGGTGATCCGCGCCGCCCGGGTGCCGGCCGAGAGGATCCGTTCGAGGGCCTTGTCGCGGGTCGCGGCGTCGCGGTGCCGCAGGCCCAGCTTGGCGTAATTGAGGATCGTCGTCAGGGCGTTGTTGAACTCGTGCGTGGTGGTGCCGAGGAGTTCGCCGAGCGTGGCCGCTTTCCGTGCCTCCAGGATCTCGCGGCGCAGCGCCGCCACCTCCGCCGCATGTCTCCGCTCGATCGCCTCGATCCGCCGCGCGTCCGCTGCGCCGTCGAGCGGGGCGGGGGGAGGGAGGGGCAGGTCGGCGTCCGACGACGGCACGGGGAGCCATCGGCGGGAATGCGGGCCCACCGCCGCAGGCGCCACGCTGCCCCGCCGTGGACGGCCGGAGCGGGTCACCGAATCACCCGTGGGAGGGGGTTGCTCGGGCGCACGGTCGATCCGACCGGAACCACCCCCGTGGATTGCCTCTCCTCCGGGCTGCGTGCGGTTTGCGGCACCCCCCCTGTTCCCCTGGGCGTCAGATCTCAACTCGTTTTCTGGCATGGTGTTGCGGCGAAGGCCGATCCTCCGGCAACGTATCGTCGCTCCGGCCCGGCCCCCCCGAGCCAGGCCCGTTCCGCACCTTTCTTCCCCCTCGACCGTTTCATCTTCGTCGCATGGCTCGTTTTGCCCAGCGAGCCTACGATGGCTCGCTCGTTTGAACGATCGTCCCCGTGGCCCCGGGCCGTAGGGTCTGTGACCAGGATGGCCCGATCGCGGCCGTGGATGTCCGCAGAAGGAGTTCGTCGATGATTCGGGAGAACGTCTCGGGGCCGGGTGCCCCTTCCGCCGCGGCCCCCAGGCGGGGCTTCACGCTCGTCGAATTGCTCGTGGTGATCGCGATCATCGGGCTGCTCGTCGGCATGCTCCTGCCGGCGGTCCAGTCGGCCCGCGAGGCGGCCCGCCGGACGGAGTGCAAGTCGAACCTCAAGCAGGTCGGCATCGCGATGACGATGTACCTCGACCGCAAGTCGAGGGGGAAGTTCCCCGATGCCGCCATCCTCCCCAGCGAGGAATTGATCTTCTTCACCCCCACGAGGCCCATCAAGCCGAGCCTGGCGGCCGTCCTCGGGCCCTATTCCGAGAACAACCGCAACATCTTCAAGTGCCCCTCGGACCAGTACTATTTCCAGAAGTCCACGCAGGCCATGGACAAGCTCAACAAGAGCCTGGCCGCGATCGGCCGCTCGATCCCCAACGACGCACCGGAGGAGTACAAGAACCTCCCCTACGAGGGCTTGAGCTACGAATACCCCCAACGCCGCCTCGCCAACAAGACGCGCGAGGAAGCGCTCGTGAGCCGGTCTGGCCAGCAGGGGGGCACGTCGAAACTCTGGATCACCTACGAGTTCGAGGCCTTCCACGGCGGCGGCCTGGGGGCGTTCTTCTCGGACGAATCCGACTTCAACGACCCCGATCCGAACCGTCCGCCCCCGCAGGAAGGTGCCCGCAACTTCCTCTACCTGGACGGCCACGTCGAGAATCTCTGACCCGCCGTCCCTCCCCCCTCTCCTTTCCCACCCGTCCTGGAGTCATCCATGGCCAGTTCCCTCCCCGCGCGCCGCTCGCGCTACGTTCCCCCGGAAGAGACCAAGAAGAAGGGATCGGCCGGCCTCTGGATCGGCATCCTCGCGGCGCTGCTCGCCACCGGACTGGGGATCGCCTGGGGGCTCGGGTTCCTCGGGAAGCGCACCGACGCGCGGATCGTCGAGGTGCGGGAGATGGCCAAGGATCTCCAGAAGCAGATGGAGACGGGCGGCCCGAAGAACGAGGCCGAGGCGAAGGTGTTCGCCGAGTCGATGGGGAAGGTGTTCCAGAAGGTCCGTGACCTGCCGGAGGATCTCCGCGGGGAGGCGTTCCGTGGGATGATGCGGGGCGGGATGATGGCCGGCCAGCGGGCCAACATGAACGCCTATTTCGCCGCCAATCCGAAGGATCGGGAGAAGGTTCTCGACGAGCAGATCAAGCGCGAGCAGATGCTCCAGAAGGCGATGATGGCCGCGGGCGGCTTCGGTGGGCCCCGCGGCGGTGGCGGCCCCGGCGGCGGCGGTGGGCCGGGTGGGGGTGGTGGTCCCGGCGGTGGCGCCCCGGGCGGCGGTGCACCGGGCGGTGGCGGCCCCGGCGGCGGCCGTGGCGGGCAGGGCGGTGGCGGCCCCGGTGGCGGCAACCCGGAGGCCTGGCGCAAGGGGATGATCGACAACACGAGTCCCTCGCAGCGGGCCCAGTTCACCGAATACCGCAACGCCATGGACCAGCGGCGGCAGCAACTCGGCATCCCGGGCGGGGGATGGGGTGGACCGGGGGGCGGACGCGGGGGGCGCTGACGCCCCGGCGGGCCGCTTCGATGAGCGACACCCTCGGCCTCCTCGAGGAGGCGATGCAACTGGCGCGGGACGTCGGCTACGTCGTGCGCGAGGAACCGTTGGGCGACGCGGCCGGCGGCGTGTGCTCCGTCGGCGGCCGGCGGCAGATCCTCCTCGACGCCGCGTCCCCCGCGACGGAGCGTCTCGATCTGCTGCTGGGGATTCTCGCCGACGATGCCGCGGCGATGGCGTCACCGATGAGCCGTTTGCTCGCGCGCCATCTGGCCCGACGTGGTGGGCTCCCCGGGAATTGACGGCGTGCCAGCCTTCCGCCGCCCTCGCCGGCGTGGGGTGTTCTCTCGGCGGGATCGCGTCAGGGGCCGGTGCGGTAGAGGCCGTGCGTGGCGATGTAGCGTTCCACCGCCGCAGGGGTGCGGTAGCGGATGCTCCGGCCGGCGGCGAGGGCGTCGCGCAGATCGGTGGCCCGGATGCCGACGGCGGGGCAACGCACCCGTTCCATCACCACGCGCGCGGCCCGTGCCGCGCCCAGGAGGCGGGCCAGATCGGTCCCCCGCACGATCTCCGCGACGTCGTCCACCCCCTCCCGCTCCACCGCCACGGGGTCCGCCAGCGCGAGGATCCCCTCCGGATCGCGCCACCCCGGCAGGCCGGCGAGCGCGTCGGGCCCGAGGACGAGGTGGAGCGAGTCGTGCGGGTGTGAGGAGGCCAGGGCGCGGAGCGTGTCCACCGTCCAGCTCACCCCCCCCCGGGCCAGTTCGTCGCCGAGGACGCCGAAGGCGGGATTCCCGCCGGTGGCCAGCCCGAGCATCGCCAGACGGTGTTCCCCGTCGGCGAGGCGCCGGGATCGCTTGTGCGGGGGAACGGCCGCCGGCACGAACAGCACCCGGTCGAGGGCGGCCTGCTCACGGCAGCACTCCGCGACCAGAAGGTGTCCGAGGTGGACCGGATCGAAGCTGCCGCCGAAGATGCCGATGCGCACGTGCCGCGCCTCCGCGTACCTGATCGGGTTCCGACATGGCTTCCAAGCATACGGGCCAGCGTGATCTCTTCGAGCACCGCCCGGCCTGGGAGGAGGACGACCGGCGGCACGGGACCGTCGCCACGGTCGTGCTGCCCGACGGCGTCGACAAACCGCTCGATTACCTGGTGCCGGAGCGACTCGTCGGGGAGGTGGAACCGGGGCGGCGGGTGGTGGTCCCGCTGGGGCGTGCCGACCGCCCTCGCATCGCCTACTGCGTCGCCTGCCGCAGCGGCGAATTGACGGCGGTGCCGCTCAAGGAGGTGGTCTCGGTCGAGGATCCGGCGCCGCTCCTGTCCCCGCGGATGCTCGAGCTGACGGCCTGGATGGCGGAACGCTGGATGGCGCGTCACGGGGAGGTGCTCGAGGCCGTGCTCCCGGCCGGGGTCCGCCTGTCGCGGGGTGGTCGCCGCGATCCGCTCCTGGTGGCCTCCGGGACGACACCCCCCGGCCGCCGCACCGTCGCCCAGGGGCGTGTCCTCGAGGCCGCGGCGCAGCCGTCCACCGCCGCCGAGCTCGCCGCGCGGGCCGGATGCGGGCGCACGGTGATCGCGCGGCTGGTCGAGGCCGGGGCCCTCGTCGAGGCCGGTTCGCGCGAGCGGCCGCTGCGCCGCGCCGCGCCGCGGCCGGTCGCCGCCGACGCGCCCCACCCGGAGCTGTCGCCGGCGCAGCAGGGGGCGCTCGACGCGATCCTCGATCCCCTCCGCGCCGGTCGACACGAGACGATCCTCCTCTTCGGCGTGACCGGGTCGGGCAAGACCGAGGTCTACCTGCGGGCCGTGGAGGAGACGCTGCGGCAGGGGAAGCAGGCGATCGTCCTCGTGCCGGAAATCAGCCTCACCCCGCAGACCTGCGACCGTTTCCGGGCCCGCTTCGGCGCCGTGGCCGTCCTCCACAGCCACCTCACCCCCGCCGAGCGGCACGCCGAATGGCGCGAGATCGCCGCGGGCCGGGTGGGGGTCGTGGTGGGGGCCCGCAGCGCCGTGTTCGCGCCCACCCCGAGGCTCGGGCTGGTGGTGATCGACGAGGAGCACGAGACCTCGTTCAAGCAGGCGACGGCGCCGCGCTACCATGCCCGGGACGTGGCCGAATGGATCGCCAGGCACGTCGGGGTGCCGCTCGTGCTGGGCAGCGCCACGCCGTCGCTCGAGACCTTCGCCCGCTGCCTGGACGGCGGCTGGCGGATGTGCCGCCTCCCGGAACGGGTGGGGGGATCGCGCCTCCCCCCGGTGATCACGGTCGATCTGCGCGAGCTCCGCGGCCGGGGAGGGGCGCTCTCGCCGCGCCTGGTCGCGGGGATCAAGTGGGCCCTCGACGCCGGCGGGCAGGTGATGCTCCTCCTCAACCGGCGCGGTTTCGCCACGCACGTGCAGTGCCGCGCCTGCGGCCACGACTCGCGCTGCGCGCAGTGCGACCTCGCGCTCACGCTCCACGAGCCCGGGCACCGTGGCGTCTGCCACGGGTGCGGCCTGGTGACGCGGGTGCCGGCCGACTGCCCGGCCTGCGGTGCGCCGGGGCTCGCGCACCGCGGCACGGGGACGCAGCGTCTCGAGGAACAGGTCCGCTCCGCGTTTCCCGGCCTGCGGGTGGCACGCATGGACACCGACACGATGCGCGAACGCGGCAGCCACGAGCGGACGCTCGACGCCTTCCGTGCCCGCGAGATCGATCTCCTCGTCGGCACGCAGATGATCGCCAAGGGGCTCGATTTTCCCGACGTCATGCTCGTGGGGGTGGTGCATGCCGACGCCGCGCTCCACCTGGCCGACTTCCGCGCCGCCGAGCGCACCTGCCAGCTCGTCACGCAGGTCTCGGGGCGGTCCGGGCGCGGGGCGGCGGGCGGACGGGTCGTCGTCCAGACCTGCACGCCGGACCATCCGGCGATCCGGGCCGCCGCGGCGCACGATTACGAGGCCTTCGTGCGCCACGAACTGCCGGTGCGCCGGGCGCTGCTCTACCCTCCCTTCGGCGCCATCGTGCGGATCGTCGTCCGCAGTGCGCGCGACGAGGCCGCCGAGGCGTGGGCGGAGACCGTCGCCGCGGCCCTCCGGGGTGCGGCGACGGGCGCGGCGGGGGCGGGGATCCGGGTCCTCGGTCCGGCCCCCGCGCCGATCACGCGCCTCCGCGACCAGTTCCGCTGGCACCTCCAGCTCCACGGTCCGGACGGCCCGGGGCTGCGCGGGATGCTCCGCGCCGCCGTCGCCGGCCTCAAGACCCCCGACGGCGTGGCGTGGATCGTCGACGTCGATCCGGTGGAGATGCTGTGACGGAGGGGCGGGGAGAAGGTACGATCGGAGGTCGACCGGGTGGGCGGGGCGTGGCCGGCCGCCGACAGCGAGGAACCGCCGGAATGTCCTACCGCACGCTGACCGGCATCTTCGGCGAGACGAGCCTGGAGAAGAAGACCCGACTGCTCCTGGGCTTCTGTCTCCTCGTCCTCATCACCGGCAGCTTCTGGTGGTACGGCAGCCTCACCGAGGAACTGGTCTACGCCACGACCCGGTCGACCGGCAGGCATCTCGTCGACGCGGTCATGCTCCAGGCCCACTGGAAGACCGGCGAGACCACGCCCCAGCATTCGGCCGCCATCGACCGGCTGTCGCGCGACTTCCAGAGCGAGCCCTACGAATGGCGCGTGCTCGATCCGCTCGCCGGACCGGAGGAACGCCGCGCCGAGGGCTACTCGCGGCTCGACGAGGCGATGGTCGACGAGTTCCGCGAGCATCCCCCCTCCATCGCGTCGGCCGGCGATTTCACCCCCGCGAGCGAATACCGGGAATACCGCCGTCCCGAGGAGGGGGAGTACTACTACTACCAGGCGGTGCGGGCGCGGGAGTCGTGCCTGCGCTGCCACGACGTGCGCCCCGTTGCCGGGGCGGGTGACGCGGGGGCGGAGACGGCGGTGCGTTTCGCCGTCGGCGACCTGATGGCCGTGGTGCGCGTGGTGATGCCCGACTCGGCAACGAAGAAGGCGATCAATCTCAACCGGGCGATCCTCCTGGCCACGGCGATCATCACCGTGTTCCTCGCCATGCTCGCCGCCTACCTCATCGTCCGCTACGTGATCGTCAAGCCGCTCGAGCATCTCCGTGACGTGAGCGACGAGGTCCGCCGCGGCAACATCCAGTCACGGGCCGAGATCCACACCGCGGACGAGTTCGAGGAGTTGGGGGTGGCCTTCAACCGCATGCTCCGCTCCCTCGTCGACACCCAGGAGGAGCTGCAGAAGGTCAATGCCAGCCTCGACGGCAAGGTGGACGAACTGGCGCGGGCCAATCTCCACCTCTACGAGATGAACCGGATGAAGAGCGACTTCCTCGCCACGATGAGCCACGAGCTGCGCACGCCGCTCAACAGCATCATCGGCTTCTCGGACGTGCTCGGATCGATCCAGTCGCTCGACGACAAGCAGCGGCGCTACGTGCAGAACATCCGCACCTCCGGCCGCATGCTCCTCGACATGATCAACGACATCCTCGACCTGGCGAAGATCGAGGCGGGCAAGACCGAGATCCACCCGGTGACGTTCGACGTCGAGGCGGTCGTCTCCGCGCAGTGCGACATGGTCCGGCCCCTGGCCGAGCGGAAGGACATCGACGTGTCCTACGACATCGGGCCGGGGCTGGAGGCGGTGGAGCAGGACCATGCGAAGGTCCAGCAGATCCTCGCCAACCTGCTTTCCAACGCGGTGAAGTTCACCCCCGGTGGCGGCAGCGTGCTCGTCCGTGCCCGGCTCGACGAAGGCGAGGGGGCCCGGCCGGAGATCGTGCTCGACGTCGTCGACACGGGCGTCGGCATCGCCGCCGACGAGCAGCAGGCGGTGTTCGAGAAGTTCCGCCAGGGGCGGGTGTTCCAGAAGGGGGACGACGCGATGACGCGCGAGGTGACCGGCACCGGCCTCGGGCTGTCGATCGTGCGGGAGCTGTGCCGGCTCCTCGGCGGCGACATCGCGCTCGAGAGCCAACTCGGACGTGGCAGCCGGTTCACCGTCCGCCTCCCCGCCCGGCTCTCCGAGGCACGGGTGCCGGCGGCGGCCTGACCGCGGCGGGGTCCGCAGCCGCTACACTGCCCCGACGCGGCCGGACACCCGGGGGATCCGGGGACGGGGTCGCGGTGGAGGCACCATGGGTCAGGAAGACGCGGAGGTGATCCTGTTCACCGACGGGGCCTGCAGCGGCAACCCCGGGCCGGGCGGCTGGGCGTACATCCTCCGCCATCCGGGGAGCGGGAAGGAATCCCGCGACAGCGGGAACGATCCGGCCACCACCAACAACCGCATGGAACTCACCGCCGTCGTCCGCGGTCTGGCCCAGCTCAAGCGTGCCACGCGGGTGGAGCTGGTCACCGACAGCGTCTACGTCGGCACCGGCATCGCCGAGTGGCTCCCGAAGTGGAAGCGGCAGGGATGGAAGCGGAAGGACGGCGGCAGGCTCGTCCCGATCAAGAACGAGGACCTGTGGCGCGATCTCGACCGCCTGGTGACGCTGCACGAAGTCCGCTTCTCGCACGTGGCCGGGCATGCCGGCCATCCCGAGAACGAGGCCTGTGACCGGATGGCCGTGGCGGCCTACAAGCCGCTGCTCGACAAGGGGCCGAAGTCCGGGCGGTGAGCCGGGGCCGAGACCGCCGGCGGAGCCGATAGACTCCCTCCATGGCCACGCCCGACGACCCTGCCGCCCCCGCGTCTCCCGATGCGACGGCCAGCGCGCCGCCCCGATCCCCGCCGCCGCCGGGCGGGAGGGGGGGGCCGCCGCGGAGCCTCTCCACGCCGCTGGAGCGGCTGCCGGGCGTGGGCTCGCTGCGGGCCGACAAGCTCCGTCGCCTGGAACTCGTCACGGCCGCCGACGCCATGATGCACTTCCCGCGGGACTACCGCGATTTCTCCGGAGCCCACGCCGTCAGGGCGCTCGTCGCCGGCGAGCATGCCTCGCTCGCCGGCGAGGTCGTCGAGGCGACGTCGCGCACGACCGGCTCGGGGCGGCAGATGCTCGTCATCCGCCTGGCCTGCGAGGGCGGCTTCGTCCGCGCGGTCTGGTTCAACATGCCATTCATGGCGAAGCGGTTCGCCGTCGGCCAGAAGGTCGTGATCGCCGGGGTCCCGAAACGGGCCGCTGGGCAGTGGGAGTTCGCCCATCCGGAGGTCCGCTGGCTCCAGGCGGGCGAGCGGGCCGACGCCTCCGAGTGGCTCGCCGTCTATCCGCTCGCCGAGGGGGTCCTCCAGTCGCACGTCCGGGTGGCTGTCCTCGCGGCCCTCGATCATGCCGCCGATCTCCCCCCGGAAGCCCTGCCCGCCGATCTCCTCGCCGCCAAGGGGCTCCTCCCCATCGGCACGGCGCTGCGGGAGATCCATTGCCCGTCGAGCCGGGGGATGATCGACACGGCGCGGCGCCGGTTCGTCTACGAGGAACTGTTCATGCTGCAGCTGGCGCTGCGCATCCACCGCGGCCGGCAGCGGCAGCGCCGCGCCGCCCCGTCGATCCCGCTCGACGCCCGCATCGACGGCCGTATCCGGGCCCGCTTTCCCTACGACTTCACGGCGGCCCAGTCGCGCGTCTGCGCGGAGATCGCCGCCGACATGATCCGTCCGGAGCCGATGAACCGGCTCCTCCAGGGGGACGTCGGCAGCGGCAAGACGGCCGTCGCGCTGTATTGCATCCTCGCGGCCGTCGCCGCCCGGATCCCCGGCGCCCCGGCGGGCCCCGACGGCCGGGCGACGGGCTATCAAGCCGCCCTCATGGCCCCCACGGAGCTCCTCGCCCGCCAGCATGTCGCCACCCTCGAACGTCTCCTCGGCGATCAGGGGGGGAGGGTCCGTCCGAGCGGCGTCCGTGTGGAGCTCCTTCTGGGGGGCCAGACGGCGAAGCGGCGCGCGGCGGCGCTCGGGCGGATCGCCTCGGGGGAGGCCCAGATCGTCGTCGGCACACAGGCGCTCGTCTGCGGCGAGGCGCGGTTCCGCAACCTGGCGCTCGTCGTCATCGACGAGCAGCACCGCTTCGGCGTCGTCCAGCGCGGGCTCCTCCAGCAGGGGCACACCGATCCCCACACGCTCCTGATGACGGCGACGCCGATCCCGCGCACCGTCGCCCATGCCGTCTACGGCGATCTCGACGTCTCCACGCTCGACGAGCAGCCGCCGGGGCGGCAGCCGGTGGCGACCTACCGGGTCGGCCCGGAGCAGGCCGACTCCTGGTGGGAGTTCTTCCGGCGCAAGCTCCGCGAGGGGCGGCAGGGGTACGTGGTCGTCCCGGCGGTCGAGGAATCGAAGCGCGGACTGGAGAGCGTTTCCAGCGCCCACGAGAACCTCGCCAACGGACCGCTCGAGGCCTTTCGCCTGGGGCTCGTGCATGGCCGGATGCCGGCGAAGAAGAAACAGGAGGTGATGGAGCGGTTTCGCGGCGGCGAGATCGACGTCCTCGTGGCGACGAGCGTCATCGAGGTGGGGATCGACGTCCCCCGGGCGACGCTGATGACGATCCTCGACGCCGATTCCTTCGGCCTGGCCCAGCTCCATCAGCTCCGCGGCCGCGTCGCCCGTGGCGCCACCCGCGGGATCTGCGGTGCCGTCACGGGCGAGGCCGAAGGGGGCTGCCCGCGGATCGACGCCTTCGTCGCCACGACCGACGGCTTCGAGCTCGCCGAACAGGATCTCCTCCTGCGCGGCCCCGGCGATCTGGTCGGCTCGCGGCAGAGCGGTGCCCCGCCGATGTATCTCGCCGATCTCCTCCGCGACGCGTCGGTCGTCGCCGAGGCCCGCCGCGACGCGCTCGAGTTGTTCGAGCGCGATCCGCTCCTGGCCGCCCCGGAACTGGCCCGCCTCCGGCAGCTGATCCAGAAGCGCTGGGGGGTGACGCTCGGCCTCGCGCAGATCGGGTGAATGCGGGACGCGTCCCGGGCCCGGGCTACGCCCGACCGGCCGTGGCGATCTTCCGCCCGGTCTTCCAGCCGGTCGCGTCGCGCTCGACCGCGTGGTAGAGGGTGTCGCGCTCGACCGGATCCCGACCCGCCTCGCGGATCAGTCGCTGGATCTGCTCCACCGAGAGCACCTCGGGGGTCGTCGCCCCGGCGTCGTGGTAGATCAGCTCGTGGCGGACCGTGCCGTCGAGGTCGTCGGCCCCGTAGGCCAGCGACGCCTGGGCCGTGCCGATCCCGAGCATGATCCAGTACGCCTTCACGTGATCGAAATTGTCGAGCACCAGCCGCGACACCGCCATCGTCCGCAGGCTCATCGTCGCCGACGGCTTGGCGAGGTGCGAGAGCCGGGTGTTGTCGGGATGGAAGGCCAGGGGGATGAAGGTCTGGAAGCCCCCCGTCTCGTCCTGCAGTTCGCGGAGGCGGAGCAGATGGTCGGTGCGGTGGAAGGCGTTCTCGATGTGCCCGTAGAGCATCGTGGCGTTGCTGCGCAGCCCGAGTTCGTGGGCGGTGCGGTGGACGTCGAACCACGTCCGCGTGTCGGCTTTGTGCTCGCAGATCTTGTCGCGCACCTCGGGGTGGAAGATCTCGGCGCCGCCGCCGGGCAGGCTGCCGAGCCCGGCGTCTTTGAGCTCGAGGAGAATGTCCCGCACGGAACGCTTGGTGAGGTGGCGGAACCAATCGATCTCCACCGGCGTCCAGGCCTTGAGGTGGAGCGCGGGGTAGTGGTCGTGGAGCAGCCGGATGATCCCCAGGTACCAGTCGTAGTCCTTCTGGTGGTGGAGCCCGCCGACGATGTGCATCTCGGTGCTGCCGGCCTCCACCGCCTCGCGCCCCCGGGCCAGGATCTGCTCGTCGTCCATGACGTAGCCCCGGGCCTCGCGCAAATCGGCGCGGAACGCGCAGAAGGTGCAGCGGTAGACGCAGACGTTGGTGGGGTTCAGATGGGTGTTGATGTTGTAGTAGCCGGCGTTGCCGTTCTTCCGCTCGCGGACGATGTTCGCCAGTTCCCCCAACTCGTGGAGATCGACCGACTCGTCCCAGAGCGATTCGGCCTCGGCGGCGTCGAGGCGGATCCCCGCCTCCACCTTCTCGCGGACGGGGTCGAGCGCCGGGGCGACGGAACGGATCATGGCGGGGTTTCCGGGGAACGCGTCCTGGGGGCGGAAGGGGCCGTTCCGACGACCCGTGTGGAGGAGTAACCGCAGGGGGACGGTTTCGGCAACAGCCGGAAGGCGGGGACCACCCGGATCGGTGTTTTTCCCGGTCCGCCAGCGGCATCCGGGCAGGCGAGGCAGGGGGAATGCGCACGCCGCCGCCCGAGACCGCCGCCGCCCCTCGGGGGAGACGGAGGGAGCTTCGGGGGGATCGACAGGATGGCCCTGCGGTCGGTCGGCCGCGGCCACGGGATCCCCTCGACGGGGCGGGGGCCATCACCGCGGGATCACCGCTTCCGGGTCCGGCTTGGTAAGGTGGGGCCTCCGCGCCTCCCGCCCCGCGACGCCTTCCGGCACGCGGGGTGCCCACCCGCCCCCCACCGCATGCTCGACATCGTCGGCGACGTCCATGGCTGCGACGACGAA
>CAZMOU010000001.1:0-43156 GCA_964567835.1 uncultured Chitinophaga sp. | reverse complement strand
GCTTGCCCTGGACGAGGCACGCGTGAATGTGAACGGGGGCGCCGTGGCGCTCGGGCACCCGGTGAGTCCCGGCACGCCCCATCCGCAGGGGCGCCGGATCGTGTTCGTCGGCGATCTGGTCGACCGTGGACCGGCGACGCCCGCGGTGCTGCGCCGCGTGATGGATCTCGTCGCCGCGGGGCGCGCGCTGTGCGTCGCCGGCAATCACGACGTGCGGCTCGCCGAGGCACTGCGCGGGATCGCCGTGGAGCCGGGCCACGGGCTCGAGGATTCGCTCGCGCAGCTCGCGGGGCAGTCGGGGGCGTTCCGCGCGGCGGTGACGGCCTTCATCGAGTCGCTGCCGTCCCACCTCGTCCTCGACGGGGGCAGACTCGTCGTCGCCCACGCCGGCCTCGATCGACGGCATCACGGCAGCGACACCCGGGAAGCGCGGGAGGAGGCGATCCACGGCGCGTACACCGGTGACTTCGACGACCGTCCGATGCCCGTCCGCGACGACTGGGCGGCGCGGCACGTCGGTCCCGTGGTGGTGGTGCAGGGCCACACGCCGGTGGAGGTGGCGGAGTGGTTCAACGACACGATCTGCATCGACACCGCCTGCGTGTATGGCGGGAGACTCACGGCGCTCCGCTGGCCGGAGCGCGAACTGGTGTCGGTGCCGGCGGCCCGCGTCTGGGCCCGTTCCGCGCGCGGCGCGCTGCCGCCGCGGGCCTCGGCCCCGCGGCCGGTGCGCCGACCGGCGCCGTCGACCCCCTCGGCGGTCGATGCCGTGCGGCGGCTCCGCTCCGTCGCGGCCGGGCTTCTGCGCGACGTCACCGCGCCCGGGGGAGTCGTCCGGGAACGCGGTCCCTTCGTCATCCATCTGCCGCCGACCATGTCGGCGTGCGACCCTTCGGCGGAGGGTCGCCCGCTCGAGCATCCCCTCGGCGCGATGGCCTCTTACTCCGCCGCGGGGCTGCGGAGCGTCGTCTGCGAGGAGAAGCACACCGGCGTGCGCGTGATCGTCGTCCTCTGTCGGGACGCGGAGGCCGCCCGGAGGCGGTTCGGCGTCGACGATCGACGAGCCGGCGCGGTGCATTCGCGCGTCGGGCACGCCGTGGTGCCACCCGTGAGGGAGGAGGAGCTGCTCGATTCGCTGCGCGCCGCGGCGGGGCGGGCCGGCCTCTGGGAGCGTCTGGCCACCGACTGGATCTGTCTCGACGGCGAGTGGCTGGCGGGCGAGAGCGCTCCCGGGGCGGCCGCCGACGACGGCCTCGCCCTGTTCCACGTCCTCGCCGCCGAGGGACGCACCTTCTTCCACCGCGAGCATGCCTGGCACCTCGAGACCCTCGGATGGCTCCGGCCCGACGGGGAGGGCACCGGCGGCGGGGCCGGGCGCGGGGCGCCGCCCGTGCGTGTGACGGGGCACCGGGTCGTCGACCTCGAGCGACCCGTCGACGTCGCCGCGGCGATCGCCTGGTGGCACGAACTCTCGGCCGCCGGCCGCGAAGGGATCGTCGTCAAGCCGGCGACGATGGCCGCCGCGGGGGTCGCCGGGCCGGTGCAGCCGGCGCTCAAGGTCCGTTCCGAGCCCTGGCTGGGGCGGGTGTACGGTGCCGCGGCGAGCGATCTCGGCGGGCTGCACCGACTCCGCGGCCGCAGTCTGGCCACCAAACGTGCCCGGGCCCTCGACCAGTTCGCGCTCGGCGTCGAGGCGCTCGAGCGATTCGTCGGAGGAGCACCGCGGTCGGAGGTGGATGCCTGTCTCGACGCGATCGTCGGCTGGGCCCCTCGCGGATGACGGTCCGGCGGGCCGTCACCAGAGGACGTCGACGAGGATCGCCGCGAGGAGGACCAATCCGATGGCCGCGTTGGCGGTGAAGAACGCCTGGTCGACCCGCGACAGGTCGTCCGGCGAGACGATCGAGTGTTCCCAGAGCAGCAGCGCCCCGATCGCGGCGAGCGCCCCCCAGTAGACGGCACCCAGCGGCGGCACGAACGCCGGCAGGAGGGCGAGCGCCCCGAGGGCCGCGAGGTGGAGCAGGGCCGCGACACGCAGCGCCCTCGGCACTCCCAGACGGGAGGGGATGCTGTGGAGGCCGCGGGCGGCGTCGAAGCGGGCGTCCTGGCAGGCGTAGATGCAGTCGAATCCGGTCACCCAGGCGGTGACCGCGATTCCCAGGACCGCCGCCGGGAGGAGGTCGGCGGGATCTGCGAGAACGGTCTCACCGCGGATCGCCAGCCACGCCGCCACCGGTGCCATGCCGAGCGCCGCCCCCAGCCAGGCATGGGCCAGGAGGGTGAAACGCTTGGCGTAGCTGTAGGCGAGCAGCCAGGCGAGCACCGGGATGGAGAGGACCACGGGGAGCCAGTTGGGGAGGAAGAGGAGCGTCGAGCCGACGAATCCGGCGCTCGACGCCACGACCAGGGCGAACACCTCCTCCACACCGACGGCGCCGCGGGGCAGGTGACGGCCGGCGGTCCGCGGGTTGTCGGCGTCGATGGCCCGGTCGACGAGCCGGTTGAAGGCCATCGCGGCCGTCCTGGCGGTCACCATGCAGAGGATGACGCCGACCGCCCGCCGGGCCCATTCGGCCGGCGGGAGCGCCGGGGCCCCGGGGAGGACGAGGGCCAGCACCGCCGCCATGACGGCGAACGGGAGGGCGAAGATCGTGTGGCTGAAGCGCACGAGTTCGAGGTAGGTGCGGAGCGTGGCGGCCATCTACCCCTCCCCCCAACGGCGGACGAGTCGGTGGGCGACGCCGAGCTGGTCGCAGATCCTCGCCACCACGAAGTCGACGAGGTCGTCGACGGTCGTCGCGCCGGCGTAGAACCCCGGTGCCGCCGGCATCACGACGGCTCCGGCCCGGTGGATGGCCGCCATGTTCTCCAGTTGCGGCAGCGAGAGCGGCGTCTCCCGCGGCACGACGACCAGCTTGCGGCGCTCCTTGAGGTGTACCTCGGCGGCCCGATGGACGAGGTTGTCCCCGATCGCGTGGGCCACCGCCGCGAGGGTGCCGCCGCTGCACGGGCAGATCACCATCGCCGCGGTCAGGTGCGACCCGCTGGCGATCGGCGCCATCAGGTCGCGGTGGTGCCAGACGGCGAGACGGGCCAGCGCCCCCGGCGGCAGCGATGCCCGGCCGAGGAGGAGGGCCGGATCGGGCGCGTCGGCGTCGAGGGTGATGCCCAGTTCCTGGCGGATCACCGCCGTCCCCGCCGGGCTGACGACCAGTTCGACGCGCCTCTCCGCGGCGAGGAGGATCTCGAGGAGACGGACCGCGTACGGTGCGCCGGAGGCACCGGTGATGGCCAGCACGATCGGCAGGGAGGCCGCGTCGTTCACGCCCGCACCTCCGCCGCGGACGGATCACGCACCGCGAGCGTCAGCGTGGCGATGCCGAAGGTGAGCGGAACCTGCTCCACGTCGCGGAAGCCGGCGGCCCGGACGAGCCGCGCGAGGGCCTCGCCGGAGGGGAAATCCTCCACGCTCTTGTTGAGGTAGGTGTAGGCGTCGGAGGCGTTGCGGGCCACGGCGTTGCCGAGGCGCGGGAGAACGTGACGGAAGTACCACAGGTAGCCCGCCCTGACCGCGGCATTCCCCGGGATGGAGAACTCCAGGATCGCGAGCGTGCCCCCCGGGCGCAGCACCCGCGCCATCTCGCCGAGGCCGCGCCTGGTGTCGGCGATGTTGCGGAGACCGAAGGCGACCGTCACCAGATCGAAGTCGGCGGCGGGGAAGGGCAGCGCCATGGCGTCCGCCTCCACCCACTCGATCTCCGGATGCCGGGCGGCGGACTTGACCCGACCGCGGTCGAGCATCGGCCGGCAGAAATCGCTCGCGACGACGCGCGGCGGAGGGCCGGCCCCGGTCGGGATCGCGGCCGCCCGCTCGGCGTAGGCGATGGCCAGGTCGCCGGTCCCGGTGCAGACGTCGAGGATCGCCCCGCCCGGCGGCGGGGGGGCCCGTCGGACGGTGACATGGCGCCACCAGAGGTCGATCCCCCCGGAGAGGATGCGGTTGACGAGGTCGTACCGCGGGGCGATCTCGGCGAACATCCCCCGCACCTTGTCGCCGCTCTTGTCGGCCGGCGACGGGCCGGCGGCGGCGCGTTCCGACGGGGGGGAACCCACGGCGGGGGATTGGCCCGCGGCGGAGCGGGGCTCTATCGTGGCGGGTCGTTCCATGCGGCTGCCGGTGCGGAGAGGTGTGGAAGCCGGGGGAACGGGAGGCGGGTCGTACGATGGGTCCGAGAGCCTGGCACTGCCACGACTGTTTCCATGGTATGCAGCCCGGCACCACCGCGGGAGGGATCGTCGTGGTCATCGACGTCCTCCGGGCGTCGACGACGATCGTGACGGCCCTCGCGGGCGGTGCCGAGGGGGTGCTCGCCGCATCGACGCCCGACGGGGCGCGGCGTGCGGCGGAGGAGGCCGGGAGGCCCGCCGGTCGTTGCCTCCTGGGGGGGGAACGGGGCGGCGTGCGGATCGGGGGCTTCGACCTGGGCAACTCCCCGGCGGAGTACGGCGCCGCGGTCGTGTCCGGGAGATCGATCGTGACCACCACCACCAACGGGACCGCGGCGATCGCCGCCTGCCCCCGGGCGGCCGCGATCCTGGTGGGATGTCTCGTGAACCGGACCGCGGTGGCACGCGTCGCCGCGTCGCTGGCCGCCGGTGCCGTTCCGCCGGCGCCGGTCCATCTGGTGTGCGCCGGCACCGACGGGATGCCGACCGACGAGGACCTGCTCGGTGCCGGCGCGATCCTCGACGCCGCCGGTCCCGCGGCCGTGCCCCGCATGGACGCCGGGGCGCTCGAGGCCCTCCGGCGGTGGCGCGACGCCGTCGCCGGTGCCGCCGACACCGGGCCGGCGCTCGTCGCCGCGCTCGAAAGGTCGCAGGGGGGGCGCAATCTCCTGGCGATCGGCATGGGGGACGACATCCCGCTGGCCGCCGCGGTCGACACGTCCGCGGTGGTGCCCCGCCGCGACGATCGCGACGGCTGGTTCCGGCCGGCGCGGTGAGGCTTTCAGGAGCGTCGCCGGGGCGGTCGGGCCCGCGTCGGCGCGGGGGCGTCTGCCATGGACCCCCTCCCGTGCCGGCCACTACACTGCCGGCCCGTTCCCCGCCTCCCGATCCAGGAAAGCCATGGACAAGCCCTCCGACCAGTCGCGCATGGACAAGATCGTGTCGCTCGCCAAGCGCCGCGGCTTCATCTTCCAGTCGAGCGAGATCTACGGCGGATTGAACGGCTTCTGGGACTACGGGCCGCTCGGGGTGCAGCTCAAGCGCAACCTCAAGGATGCCTGGTGGCACGACATGGTCGCGGGGCACGACGAGCTCTCCGCGCCGGCCGGCGCGCCCGAGCCCTACGAGATGGCCGGCCTCGATTGCACGATCATCATGCACCCGCAGGTGTGGAAGTGCTCGGGCCACTTCGACCTGTTCCACGATTGGATGATCGACTGCCGCGAGTCGAAGAAGCGCTACCGCTTCGACCACCTGCACGGTCGCTGGGCCGCGCATCGCGGCAGGAAGCTCTTCGTCGTCACCGATCAGTCGGGCGAGGAGGCGCTGCCCCACACCGTCACCCGGGCCCAGAAGGGCTTCGGGCTGCGCGCCAAGCAGATCGACGAGATCGAGTGGCTCTCCGGGCTCGAGAGCCTCGCCGCCGCCGTTCACGCCGGGACCGTGCCCCTCGCCGAGGCCCTCGGGCCGGACGCGGGCGAGCCGGGCTCGCTCACCGAGCCGCGCGAGTTCAATCTCATGTTCGAGACGCGGATCGGGGCCCTCGCCGGCAACGACGACGACCGCGCCTTCCTGCGGCCGGAGACGGCGCAGGGCATCTTCATGAACTTCAAGAACGTCGTCGACACCTCGCGCGTCCGCGTCCCCTTCGGCATCGGGCAGATCGGCAAGAGCTTCCGCAACGAGATCACCCCGCGCAACTTCACCTTCCGCTCGCGCGAGTTCGAGCAGATGGAGATCGAGTTCTTCTGCCGCCCCGACGCCTCGGCCGATTGGTACCGCTACTGGCGCGACCGGCGCTGGAAGTGGTACCTCGACCTCGGCCTCACCGCCGGCAAACTCCAACTCCGCGAACACGCCGCCGACGAGCTCTCGCACTACTCGGTGGGCACCGCCGACATCGAGTACGCCTTCCCCTTCCTCGCCCCGGGCGAGTTCGGCGAACTCGAGGGGATCGCCCACCGCGGCGACTTCGACCTCCGCAGCCACATGGAGGGGAAACTCGTGCGCCAGGACGGCGCGCTCGTGCTCGAGAAGAACGCCGACGGCAAGCCGCGTCACAAGGGCAGCGGCAAGGATCTCTCCTACTTCGACGACGTGACGCGCGAGCGCTACGTCCCTCACGTCATCGAGCCGTCGGCCGGTGCCGACCGGGCGGTGCTCGCCTTCCTCTGCGACGCCTACCGGGAGGACGAGGTTCCGGACGAGGACGGCAAGCCCCGTGGCCGCACCGTCCTCTCGCTCCATCCGCGCCTCGCACCGGTGAAGGTGGCGGTGCTGCCGCTGGTGAAGAAGGACGGCATGCCGGAGGTGGCGATCGACCTGTACCGCAAACTCAAACCGTGGATGAGCGCGTACTACGACGAGAAGGGATCGGTGGGGCGGCGGTACGCCCGCCAGGACGAGGCGGGAACCCCCTGGTGCCTGACGATCGACGGGCAGACGCTCTCCGACGGCACCGTGACGCTGCGGGACCGCGACTCGCTCGCGCAGGACCGCGTCGCCGTGGCGGAGGTGGTCGATCTCCTCCGGGACCGGCTCCGATGACCGGGCCGCGGCGGGGAGGGGGCGTGCCGGGGGCGATCCCGGCGCTCGGCACGGTCTGTTCGCTGGAGGCCGGTCTGGCGACGATCCTCGAGGATTACGCCGCCGGACACTGCGACGCGATCGACCTGTGGCTCGGTCACGCCGAACGATTCCTCGAGACCGGGGAGGCCGAGGGGCTCCGCGACCGGATCGCGGCCTCGGGCATGCGCGTCGTGGCGGCCAGCTACCAAGGGGGGCTGCTCCTCGCGGACGGCGCCTCGGGGGCGGAGCACCGGACGCTCTTCGGACACCGTCTCGACCTGTGCCGCGGCCTCGGCATCCCGGTGCTGGTCCTCGCCGGCGACGCCCACGGCCCGCTCGCTCCCGCGGATCTGGCCCGCATGTCCGCGAACCTCGCGGAGGCGGCCGGACGCGCCGCCGACGCGGGTGTCAGGCTGGCCTTCGAGTTCGACGCGCGGGCCAGCTTCCCGAACAATCTCCAATCGGCCGCGGCGCTCGTGGAGCAGGTCGGGCACCCCGCGCTCGGCCTGTGCCTCGACTGGCATCATTTCACCGTCGGCCCGAGCAAGGAGGGGGATCTCGGTCTCCTCACCGCCGCCAATCTGTTTCATGTCCAGGTGTCGGACATCGCGGACGTCCCGCGGGAGATGGCACGCGACTCCGAGCGGATCCTCCCGGGGGAGGGTTCGATGCCCCCCGACGCGCTGCTCGACCGTCTGGCCGAGATCGGCTATTCGGGCGCCGTGAGCGTCGAGCTCATGAATCCGGCCCTGTGGTGCGTGCCGCCGCGCCAGTTCGGCGAGGTGGCGACCACCTGCCTGCGCCGGCTCCTCGGGCAGGCCGGCATGGGGGAGGAGCGGGAGGAGAGGCCGCGGCCCTGAGCGGGTGGCGCCCACGCCTCGCCCCCGGCGCGGGCCTGCCGTAGAATCGAGTCAGGTCCCCGGAGACAGGTGGGGCCGATCCGTCGGAGGCCTTGGCATGGCGAGCCGGACGATTCTGGGCCGGTGCCGTTTCCCGCGCGGTTCGGGAGGCGGACGGCGGCGCATGTGGCGCGGCCTGTTCGCGGCGCTCATGGTGGCGTGCATGGCGGTCGGTGCGTCCGACTCGGCGAGCGCCCTCCATCCCTTCCGTCACCGCGGATTCGGATGGGGTGGATTCGGCGCGTGCGGCGTGGGCCCGTTCGTCGGCGGCGGGTTGTGCGGTCCGCGCTTCGGCTTCGGCTGCGGGCCGGCGTGGGGCTGGGGCGGTCCCGGGTTCGGCTGGGGAGGGTGCTGGCCCGCCTTCGGCAGCGTCTCCTTCGGCACCGGTTTCGGCTTCGGTGGCACCCGCTTCTGGTCGGGAAGCACGATCCTCGGGGTGCCCTTCTGGGGTGGATGCGCCCCGGTCTGGGGCGGTCCCTGCTTCGCCGGACCGGTTTTCCCAGGTCCCTTCTGGGGCGGTCCGTTCTACGCCGGGCCCTGCTATCCCGGTCCGTTCTTCGCCGGTCCGTTCGGGCGCAGCCCCGTCTCCGCATGGTACGGGGGGTGGATGGCGGGGCCCGCCGCGGGGTGGAACGTGGGGCCTGCCCGGGGCTGGAACATTCCCTTCGCGGCGCTTCCGCCGGCGGGCATGGTGCCGGGTGTCGCCCGGGTGCCGGGGCCGGCAGGATGGCCGGCCGCTCCCCGGATGCTCGCCTCGCGGCCGAATCCCCGTCGGGCCGCCGCGGCCCCCGGGCGTCCCGGGCCGGATGCCGTGGCGGGAGCCTGGGGGGGCGGCCGTGGCGCGCTCGGTGCGCCGGCGATCGACACGGCGGTCGAGGCGTCGATCCGCACGAGCAACGCCCCGGCCCGGGCCAGGGCCGCGCGGATCGTGAAGGCCGGCGATCGCCACCTCCGCGGGTCGCTCGAGGACCCGAGACTGCTGGCCAAGGCGGTCGATGCCTACCGCCGCGCGGCGACGATCGCCGGGGACCAACCCGACATCTTCCTCCGTCAGGCGATCGCCCTCACCGCCTCGGGCAAAAGGGACGCGGCGGCGTCCGCCCTGGCCCGCGCGGTGGCGATCGATGCCCGACTCGCCGACGCGGCGGCGGGTGGCGGGGCGATGCCGCCGGGAGCCGGGGCCGGTGCCACCGCGCTCGATCTGCGGGGCGCCAAACTCATGGAGCGGATCTTCGCCGCCGAGGGGGCGGCCACCGACACCAACTGGATCGCCCGGTCCTGGGCCGACCGTGGCCCGGTGCGGGTGATGGTGGCGGCCCACCGCTAGCGAGCGGACCGTGGATCGAGTGCCCGCCGCTCGATGCGGCGGCTGACACCGCCGAAAAACCTTCGGTTTTCGCGGGTGCCTCGAGTGGAAAAAGGTCACGGGTGACTTTTTCCACGGGCGACTCGCGCGGGCGCCCGTGGCCCGGGCACCGTGAGCCGCTTCGGCGGCGGAGCCCGCCCGCGGGGAGTATCCTCTGGGGAGTATCCTTCGCGGGAGCCCCCGACGTCCTCCCCCGGCGCACGTTCCCTCGGAGTGCGGCCGGTCCTCCTCCCGCGCCTCCCCTCCTGTCGCACCCGCACCCGATGCCCGATCCCGCCGCTCCCTGCGTCCGCATCGACCTCTCCACCCCCGGGGGCCGTGCCCGGCTCGACGCCCTGCGCGGGAAACTCGTCTCGCAGGGGGACGTCATCAGCCCCGCCGGCAGGCAGAAGACGATCGACGTCTTCGGCGAGCCCCTTTCCCCCCGGCAGGTGGTGGAGCGCGTCTGCGGCGACGTGGCGTCGCGCGGCATGGAGGCCCTCCTCGACTACACGCGGCGCATCGACGGCGTCTCGCTCGATCCGGCGGCCCTCGAGGTTCCGGCGGAGACGATGGCCGCCGCGCACGCCGCGGTCGATCCCGGCTTCCTGGCCGCGGTGAGGCGCATCCGCGACGACGTCGTGCGGTTCCAGGAGGCGGTGCTGGCCCGCGACGTCAGCGTGGCGCTCCCCGGGGGTGGTTCCCTCCGGCAACGCTACCTGCCGCTCGACCGGATCGGGGTGTGCGTGCCCGGTGGTGCGGCTGCCTACCCATCGACGCTGCTGATGACGGTCGTCCCGGCCCGCGTGGCGGGTGTGCGCGAGATCGTCGTCGTCGCCCCTCCCACCCGCTTCGGCTCGGAGAACCCGCACGTCCTCGCCACCTGCCACGAACTCGGCGTGACCTCGGTGCTGCGCTGCGGCGGCGCGCAGGCGGTGGCCGCGCTGGCCCACGGCCTCGCCGGCGAGCCCGGCCTGCGCCGGGTGGACAAGATCGTGGGGCCGGGCAACCTCTTCGTGGCGCTGGCGAAGCAGCACGTCTTCGGCACGGTGTCGATCGACTCGATCGCCGGGCCGAGCGAGATCGTGATCGTGGCCGACGGGCGGGCCGACGCCGAATACCTCGCCGCCGACATGCTCGCGCAGGCCGAGCACTCCCCCGGGTCGGCGATCCTGCTCACGTCGGACGCGGCGCTCGGCGACCGGGTGGCCCTCGCGCTCGCGCGCCGGCTCACCGCGCTCGAACGGCACGATCTGACGCGCGACAGTCTGGAGCGGTTCTGCGGGATCGTCGTCACTCGCTCCGACGAGGAGTCGGCGGCGATCGCCGACGCCCTGGCCCCCGAGCACCTTTCGATCGACACCGTCGATCCGGAGGCGACGCTCGCGAGGATCCGCCACGCCGGGGCCGCGTTCCTCGGCCCCTGGAGCCCGGTGGCGGCGGGCGACTACGCCGCCGGTCCCTCGCACGTCCTCCCCACCGGCGGCACCGCCCGTTTCGCCGCCGGCCTCTCGGCCAACGACTTCCTCCGCGGCGGCAGCGTCATCCGGCTCGCGAAGGGGGATCTCGAGCGGATCGCCGCCGACATCGCCACGCTCGCGGACACCGAGGGGCTCACCGCCCATCGCCGGAGCGTCGAGGCGAGGCTCTCACCAGGATGAGGTGTGCCCCGTGAACGATCTTCTGGTCGACGGTCCCGGGTTCTTCGTCGGGTGGGGAACGCTGGCCCTCATCAACGCCGGTCTCGCGCAGTCGAAACACCGCAGCGGTCTCCTCTGGTGGCTCCTCTCCCTCCTGCTCGGTCCGTTCGCCACGCTGCTCGTCGTCGTGCTCCCCAGGCTGTCCCCCGCTGGCGACGAGTGACGCCCCGTGCCGGCGGCCGCCGGCAACCCCACGACGCCCCATCCTTCCGAGGACCCTCCCCGTGCAGCACAACCCGGTCCGATTCCCATGGCTCCCGCTCCTGGCGATCCTCGCGCTCCCGGCCGGCGGTGCGCCGGGCGACGAGGTGCCGACCGCGCGTCCTGGCTGGAGGCTCGCCTGGCACGACGAGTTCGACGGCGGGACGATCGACCCCGACAAATGGGGCTTCGACGTCGGCAACGGCTTCTACAGCTACGACGCCGCGCAGTGGATCGGCGGCTGGGGAAACGACGAGCTGCAGTACTACACGCGCGATCCCGACAACGCCTTCGTGCAGGGGGGGCGGCTCCACGTGCGGGCGCTGAAGGAGTCGCGCGACGGATTCGGATACACCTCCGCCCGCCTGCGGACGCGCCGCAAGGATGGCACGAACCTCTTCAGCCAGGCCTACGGCCGGTTCGAGTTCCGGGCGAAGCTGCCGACGGGGCAGGGGATCTGGCCGGCCCTCTGGCTCCTTCCCGAGGGGAGCGACTACGGCGGGTGGGCGGCCTCCGGGGAGATCGACGTCCTCGAGGCGAAGGGGCAGGAACCGAAACGGATCCAGGGCGCGCTCCATTTCGGAGGACGCTGGCCCGCCAACACCTTCACCGTGGGGGAGCACTTCTTCGCGGAGGGCACGATCGCCGACTTCCACGTCTACGCCCTGGAGTGGAATCCGGGCGTGATCCACTGGGAGGTCGACGGGAAGCGGTACGCCACCATGGATTCGTGGTGGAGCACGAGTCGCGCCGACGGGAAGGGGGGGGTGCGGCCCGGGGCGGAATCGGATCTCAATCCCTGGCCGGCCCCGTTCGACAAGCCCTTCCAGATCGTCGTCAACGTCGCCGTGGGGGGGAAGTTCCTCGGCAATCCGGACGGCACCACGCCCTTCCCGGCCGTCATGGAGCTCGACTGGGTGCGCGTCTGGCAGCGGGAAGATGGGCAGCCGCCGATCGCGCCGCGTGGGGCCGGCAGCCTGCCCTTCGCCGCTCCCGCCCCCCGTTGAGGCGAGGCGGTTCGTCGGAGTGGGGTGCCGACGTCATACTCCGGGCGGAAGCGGACGATCCGGTCCGCCACGGCGTGCCGGTCCGATGGGGACGCGACGAGGAGAGCGAGCGATGAACATCCGGGTCGGCTGGGCGGCGACGCTCCTGATGGCGTGGACGACGGCGGGCGTCGGGGCCGAGGTGCTCCCCGACTGGCCGCAATGGCGCGGTCCGGACGGGCAGGGGCATGCCGTCGATGCCCGGGGCCTGCCCCGGCGCTGGAGCGAGACGGAGAACGTCGTGTGGAGGACGCCGATCGAGGGCAAGGGCTGGTCGAGCCCGGTGCTCGCCGACGGCCGGTTGTGGCTCACGACGGCGGTCGAGTCGCCGATCAGCGAGGCGGAGAGGGCGGAGCGGCTCGCCACGGTCGCCGATGCCTCCGCGCTGCAGGTCTCGGGGCCGGTGAGTCTCCGGGCGATCTGCGTCGACGCCGGGAACGGCACGATCCTCCACGACGTCGAGCTGTTCCGTCCGTCCCGTCCCGATCCGATCCACTCGCTCAACTCCTACGCCTCCCCGTCGCCGGTGATCGCCGGAGGCCGGCTCTGGTGCCACTTCGGAGCGAACGGCACCGCGTGCGTCGACGCCGCGACGGGAAAGGTGCTCTGGACGCACTCGCAGCAGCGGATCAATCACGAGAACGGGGCCGGGGGAACGCCGACGCTGTGGAGGAACCGCCTGATCTTCGATTGCGACGGCAGCGACGTGCAGTACGTCGTGGCGCTCGACAGCGATACCGGCGAAGTCGCCTGGAAGACCGAGCGATCGGGTGAACGCAATCCGGAGCCGCAGTTGAAGAAGGCCTACGGGTCGCCGATCGTGGCCGAGATCGACGGCCGGCCGGTGCTCCTCTCCACCGGCGCCGACTGGCTCTACGCCTACGATCCGACGGACGGCCGGGAACTGTGGAAGCAGGCGTACGGCGTCCTCGGTTTCTCCGTCGTCCCCCGCCCCGTCCTGGGGCACGGTCTGGCCTACGTGGGGACGAGTTTCATGCAGCCGGAATTGCTCGCCGTGCGCCTGCCGGCCGGCGGGCGCACGGAACCGGAGATCGTGTGGAGGGCGAAGAAGGGGATCCCGAACATCCCCTCGCCGCTGCTCGTCGGCGACGAGATCCTCGTCGTCAGCGACAAGGGGGTGGCGAGCGTGCTCGACGCCCGCACGGGCGAGACCTGCTACAGCGAGCGGCTCGGCGGGAACTTCTGCGCGTCCCCCCTCCTCGCCGACGGCACGATCTGGCTGTCGAACCGCGAGGGGGAGACCTTCCTCCTGGCCCCGGGACGGGAGTACCGACCGCTGGGGAGGAATCAGCTCGACGGCGCGATCATGGCCACGCCGGTGGCGGTCGGCGCGGCGTTCTTCATCAGGACCGACAAGGCGCTCTACCGCATCGAGCAACGCTGACGGCGACGGGACGCCCGGCCCGCGGCGGGGCATCGGGTAGGATGGTCCCGCTGCGGTCGTCGCCCCGTCCGCGCACCCGTCCCGCCGGAGGCCACGCATGCCGACCCCCGTCTCCCGCCGCCGCCTCCTCGGGGCCGGCGCCCTCGCCCTGCCGACCAGCTTCGTGATCGCCACCCGGGCCCGCCGGGTCCTCGGGGCGAACGACCGCATCGACGTGGCGGTGATCGGGGTCGGGGGACGGGGAGGGGCGAATCTCGACGCCGTCTCGTCCGAGCACGTGGTGGCGGTCTGCGACGTCGACGAGGGGGCCCTCGGGGCCGCGGTGCAGCGCCATCCGGCGGCGCGGCGCTACCACGATTACCGCACACTCCTCGAGGAGGTGGACGCCGACGCCGTGGTGGTGGCGACACCCGATCATCACCACGCCCCGGCGACGGTTCGCGCCCTGCGGCGCGGTCTCCACGTCTACTGCGAGAAGCCGCTCACGCACACCGTCGCCGAGGCGCGGCTGGTGGCGAAGCTATCGGCCGAGAAGGGGGTGGCGACGCAGATGGGGACGCAGAACCACGAGCACCCCGGCTACCTGCGCCTCGTGGAACTGCTCCGGGGCGGCGCGATCGGGGCCGTGCGTGACGTCCACGTCCTCACCGACCGCCCCGGCAGGTGGTGGCCGCAGGGAGTCGACGTCCCGAAAGGGGGCGCGGGAATCCCGGCGCACCTGCACTGGGACGAATGGCTCGGGCCGGCGGCCGAGCGCCCCTACGATCCGGCCTACGTGCCCTTCAAGTGGCGCGGCTGGTGGGATTTCGGGTGCGGCGCCGTGGGCGACATGGCGATCCACCTCGCCGACCCGGCCTTCTGGGGCCTCGATCTGGTCGGCGGGGTGCGCGTGACATCGGAGGGGCCGCCCCCCCACCCGGCGAGCGCGCCTGCCTGGATGCGGACCAGGTTCGAGTTCGGGCCGCGGGGCGACCGTGGGCCGGTGACGGTCCACTGGTACGAGGGGGACACGACCCCCCCGGCGGAGATCGCCGCCGAACTGCCCATGAACGGCTCGCTCTTCGTCGGGGAGAAGGGGCGGATCGCGATCGCCCACGACGGCCATCCGAAACTCCTCCCGGAGGATCGGTTCGCCGGCTTCGTCCCCCCCGCGCCGACGCTCCCCGAATCGCCTGGGCACCACCGGCAGTGGATCGAGGCGTGCAAGACCGGCACGCGCACCGGCAGCCCCTTCTCCTACGCCGGTCCGTTCACGGAGACGGTGCTCCTCGGAAACGTCGCCTACCGGGCGGGGGGGCCGATCGAGTACGACCCGGAGACCGGCCGCATCACCGCCGGCCCCGCGGGAGCCGATCGGCTCCTTTCGAAGGAATACCGCAAGGGGTGGGAGGTGGCGTGAGCCCGCCGCCTTCCCGGAGGGGGCCGGCCAGCCGCCGGCCCGTCACCACGGGAATCGCCGCCGCGGGCGCCGCCGACAACCGATGCACTGGGTCGCATGGAGGATGCTGGTCGGAGACACCGCCAAGTATCTCGGCGCGGTGTTCGGGGTCGCCTTCGGCGTCCTGTTGATCACGCAGCAGGCCTCGATCTTCGTGGGGATCATGGCCCGGACCGCCAATCCGCTCCGCGACGTGCGCGAGGCCTCGATCTGGGTCACCGATCCGCATCTGCAGAACGCCGACGAGATCGAGCCCCTCTCGGACAACGCCGTCCACCGGGTCCGGGGGGTCGAGGGGGTGGATTGGGCGGTGAGGATGTACAAGGGACTGGCCCGTGCCCGGCGGCCCGACGGCGTCTTCCGTCAGGTGATCCTCCTCGGGATCGACGACCAGACGTTCGTCGGCGCGCCGCGCACGATCCTCATGGGTGACCTCGCCGATCTGCGCCGCCCCGCGGCCGTGTTCCTCGACAAGGCCGGGCACGAGTCGCTGTGGCCCGGCGAGCCGCTCGCCGTGGGACGCGAGATCGAGATGAACGACCGCCGCGCCGTGGTGGTGGGCATCTGCGAGACGTCGGCACCCTTCCAGTCGTTCCCGGTCGTCGTCGCCACCTACTCCCAGGCCACGCAGCTCATCGCCCGCGAGCGGAAGCAGCTCTCTTTCGTGGTCGGCGCCCCGGTGGCGGGCGTGACCGCGGCCGAGGCCTGCGAGCGCATCGTGGCGGACACCGGTCTCGACGCGATGACCTACGACCAGTTCACCTGGCGGACGATCGGCTACTACCTCGACAACACCGGCATCCCGGTCAACTTCGGGATCACCATCGTCCTCGGGTTCATCGTCGGGGCGGCGATCGCCGGCCAGACCTTCTACCTCTTCACCCTGGAGAACCTCCGCCATTTCGGGGCGCTCAAGGCGATGGGGGTGAACAACCGGCGCCTCGTGGGCATGGTGCTCCTCCAGGCGGCGGTGATCGGCGCCATCGGGTATTCGCTCGGCGTCGGGATGGCGGTGGCGTTCTTCGAGGTCACCAGCCGCGTCCTGCCCGACCTGCGCGGCATCGCCATCCCGTGGCAGATCGCCACGGCCGCCGCGGCCGTCGTCGCGGTCATCGTCGGACTGGCGAGCCTGGCGAGCCTGCGGCGCGTCCTCCTCCTCGAGCCTGCGGTGGTGTTCCGCGGATGAGTCCCGTGCCGCCACGCGCCGCCGCGGTCGCCGCCACCCCGGTCGGATCGGGTGGCGGGGTGTCCTGCCGCGGGATCGTCAAGGAGTTCGGCGGCGGCGAGGCGCGCGTCCGCGTGCTCCACGGCATCGATCTCGACATCGGCGAGGGCGCCCTGACGCTCCTCGTCGGTCCCAGCGGCTGCGGCAAGACGACGCTCATCTCCATCATCGCCGGGCTGCTCGAGCCGACCGCGGGGGAGATCGTCCTCTTCGGCACTCCGCGCTCGGCCCTGCGCGGCGACCGGCTCGTCGATTTCCGCGCCCGGAACGTCGGCTTCGTGTTCCAGCAGTACAATCTCCTCCCGTCGCTGTCCGCCGCCGAGAACGTCGCCGTGCCGCTCCTGGTCAATCGCCTCCGCCGGCCGGCGGCGCTGGCCCGGGCCCGCGACCTGCTCGCGGCGGTGGGGCTGGCGGACAAGTTCGACGCGCCCCCGAACCAGCTCTCCGGCGGCCAGCAGCAGCGCGTGGCGATCGCGCGGGCGCTGGTCCACGAGCCACGTCTGCTCGTCTGCGACGAACCCACCGCGGCGCTCGATTCCCGTTCCGGCCACACCGTGATGGAGCTCCTCAAGGCGGTGGCCGTGCAGCCGGGGAGGACCGTGATCGTCGTCACCCACGACGCCCGCGTCCTGGCCCTCGGCGACCGGATCGTCGAGATGGCCGACGGCCGCGTGGTCGACGACCGCCGCGCGGCACCCTCCCCCCTGTGACCGCACCATGATCCGCGCCCTGCTCCTCCCCGCCGTGGCCCTCGCCGCCTTCGGCGCGCTGCTCTGGCATCTCCTCGCGAACCACGAGGTGCCCGTCGCCCAGACGCCGCCGCTCGAGCCGGTCCACCGCCGCTTCGACGGCACCGTGGCCGGGTCGGGGGTCGTCGAGCCGTTGTCGGAGAGCATCCAGCTCTGCGCCGAGGTGCCCGGGGTGGTGGCCGAGGTGGCGGTCCGCGAGGGGCAGGTCGTGGAGGCGGGCGACATGATCCTGCGGCTCGAGGACCGCTGGAAGCGGGCGGAACTCGCCGTCCGGCAGGCGGCGCTCGATGCCGCCGAGGCCGATCTGGCGAAGCTCCGGGGGCTGCCGCGCCCCGAGGATCTTCCCTCGAGCGCCGCGCGGGTGCGGGCCGCCGAGGCGGCCTGGGAGACGCAGCGCGATCAGTTCACGCGAGCCGAGGAACTGCACCGGCAGAAGGTGGTGACCGACCAGGAGCTCGTGGTGCGGCGGAAGTCGCTCGACTCGGCGCTCGCCGACCTCGAGGAGGCGCAGGCGGAGGATGCGAGGCTGCACGCCGGCGCCTGGGAACGCGACGTGGCGATCGCCTCGGCCGCGGTGCAGGAGGCCGCGGCGCAGGTCGATCTGGCGCAGGTCGAGGTCGACCGACTCGTGGTGCGGGCGCCCGTGGCAGGGACGATCCTCCGCGTCGACGTCCGGCCGGGGGAGTTCGTGGGAACGCCGCCGGGCAGGCCGCTGGTCGTCCTGGGCGACACGAGCACCCTCCACGTCCGCGTCAGCATCGACGAGCACGATCTCCCCCGCTTCGTCCCCGGCGCGCGGGCCGTGGGGTGGGTGCGCGGCGACGCGGCGCATCCCCTCGATCTCGAGTTCCTCCGCGCCGTCCCCACGGTCGAACCGAAACGCAACCTCACCGGCGACAGTGCCGAGCGCGTCGACACGCGTGTCCTCCAGGTGCTGTTCCGCGTCGTGCCCGCCGGATCGGCTGGCGACGGACCGGCCGGCCGCGCCGCGGGCGCCGTCCCGCTCTTCGTCGGCCAGCAACTCGACGTCCAGATCGAGGCCGACGTGCGCCGTGCCCCCCCGTGACGTGGTTCAGTGGAACTTCACGAGCACCACCCCGGCGAACACCAGCAGCACGCCGAGGACGCGCCCCGGGGTGATCGCCTGACGGGGGAGATCCATGAGGCCGAAGTGGTCGAGGAGGAGCGAGCAGGCGAGTTGCCCGCCGACCACCGCGGCGATGAAGGCCGCGGCGCCGAGGCGCGGGGCGAGCGTGGCGCCCGAGAGCACGATGAGGGCCCCGAGCGGGCCGCCGATCCAGTTCCACCAGGGGGCTCCACGCGCGGCCTCGGCGGCCGGTGGCTCGGGGCGGAGCAGCAGCATCACCGTCACCGCCGTGACGATCGTGCCGCAGATCGAGAAGAAGGCCGCCCACAGGGGGCTCGCCAGGTGGGCCCGCAGCGAGGCGTTCGCCGACGCCTGGAGCGCGAAGCAGGTGCCCGCCCCGACGGCGGCCAGGATCCAGACCACGTCCATCGTCATCTCCCTCCGGCGCGGCGGAGAGGCTTCGAAAAAGGCCCCGTCCGCGGCCGCACAGTATGACGCCCGCCGCCGCGGCGTCGACCGGGTGGTGCGGGGGCCGGGGGTGACGGTGACGCCGGTCGTGCCGTGCGTGCGGCCCGGTGCGATCGGGGAAGAGTGGCCGGGACGGTGAGGTAGACTTTCGCCATGACCCCGCGAGAACCACCAGCCCCGTCCGCCGCAGGCCGCGCCGCGGCGCTCGTGCGCCGGGACGTCGCCGCGATCGCCGGCTACGTCCCGGGAGAGCAGCCCCAGGGGGGCGACTGGGTGAAGCTGAACACCAACGAGAACCCCTACGCCCCCTCGCCGGCGGTGGCCCCCGCGGTGACCGCGCTCCTGGCCGGGCGCACGCTCGCCAAGTATCCCGACCCGGGCGCCGGCCTCTTCCGCACGCGGGCCGCGGAGATCCTCGGCGTGGATCCGGAGTGGATCCTCTGCGGCAACGGCAGCGACGACCTGCTCACGATCCTCGTGCGCACCTTCGTCGGCGCCGGCGAGGCGCTGCGGATGCCGACGCCGAGCTACGTCCTCTACCGGACGCTCGCCGCCCTCCAGGGGGCGGTGTGCGAGGAGGTGCCGTTCGAGCGCGACTGGACCCTGCCCGAGCGGTTCGCCGCCCCGGTCACCGCCTGCGGGCTGCCGGTGCGCCTGGCGATCCTGCCGAATCCGAACAGTCCTTCCGGGACGCTCGTGGCCCCGGACGCGCTCGCGGCGCTCGCCGAGCGGCTCCCCTGTGCGCTCGTCATCGACGAAGCCTACGGCGACTTCGCCGACGGGGACTGCCTCGGGCTCGTCCGCTCCTGCGAGCGCGTGATCGTGACGCGATCGATGAGCAAGTCGTACGCACTGGCGGGGATCCGTTTCGGATTCGCGGTCGCCCGTCCGGAGATCGTCCGCGAGATGGAGAAGGTCAAGGATTCGTACAACTGCGACGCCCTCGCCATCGCCGCCGCCACCGCGGCGCTCGGCGACCGCGACTGGCTCCGGGCCAATCGGGCGGCGATCCGGGCGACGCGGGCACGGCTCGTCGCGGCCCTGCGCGGGCTCGGTTTCGACGTGGGGGACAGCCAGGCCAACTTCGTCTGGTGCACCCATCCCCGCCGGCCGCACCGGCCGATCTACGAGGCACTGAAGGAGCGGAGGATCCTCGTGCGGTTGATGAACTACCCCGGCTGGGGCGACGGGCTCCGCGTCACCGTCGGCACCGACGCCGAGATCGACACCTTCCTGGCGGCGCTCCGCGAGATCCTCGCGGGGTGACCGTCCCCTCCATTCCCCGGGCTCCCGATGCACCGCACCGCCACGTTGTCGCGCAAGACCGCCGAGACCTCCATCGTGCTGGCCGTCGATCTGGATGGCACCGGCAAGGCGGACGTCGCCACCGGCGTCGGGTTCTTCGATCACATGCTCACGCTGCTGGCGGGGCACTCGCTCTTCGATCTGGCGATCCGCTGCGAGGGGGATGTCCACGTCGACGGGCACCACACGGTCGAGGACGTGGGCCGGGCGCTCGGCCAGGCGGTGCGCGAGGCGCTCGGCGAGCGGCGCGGCATCCGGCGCTACGGCCACTGCGTGCTCCCCATGGACGAGACGCTCGTCACCGTGGCGGTCGATCTCGGGGGGCGGGCAGCCTGCGTGTTCGACGTCGACTTCCCAGTGCCGGCGATCGGCACCTTCGACGTCCAACTCGTCGAGGTCTTCTGGGAGGGATTCGCCGCGACGGCGGGGGCGAACGTCCACGCCCTCCTCCACCACGGCCGCAACGCCCATCACATCGCCGAGGGGGTGTTCAAGGCCGCGGCCCGGTCGCTGCGCATGGCCGCGGAGCACGACCCGCGCCAGCCCGGCGTGCCGAGCACGAAGGGATCGCTGACGGTGTAGGTTTTCCCGCTGCCGATGCCCTCCATGGCCATCGGCAGCTCCGTCGACCGGGCGAAAGCCGAGGTTGCGCCCGGTCTCGCGCAGGCCGCCGCGTCCGGCGGCGGCGGCGTCACTCGTTGACGAAGGTCTCGAGGAACCGGGCGAGACGGTGGAAGTCGCTGTCTCGTTCCACGTAGCGCACCACCGTCACCAGCGTGTTCGGATCGACCAGCTCCTCGAACGGCACGTAGTTCAGGTCGAGCTGACCCGACACGCTCACCATGACGCCGTCGAGTCCGCGTTCGGCGAGCGCCCGGTAGGCGCCGACGCCGAGTTGGCTGCCGAGCATGATGTCGAAGGCGTGGGGCTGGGCACAGCGGGCCTCGTAACCGAGCTGGAGACCGACCACCTTCCGCGACCGCCCGGTCTGCCGTTTGTATTCGTCGGAGACGAGCTTGGCGAACTTCCGCCCCAGCTGCACGTGGGAGATCGAGATGTGGCCGTGGTCGTCGCGGGGGATCCCCTCGAGCTGGCTCTGGGGCAGGTACTCGGCGAGTCCCTCGGCGAGGACGATCACACCGTACTGCTTGCCCTCGTTCTCCTCCCTGACGCGCATCGTCTTCACGATCCGGCCCACCACCTCGGCGACGTTCATCACCGGCTTGACGCGCGTGGAGCCGTCGGGCGCGGTGATCGTCTCCTGCTCGAGGTACCGGCCGTGGATGTCCTCGACGCTCACCACCAGGCTCGCCTCGCCCGAGATCGCCGCCCCGTAGGAGAGCCATCCGGCGCTGCGGCCCATCGTCTCGCAGAGGTAGTAGCAACGCCCCGCGTCGGCGTCGTAGAGGAGGTTGCGGATCTCGGCGGCCAGCGTGTCGACCGCGGTGAAGTAGCCGAAGGTGAAGTCGATCCCCATGTAGTCGTTGTCGATCGTCTTGGGGAGGTGGACGACGGGAATCTTGCGCGTACCGGGGGGGAGCCGATCCTGGAAGAGCTTGAACTTGTTGGCCGTCTTCAGGGTGTCGTCCCCGCCGATCGAGATCAGCGCTTCCACGCCGAGCGAGCGCAGCCCCGCGTCGACGTTCGCCAGCGGCCTGACACGCTCCGGATCGGAGAGGTGGGCCGGTGACGACACCGACCGCCCGGGATTGGTGCGGGCGGTGCCGAGCATGATCCCCTGGCTCGAACGCGTGCGCTTGAGGAAGTCGGGGGTGATACGGACGTAGTCCTTCCCTTCGACGAGCGGCCGGGAGGGGGAGTAGTCGGCGAGCGACGAATAGCCGTGCTTCATCCCGATCACCTCCACGTCGTTGCGGAGGAAGGAGATGGCGGCGGTGGAGATCACGGCGTTGGCGCCCGGCGCGGGGCCGCCAGCGAAGAGGATGGCGACACGGCGGAACTGGTGCGAACCCTTCGGGGGGCGGGAGAGCGACTCGCTCATGGGAGGCTCCGGAACGGGGCGGGGGGGAGGCGGGGGGACGGTCCGGGGGCGTCGTGCGGGCGGAGGATCACCCCGCCAGCCACCGTTCGACGAACTTGGTGTCGATCTCCGCGTCGCGGAAGGCCGACAGGCCGAGGATGTCGAGGTGGAGGGGGACGGTGGTGCGCACACCCGCCACGCGCAATTCCGCGAGGGCCCTGGTCATGGTCTCGATGGCGGCCTGGCGCGTCGGCTGGTGGACGATGAGTTTGCCGATGAGGGAGTCGTAATGCGGCGGCACGACGTACCCGGCCGCCACGTGGGAATCCCAGCGGACTCCGAATCCGCCCGGCGCGAAGATCTGCTCGATCCGCCCCGGGCAGGGGCGGAAGTTCGCCGCCGGATCCTCGGCGTTGATCCGGCACTCGATGGCGTGCCCGCGGGGGACGATCTCCTCCTGCTTCCAGGGAAGCTTCTCCCCCGCCGCGACGCGGATCTGCGCCTTCACCAGATCGATGCCGGTGACGAGCTCGCTCACCGGGTGCTCGACCTGGATGCGGGCGTTCACCTCGATGAAGTAGAAGTTGCCCTCCTGGTCGACGATGAACTCCACCGTCCCGGCGGAGTGGTAGCCGGCGGCCGTGCAGAGGCGCACCGCCGCCTCGCACATCGCCTTCCGCGTCTCCGGGGCGAGTCGTGGGGAGGGGCTCTCCTCGATCAGCTTCTGGTGCCGGCGCTGCGTGGAGCAGTCGCGCTCCCAGAGGTGGAGCATGGTGCCGTGCCGGTCGCCGAGCACCTGCACCTCGACATGACGCGGCTTCTCGACGTACCGCTCCATGTAGATGCCCGGATTGCCGAACGCCGCCAGGGCTTCCGCCGAGGCCTGCTGCCAGGCGGAGGCGAGGGCCAGATCGTTGGCGGCGACCCGCATCCCCTTGCCGCCGCCGCCGGCGGTGGCCTTGAGGAGCACCGGGAAGCCGATCCGGCGGGCGGTGCGGACGGCGTCGTCCTCGCTCTCGATGATGCCGTCGCTGCCCGGCACGCAGGGGACCCCCGCCTCGCGGGCCAGGGCCCGGGCGGAGTTCTTGTCCCCCACCTTGGCCATCGCCTCGGGCGTGGGACCGATGAAACCGATGTCGCAGGAACGGCAGACCTCGGCGAAGTGGGCGTTCTCGGAGAGGAAGCCGTAGCCGGGATGGATGGCCTGCACGTTGCCGATCTCGGCGGCGCTGATCACGCGGTCGATGCGCAGGTAGCTCTCGGAGGCCTTCGCGGGACCGACGCAGATGGCCTCGTCGGCGAGTCCGAGATACGGGGCGTCGCGGTCGGCCTCGCTGTAGATGGCCACCGTTTCGATGCCCATCTCGCGGCAGGCCCGGATCACCCGCAGGGCGATCTCACCGCGATTGGCAATCAACACCCGTTTGAACATGCGTTCCGCCAGGATCGGGGATGCCGGGACGGCGGCCGGCAGTCGCGGGCCGCCGACCGCCGGCGGAGAGGGGGCCGTGGCCCAGGGTTCACTGCTCGGGAATCACTTCTCGGGGTCGACCTTGACGAGCACCTGGCCGAACTCGACCGGATGGCCGTTCTCCACGAGGATCGCCACCACCTGGCCGGACACGCCGGAGGGGATCTCGTTGAACACCTTCATCGCCTCGATGATGCAGACGGTCTTCTCCGGGCCGATGCGATCCCCCACCTTGATGAACGGAGGCGAGTCGGGACCGCTGGCGCGGTAGAACGTGCCCACCATCGGGCTCTTGATCTCGATCAGGTTCGAGACCGGCGCCGCCGGGGCGGCCGCCGGCGGGGGGACGGAGGCGGGGCCGCGGGGAGCCGCGGTCGGCGCCACCACGACCTCGCCGCCCCGCTTGATGCGCACCCGCTGGTCGGCGTTCTTGAGGTCGACCTCGGCGAGGTCGTGCTTCTCCATCAGGGCGATGAGCCGCCGGATCTGCTTGGTATTGAAGAAATCGTCGGGCTTGTGTGCCGCGCTCATCGCTGGTGCCTGCTGGGGGGAGATCCGGACCGCCGCATCCCCGCTCCCACGCCCGGGACCGGTGGGATCCAGCGAAGGGACGAGTCACGGCGCGAGCCACGCGCCGCCGGATCCCGGCCGCGCGCCACCCGATCCCGGCGGACCCTCAACCGCCGGCACGGCGGCCGGGTGACGGAATCGGGAAACAACGGGGATTTTGGGGGCGAGGGTAGCCCGTCCCGGGGTTTTCAGTCAAGGTAACGACCTGCCGCGGCGGCGGTCGGGCTCCGTGCCCCTCCGGTCACCGCCATCGCCCCACGGAACGGCTCCCGTGTCGCATCCCCCGTCCGAGTTGCCCCGCCTCGCCCGTCGGAGCCGGGATTCGAGCAAGCGCGACTACGGCAGGATTCTCGTCGTCGGAGGTGCCGAGGGGATGGCGGGGGCGCCGGCCCTGGCGGCGATGGCCGCGCTGCGGAGCGGCGCCGGGCTCGTCGATCTGGCCGCTCCCGCCCCGGCCGCGTCGATCGCGGCCGCCTTCGACCCCTGCGTGATGACCCATCCGCTCCCGGCGCGGCACGACGGCACGTTCGCCGGGGACGCGCTCGCCCCGATCGCCGCGCTCGCCGCCCGTGCCGACGTCCTCGCCGTCGGTCCCGGAATGGGGCGGAGCGAGCCGGGGGAGGGGATCGTCGGTCGGCTGTGGAGGGAGTTCCCCGGGCCGGCGGTGTTCGATGCCGACGCCCTCTGGTGGCTCGCCCGCGGCGCCCCCGGCTCGCTCGCCGACCATGCCGGCCCGCGCCTCCTCACGCCCCACGCCGGCGAGATGCGCCGCTTCCTCGGCGCCGGGGAGGCTGCCGGCGAAGCGCCGACGCGGGAGGGGCTCGAGGAGGCGGCCGTGGCGCTCGCCGCCGCGAACGGTCTGGTGGTCCTCCTCAAGGGGTCCGAGACCCTCGTCACCGATGGCATGCGCCGCGGCCGCAATCGCACCGGCAATCCCGGCATGGCCACCGGCGGCACGGGGGATGTCCTCACCGGCATCCTCGCCGCCCTCCTCTGGCAACCGGTGGCGGTGGGGCAGGGAGCGCCCGCGCGGCCGGCACCGTTCGACGCCGCATGCCTCGCGGCCTGGATCCACGGGCGGGCGGGTGATCTGGCCGCCGAACAGCTGGGGGAGGTGTCGCTCACCGCCCGCGACGTCGTCACCTTCCTGCCAGGGGCGATCCGCGCCGCCGCCCCGTGACGTCCGGATATCGCGCTAGCCGCCACGCGGATCGAGCAGCCTCGTCACCTCGACCACCGCCTGGTCACCGGCGATCCAGGCGCGGCTCGCGGGGGTGACGCCGATCGTCGATCCGCCCGTGAACGACCCGAACGCGGGGAGGGTGAGGATGCCGGCGTCGAGGTGGAAACAGCGCTCGGCGAGCCGGTCGCCGGCGGCGGAGCGGAGCACCACGCGCGGATGGACGTGTCCCGCCACCGTCAGGCCTGCGGTGCGGGTGTCGACGCCGCCGTCCGCGGCGTGCACGAAGTGGTGGGGGGGCTCGTCGAGACGTTCGCTGCAGGCGTCGAGGCCGAGCGCCTCGCGGTGGCGGCCGGCCGCGCCGTCGTGGTTCCCGAGCACGAGGTGGAAGAGGACGCCCGGGAACGTGTCGCGCAGCGCGCGGAACTCGGCGATCACCGCCGGCGTGCACCCCGCCGCGGCATGGAGCAGGTCGCCGAGGATCAACAGCCGCCGTGCGTCGGTCGCCCCGAGCAGCGCCGCGAGACGCCGCAGGTCGCCCCGGGACGATCCCTCCGGCACCGGGATGCCGGCCCGCCGGAAGGTCGCCGCCTTCCCCAGATGGAGGTCGGCGACGAGCAGCGAACGCGACGCGGGGAGGAAGGCGGCCCGGCCGGGGAGGAGTTCGATCCCCTCCACCGCGATCGCGCTCCGCGGCGCGTCGTCGACGGTGCCCGTTCCGGTGAAGTGCATCGCGGGGTCTCCCTGCCGTCGTCCGTCCGCTCCGTCGGGTCCACGGTAGCGGTCGGCGCCGCCGGCGGGAAGCGCCCGAGTCAGGCCGGGCCGGTGCCGGGCGCGTCGGCGCCCGTCTCCAGATCCCTGGCCATCTCCATCACCCGCGCGAGCCAATCCTGGGTGGTGAGCCGCGACTGGATCTGCTCCGCCCACAACGGAAAGGCCAGCGGCGAGATCCGCGGCGTGTCGACGACGACGATGTCGAGCGTGGCGATGCGCTCGAGCGCCGCGGCGAGCCGGCGGTACTCGAATTGCCGCTCGAGGACCTCGCGCCGGGCCTGCACGAGGAGCATGTTGGCGGCGTCGTGCTCGGCGAGGACGTCGAAGATCAGCCCCGCCGACGCCTGCGTCTGCCGTTCCGAACGCCTGCCCCCCGCGACGAGCCCGGCCACGCGTGCCACCTCGCGGAAGTGGCGTCGGGCGAGCTCCGTGCCGCGCAGGCAGGCGAGCAGGTCCTCGAGGAGGTTGGCGGGGGAGAGGAGGCGCCGCCAGGCGGTCGCGTCGCCGGGGAAGGGGCGGCGTCCGGCGAGTTCCAGCCCCCAGTCGGTGGCGGCGAGCTGGAACGTGCCCGGGGTGTCGCGGGCGATCCGCCAGGCGACGAGCGCGGCCAGGCCGTCGTGCACCAGCCGGCCCTCGAACGGGAACAGGAAGGCATGGCAGGCCGCCGGCTCGCCGCGCGGCGTGCGCCCCGTCGTGGCACGTTCGACGAGGAGCGTCCCCTCGTCGGGCAGGCGGCTGGTGCGCGCCTGGGTCTCGAGGAGCGGGAGCACGGCGCGCAGTTCGCCCGTCAGCCGCCTCCCCGGCGTCGTCGCGGCGCGCACCAACTCGAGCACCTTCCGGGCCACGAGCGTCGAGAAGGGCATCTTGCTGCCGTTCCACCGCGGCACCGCCAGCCCCTGCGAGCCCCCGCGGGCCCGGCGCACCCACGCCACGGGGCCCTCCACGTGCACCAGCTGCAGCGCCCGTCCGGCGAAGAAGAAGCGGTCCCCCGGCGCGAGCCGGGCGGCGAACGACTCCTCCACCGTGCCGAGGCTCCCGCCCCGCACCTGCTTCACCTCGACGGTGGCGTCCCCGGCGATCGTGCCGATCGACATCCGATGGCGGCGGGCGATGGCGGGGGTGGCGACGTACCAGCGCCCGAACCGCTCCACGATCCGCGCGAAATCGGGGTAGGCGGCGAGCGCCGGTCCGCCGCGGGCGGCGAAGTCGAGGGCCCAGCGCCAGGAGCGATCGTCGAGGGAGCGGTACGCGCGGGTGGAGCGGACCTCGGCGAGCAGTTCGCCGGGGCGGAAGCCGCCGCCGCAGGCGACGGTGACCAGATGCTGGGCGAGGACGTCGAGCGGCTCGTCGAGCGGTTCGCGCGGTTCGACGGCCCCCTCCGCCACCGCGGCCCGCGCCGCCGCGCACTCCACCAGTTCCAGCGCGTGCGTCGGCACGCAGACGAGCCGACCGGTGGCCCCGGGGGAGTGCCCCGAGCGGCCGGCCCGCTGGAGGAGGCGTCCCACGCCCTTGGGGCTCCCCACCTGGAGCACCTGGTCGACCGGTCCGAAGTCGACCCCCAGGTCGAGGCTCGAGGTGGCCACCACGCAGCGCAGCTTCCCGCGCCGCAGCCCCTCCTCGGCATCCTCCCGCAGGGTCCTGTCGACCGAACCGTGGTGGAGCGCGACGCTCCCCCGCCATTGCGGTCGGGCGGCGCGGATCGCCTCGAACCAGCGCTCCGCCTGGAAACGCGTGTTGGTGAACACGAGGCTCGTGCGGGCGGCGTCGAGGGCGTCGAGGACGCGGGGGAGGAGCCGCATCCCCATGTGCCCGGCCCAGGGGAACCGCTCCATTGGCACCGGAACGAGCGTCTCGATGACGAGCTTCCTCGGGATGCGCGCCGACACGAGCGTGGCCGCCGCGGTCCCCGCCGGGCCGACGAGGGCCTCGAGCGCGTCGTCGAGATTGGCGAGCGTCGCGGACAGTCCCCAGGTGACGAGCCCGGGCGCGAGGGACCGCAGGCGGGCCAGGGCCAGCTCCGTCTGCACGCCGCGCTTCGTCGAGAGCAGTTCGTGCCATTCGTCGACGACGACCGTCTCGAGCCCCGAGAAGGCCTCCTGGCAGTCGTCGAGGGAGAGGAGCAGCGTGAGCGACTCGGGGGTGGTGACGAGGGCGTCGGGGCGCCGGTCGCGGAGGCGCCGCCGTTCGGCGGCGGCGGTGTCGCCCGTGCGCACCGCGACCTGGAATCGGTCCTCCGGGCGGACGGCGTGCGGCGCGGCCCAGGGGGCGAGGTCCGCCAGGGGGGCCCGGAGGGCGCGGAGGGTGTCGGTGGCGAGCGCCTTGAGCGGCGTGATCCACACCACGCGCGGACGCGGCGTCGCCGCTCCGGACCCGCGCTCGAGCGCCAGGCGTCGGCTGCGGGCCAGGCACCCGAGCCAGACGGCGAGCGTCTTGCCGGTGCCGGTGGGTGCGTGGAGGAGGCCGCTCCTCCCCGCCGCGACCTCGCGCCACACACGTTCCTGGAAGGGGAACGGACGCCAACCCCTCCCCCCGCACCACGCGCGCAGCGTTCCCAGGTCGGCCGCGAATCGGTTCCGCCCGGACCGTGCGCTCATGCCTCGTCCTCGGGGAAGAGGAGACGCTGGCGATCGTCGCGGCGCCGCGGAGTCCGGTTCCGGGGCCCGTCGGCGTCCCCCTCCGCCGCGCGTCGCGGGACGGGGAGGGCGTCGGCCATGGCCTGCAGGTCCGCGAGCGTCCCGGCCTCGGACGGATCCTTGTCGCGCCGCCAGCGCACGATCCGCGGGAAGCGCACCGCCACCCCCGAACCGTGCCGCGTCGACGCCGCGACCCGCTCGAAGGCCAGCTGCATGACGAGCGCGGGGGTGACGCGGCGCCACGCCCCCTTCCGCTCCACCGTGGTGGAGCGGACGATGCGGTCGACCTCGACGAGTTCGGCGTCGGTGAGCCCCGAATAGGCGTTGGCGATCGTGACCAGTTGCCCTTCGTGCCACACGGCGAAGGAGTAGTCGGTGTGGAGGCCGGCGCGACGGCCGTGCCCCGCCACGGCGGCGACGAGCACGGCGTCGATCTCCAGCGGATCGATCTTCCACTTCCACCACGCGCCGCGCGGGCGTCCCGCCGCGTAGGCCGATCCGAGGCCCTTGAGGACGAGCCCCTCGACGCCGCGGTCGCGGGCTTCGTCCCGCACCGCCGCCACCGCCCCCCAGTCGGGGAGCGCGAGCGAGGGGGAGAGGAGGATCGTCGTGGTCGCGCCGGGGCGGGCGGCCTCCCCCGGGCCGATCGCCCCGAGCGGGGGCCAGCCCCGCGCCGCGGCGAGGCGCTCCAGACGCCGGCGCCGCTCGGCGAGGGGCTGGCCGCGGAGATCGACCCCCTCCTCCTCGAGGAGATCCCAGGCGAGGAGGACGCAGGGGAGCGACTCGCGGTCGCGCCGCGTCGGGGCGCGGCGGTGCATCCGCCGCGCCAGCGCCGTGAAAGGGAGCGGCCGACCGTCGGCGACGACCATCACCTCTCCGTCGAGCACGGTGCCGTCGGGGAGCGTCGCCGCCGCGTCGACGATCTCGGGGAACCGCTCGTCGACGAGTTCCTCGCCGCGCGACCAGATCGCCGTCCGGCCGGCGCGGCGCACGAGCTGCGCGCGCATGCCGTCCCACTTCCACTCCACCAGCCATGCGGACGGGTCGCCGAGTTCGGCGAGCGCCACGTCGAGCGGCGCCGCGAGATGGAAGGGGTAGGGGCGGCACGAGGCGCCGACCTCCCCGGGATCGAGGAGCCGGGCGAAGGCGTCGGGGGCGTCGAGGTCGGCGGCGACGAGCCGCTCGAGCATGGCGGGCGTCTCCACCCCCGCCACGGTGGCAAGCGCCCTGGCGACGAGCGTGCGGGAGACCCCCACGCGCAGCCCGCCGGTGAGGAGCTTGTGCCACACGATCCGTTCGCGGGGGGCGAGGACCCCCCAGACCTCCTCCACGATCCACCGCCGGGCGGCGTCGTCGGGCGCCGTGCGGAGCCGCTCCACGGTGTCGCGCACGCAGGCGGCGAGGCCCGGCAGCGCGAGCGGCGCCCCGGCGGCGGCCGGGACGGGGAGGAGGAGGGCGAGCGTCTCGGCGAGGTCGCCGACGTGGGCATGGCACTCGTCGACGAGCCAGTCGGGGATGCCGGCGGCCTCGGCCGCCCACGCGCGGAGGAGTGCCGGCTTGACCACGCGTGCCTGCCTCCCGCCGGAGAGGATGTGCACCGCGGCCGCACCGTCGGCTTCGGGCACGGAGCGGAAGTACGCCACGAGCGCCTCCTCCTTCTCGGAGGTCCGCGTCGTCGCGTCGAGGCGCCAGTAGAGGTCGGTGAAGGCGCGCATCACCCCCCCGCCTCCGTCGCGTCGGGGGCCTCGTCGGGCGCCGCCTCCGTGCCCCCGGGCTCGTCGTCGCCGTCCGCGGACTCGCCGGTGTAGCGCGTGGCGAGCACGGCGGCGTCGATGCCCCGGCCACGGAGGAAACGGGAGAAGGCCTCGCTCGACCCGTGGGTCACGAGCACGCGCCGCGCTCCGGTGGCCTCCACCGCGGCCACGAGCCCGGGAAAGTCGGCGTGATCGGAGAGGACGAAGCCGCGATCGACGCCGCGGCGGCGGCGCATGCCGCGCACCGTCATCCATCCCGACGCGCTGGCCACCGCCACCTCGCCGAAGGGCCGCAGCCACCCCCCCGCCGCGGCCGATGGCGGCGCGATCACCAGCGCCCGGCCGCCGCCGACGCGACGGGCGCGGGCCGGGACCGAATCGATCGACGGCAGGCGCACGCCGCTGTCGCGGTAGGCCCTGACGAGCTTCGTGACCGCGCCGTGCGCGTAGATCGGGCCGATCGACGGATCGACCATGGCGGCGAGGCGCTGCGCCTTGCCGAGCGCGTAGGCCAGGAGCACGCTCGTCCGGCCGGCGTCGCGGTTGCCGCGCCACCAGGCGTCGATCTCGGCGGCGACGGTCGCCGGCTCCGGCCAGCGGTAGACCGGCAGGCCGAAGGTCGACTCGGTGACGAACACGTCGCACGGCACCGGCTCGAAGGGCTCGCAGGTGGGGTCGGGGGCGAGCTTGTAGTCGCCGCTCACCACCCACGTCGTGCCGCCGTGCTCGACGCGCACCTGCGCCGACCCGAGGAGGTGACCCGCCGGATGGAGCGACACGACGACGCCGTTGATCGACGTCGTCTCGCCGTGGCGGAGGGTGTCGATGGGGGCGGAGGGACCGAGCCGGGTGCGGAGGACGAGTTTGCCGGGAGCCGCGCACAGGTAGCGGCCGCACCCGGGGCGGGCATGGTCGGCGTGGGCGTGGGTGATCACCGCCCGCGGGACCGGCCGCCAGGGATCGATCCAGAAATCCCCCCGGGGGCACCACAGCCCCTCGCCCGTCACCTGGAGAAGATCCGCCATGGGCCAGCGCCTGTCACCCCGGCGACGCGCCGCGGCGGACGGGTCAGCGTAGCAGGCGGACGGCGGGTGCCACGTCAGCGGTAGGCCTGGCTGCCGACGGCGGGAAAGCGGTAGCCACCCATCCCGAGCGGGGCGTAGGTCGGCCAGTCGCCGGGGCGGACCCCCGGCGGGAGCCCGTAGAGGGGCCAGGTCGGCGTCCGCGGGAGCGTCGGCGGCACGAAGTACTTGGGGCGCTGCCGGTGGCCGGTGGCGTAGGGGGAGCGTCCGGGGAGGAACGGGGCCTGCCGCTGCGGTTCGCCGTGACCCATCGGCTTCGAGCGGCCGATGCCGCGCGGCTCACCCAGGCCGGTGCGCGGCTCGAAACCGGGAGCGGCGTAGGTGACAGGCTCGTCGGCCCGGGAGAGCACCACCGAGCCGAGGAGGATCGCGACCGACACCACCACGACGCGCAGGGCCCGGCCGTCGTCGCCGGGATCGGTCCATTGCGTGGAGAGCACGCGAACGAAGTTGGCGGTCATCGGCGGCGGTGGAGCGGTGGGGGTGGCGTCTGTCGGGAAGCCGCGGAGCGTGCGCATCACCCCCCGCGAATCCAGGGATCGTCGCCGCCCGGGCCGCTGCTTCGACGAATCCCCGCGGTCGCCGCCGGTGTGGTTTCGGACGCCTGGCGCGGCCGTGCCGGACGTGACGCCGGCGCGTGTCGTGACGGCGTCGGGCGGGGTCAGGTCGTCGCGGAGAAGCGGTCGTCGGCACCGCCGGCCACGTCCTGCCGCCCCGCCGCGCCGCCCCGTCTCCGTCCCGCCCAGCGGAGCTTCACGGTCCGCCCGAAGACCTTCTCGAAGAGGTCGGTGCGGCGTTCCGCACCCCACAGGTCGACCTGCGGATCGACGTCGGCCACCGCGTCGAGCGTCACGCTCGAGTCGCCGACGCCGACGAGGACGTCGCGCACCTGCTGCGACCGGCTCCGGTCGAGGCCGCCGGCGAGCCGCAGCACCGCCGCCATGGCGTGGACGCGGCGCTGCTCGCCTGGGGAGAGGCGGGCGAGGTTCTCGTGCTTCTTCTTGGGATGCGCCCCGCGGTGGTAGCGGGCGACGTTGGCGACGATCTCCAGATCCTGGGCGCGGAGCCCGGGCAGTCGGCTGTTGCGGATGAGATGGTAGCTGTGCTTGTGGTGCTGGTCGTAGTTGATGACGTACCCCACGTCCTGGAGCCGGGCGGCGCACTCGAGGAGGAGGCGGTCGGACGGGTCGAGGCCGAGCGTGACGGCGAGCTGCTCCCAGATCCGGCCCGCCAGCGTCGCCACCGCCCGGCCGTGCTCCACCTCCCCCGAGCACGCCGAGGCGAGACGTTCGATCGCGGCGTCGCGCTGCTCGGCGGTGTCGACCGGCGCGGGGGCGTGCTGCTGGAAGTCCTCGACCATCTCCCGGAGCAGCCCGTCGCGCACGCCCCGGGTGTGGACCACGAGCGTGTTGACCCGGAAACGCTTCAGCATGCCGTCGATGATGGAGAGGCCGGCGACGATGATGTCGGCGCGGTCGGGCGTCATGCCGGGAAGGGCGCGACGGACCCTCACCGGGAGCTTCCGCAGCCGGTCGAGGAGATGGCGGACCTCGGCGTGGGAGACGCGGTAGCCGGCGACCGGCAGGTCCGACTCCCCCTTGGCGTTCATGATCAGCTCGGCGACCGTCGTGAACGTCCCCCCCGAACCGACGAGGAAATGGGGGGCGAACATCGGCCGCGGGGTGTGTTTCTTCAGGTGCGAGGCCACCTCCTCCTCGAGCGCCAGGTACCAGGAGGGCTCCGGCGGGTCGCCGTTGCCCACCTGCTCCGTGAGGCGGACGGCCCCGAGCGTGGTGGGGTGGATGGCCTCGATGAGGTTGCCGGTGGCGAAGACGATCTCGGTGCTCCCGCCGCCGATGTCGGCGACGACGACGTTCTTCCCGGCGAGGTCGATGGCGTGCTGGACGCTCGAGAAGGCGAGCCGGGCCTCGCGCTCCGAGCTGATCACCTCGACGTCGATGCCCACCTCGTCGCGGATCCGGCGGCAGAAATCGGGGCCGTTCCGCGCCTCGCGCACGGCACAGGTGGCGATGGTGCGGAGGTTGGCCACCTGGTATCCGGCGGCGATCTGCCGGAAGCTCTGCAGTGCCCTGATCGTCCGGGCCATCGACTCCTCGTCGAGGAAGCCGGAGGCCACGCTGCGTCCCAGGCGGGTCGGCTCGCGTTCCTCGTCGAGGATCCGATAGGTGCCTCCGCGGAGCGACTCGGCGACGATCATCCGCACGCTGTTGGAACCGATGTCGATCGCCGCCAGGCGGCTGGTCAACTCGGGGGAGAGGAAGATCTGCTTCTCGTCCGTCATCGGTCGCAGTCGCGGGGTGGCGGGGCGGCGTCGTCGGTCCGTCACCGATGATACCCGCGCCACCGACCCACTCCGCCGGGTACACTGGGTCGATCGTCCCCCCGCCCGAGTCCGCCCCGCGTCCACCGATCACGCCTTGCCGCACGTCCCCTCCCCGCAACTGCTCGCCGCCGGCCCCCGATGGCAGCAGGGAGTGCCCTGCGCGATCGCCGTGGGCAATTTCGACGGCGTCCATCTGGGCCATGCCCGGATCGTCGAGGCGCTCCGCGCCGCCGGGGCCCGCCGTGGCCTGCCGACGGCCGTGTTCACCTTCGACCCGCACCCCGCCCGCATCCTCCGCCCCTCCGCGGCGCCCCCCGCGCTCACCACGCCCGCCCGTCGGGCCGGGCTGCTCCGCGGCCTCGGGGTCGATGCCGTGCTCCTCTGGAAGGTGGACGATGCCGCGCTCGCGCTCGAGCCGGAGGCCTTCTACGGGGATGTGCTCCGCCGCGCCGTGGGGGCGGAGGCGATCGTCGAGGGGCCCGACTTCCGCTTCGGCGCCGGCCGGCGCGGCGACATCGCGCTGCTCCGCGCCCTCGCGGAGGCCGACGGCGTCGAGGTGGCCGTCGTCGAGCCGGTCTCGGCCGGGGGGGAGCCGGTGTCGAGTTCGCGGATCCGGACGCTCCTCTCCTCGGGCGACGTGGCCGGGGCCGCGGCACTGCTCACCGCGCCCCATTCGGTCGGGGGCGTCGTCGTCCATGGCCGGGCCCGCGGCCGCACGCTCGGCTTCCCGACGGCGAATCTCGACGGGATCGCCACGCTCGTGCCCCGCGACGGGGTCTACGCGGGACGCGGCCGCGTCGGCGGAGCCACCTTCCCCGCCGCCGTCCACGTCGGCGTGCCGGTCTCCTTCGGCGCCACCGAGCCGACCGTCGAGGTCCACCTCGTGGGATACTCCGGCGACTGCTACGGCCTCGGCCTCGACGTTGACTTCCTCGTTCGGCTCCGTGACACTCGCCGCTTCGCCTCGGTCGACGACCTCAAGGCGCAGCTCGCCTCCGACGTGGCCCGGGCCACGGCCGCCGCCGGCTGACCCGGCATTCTCCCTCCGTCCGCCCGACACCCGCAGGTCCATCATGCCAGGCACGCGACTCGATTGGGCCGGATTGGTGGAGGTGCTCCAGGGGTGCAGCAGGGTCGTGCTCACGAGCCACGTCCGCCCCGACTGCGACGCGCTCGGCAGCGAGCTCGGCATGCTCGGGATCCTCGAGGCGATCGGGAAGGACGTCCGCATCGTCAACGCCCAGGCCACGCCGCCGACGCTCGCCTGGATCGATCCCCACCACCGGATCGAGTCGCTCCAGACCGGCGTGAAGAAGGCCGATCTCGACGACCGCGACCTGATCGTGATCGTCGACACGAGCGCCTGGGCCCAGCTCGGCGCCATGGCCGACGTCGTCAAGGAGGCCCGCGCGAAGGTCCTCGTCATCGACCACCACGTCAGCTCCGACGACCTCTCCGACCGCTGGTTCAAGGACACCACCGCCGAGGCGACGGCGCGGATCGTGGCCGAGGTGGCGCTGCGGCTCAAGGTCCCGCTCACCGAGGCGATCGCCACGCCGCTCTACGCCGGCCTCTCCACCGACACCGGCGGCTTCCGCTTCCCCTCGACGTCCGGCGAGACCTTCCGCATCGCCGCGCGGCTCGTCGACGCCGGCGCGAGTCCCCCCACCGTGTACAGGGAGCTCTTCGAGCAGGATTCGCTCGCCCGCCTCCACCTCGTCGGCCGCACGCTCGCCGGCGCCCGCACCGCGCACGACGGGAAGGTGATCTATTCCACGGTGCGGCAGAGCGACATCAAGGAGGCGAACGCCCTGCCGAGCGACACCGAGGATCTCGTCAACCTGACGCTCGCGGTGAAGGGGACGGAGGTGGCGGCGATCCTCATCGAGCAGCCCGACAGCCGTGTGAAGGTGAGCTTCCGCAGCCGCGGCCGCGTCGACTGCAGTGCCCTGGCCGGCGCCTTCGGCGGCGGCGGCCACAAGGCGGCGGCCGGCTCGATCCTCCCCGGCCCCTTCGACGAGGCCCTGGCGAAGGTCACCGCCGCCGTCGACGCCGCCTGGCTGGCCGGCACCGCGGGCTGACGGCGGGGCTCCCCCGGCGGCGCCCGTGCGAGCGGGCGTGCCGCCGATCGTCGTGGCGGTGGTGCGTCCGGGTGTTCCGTTCGATCCCCCGTTCTCCCCCCTCCGAGGCCGCCATGCCCGCGCCGCTCACGATCACCGAGTTCGACACGTACGATCTGCGCTTCCCGACGTCGCGGCAACTCGACGGGTCGGACGCGATGAACCCCGATCCGGACTATTCCGCGGCCTACGTCGTCCTGCACACGAACGCGCGCGAGCTCCGCGGCCACGGCATGACCTTCACGATCGGCCGCGGCAACGAACTCTGCGTGCAGGCGATCATCTCGCTGGCGTCACTGCTGGTCGGCCAACCGCTCGAGTCCCTCATGCGGCGACCGGTCGATCTCTACCGGCGCCTCACCGCCGATTCGCAGCTGCGCTGGGTGGGGCCGGAGAAGGGGGTGATCCACCTGGCCGCCGCGGCCCTCGTCAACGCCGTGTGGGATCTGCAGGCCCGTGTCCGCGGCAAGCCGGTGTGGCGGCTGGTGTGCGAGATGACGCCGGAGGAGTTCGTCGACTCGGTCGACTTCCGCTACCTCGCCGACGCCCTCACCCCCGCGCAGGCCCTCGAGTTGCTGCGCGCGAAGGCTTCCGGGAAGGAGGAGCGCGTGGCCCGCCTCCTCGACTCCGGCTACCCGAGCTACACCACCTCCGCCGGCTGGCTCGGCTACTCGGACGAGGCCCTGAGGGAGAAGTGCCGGGATCTCAAGGCCCGCGGCTGGTCGCATTTCAAGATCAAGGTGGGCCGCGATCTCGACGACGACCTGCGGCGCTCGAGCGTGCTCCGCGACGAGATGGGGCCCGACGCGCGGATGATGATCGACGCCAACCAGGTGTGGGACGTTCCCCAGGCGATTCGCTGGATCGGCGAACTCGCCCGCTTCGAGCCCTGGTTCGTCGAGGAGCCGACCCACCCCGACGACATCCTCGGCCACGCCGCCATCGCCCGGGCCATCGCGCCCCTGCGCGTCGCCACCGGGGAGATGTGCCACAACCGGATCATGTTCAAGCAGTTCATGCAGGCGGGGGCGATGCAGGTCTGCCAACTCGACACCTGCCGGCTCGGCGGGGTGACCGAGGTGCTCGCGGTGCTGTTGCTGGCCGCCCGCTTCGGCGTGCCGGTCTGTCCGCATGCCGGCGGCGTGGGCCTGTGCGAGTACGTCCAGCATGCGAGCATGATCGACTTCGTCTGCGTCGCGGGGACGCACGAGGGGCGCGTCGCCGAGTATTCCGACCACCTCCACGAGCACCTCCACGATCCCGTGGTGATGCGGGCCGGCTCCTACATGCCGCCGGAGATGCCGGGCTACGGCGTCCGCTTCACCGACGCGGCGCTCGACGGCTATTCGTTCCCCGCCCCGGGGGCGTGAGCATCGGCGCCTCCTCCTCTTCCGACGGCACCCTGGCAAAGCACCCTGACGGCGACGCCCGGTCTTCCGAATGGCCATGGCCGGGACGGAATCCGCTCGGTGACGACGATACCCCCGTTCGCTACCACGCCTGGTGGCTCCACGTGAGCCGCCCCTGGGATCGCGCGGCGCCCGGAAGGCTGGGCGGGCGAGGCAATCCGGGCGGGGTGTGCGCGACGAGCGGTCTTGTTCACGGACGCGACGCTTTGGTACCTCTCCCGCCGCGCCGGGAGCGTCGTTGCTTCCCGCCGCTCCCAGCGTTCCGCGAGAAGTGAAGCCCGCATGGCCCGTCGTCCCCACCGCCGCCGCGTGCCGCGCCGACGCACCTCGGTGATCGTGCCGCTGCTCGTGGCCGTCTCCGCCGGGACGATGACCTGGGCAGGGCTCTCCTCGCTCGGCGGCGCCCACGGGCTCCACGTCCTCTTCCATCGGGCCGAGGCCTGGATCGGCGGGCTGTCCGAGGCGGTCGCCGACACGATCGCCACCCCGGCCCACCTTTCCGCCGAGGAGGGGTCCACGACCGCGCCGGGGATGGCCACGGCCGCCATCCCTGCTCCGCTCCCCGGCCCGGCGGTCGTCGTGGCCCCGCCCCCTGCCGTGGCCGCCGCCGTGCCCGCCGTCGCGCGGGCCGCCGCCAACGAGCCGGCCGAACTCGCACCCGAGCCGGCGCAGCCCCGGCCGCAGCCCGCCGCCGCGCCTCCCGCACCGGCCGCCACCCTCCCTCCCCCCGAAGGGCTCGCGGTGGCGTCGTTCGACGCCCCCTCGCCGCTCGCGCCCCTCGATCTCTCCAGCCCCCGGGCGACGCTGCGGAGCTTCCGCGACACCATCGACCGCGTCTATCGCAACCTCACCTCGGGGCCACGCACCGCGGAGACGGCGATCGCCAACCGGCACCTCGTCGCGCAGCTCCTCACCACCCTCGATCTGGAGGAGGTGGCGCCGTCGTTGGCGGAGTCGAAGGGGCGCGAGGCGGCGACCTGCCTCAAGGAGGTCTTCGACCGCATCCCGCTGCCTCCCGACACGGCGTTCCCCGACGCCGCGGCGGTGAAAGCCGACTCGATCACGCGCTTCCGCGTCCCGGGCACCGAGATCATGCTCGTGCGGCTCGAGGCGGGCCAGCGCCAGGGAGACTTCGTCTTCTCGCGGGAGACGGTGAACCGGGCAGAGGGGTTCTTCAGCCGCGTGCGCTCCCTCCCCTACAAGCCCGACGCCGGCAGCCCCGGCCTCTACGACGCCTACGTCACCGTCGGCGGCAATCTGATCCCGGAGTCGCTGATCCGCCGCCTGCCCCACTGGGCCCACACGGTCGTCCTGGGGGAGACGGTCTGGCAATGGTGCGCCGCGACGCTCCTGGCGCTCGCGTTCGGGCTCGTCGCCCTCCTCGCCTGCCGGCTCCCGCGCTGCTTCCGGCCTGGATGGATGCGTTCGGTCGCCAGCTTCTCGCTGCCGGCCGTGCTGGCGGCGGGCAGCCTCCTCACCGACTGGCTCCTCACGATGCAGGTGCGGCTCACCGGCGAGAGCCTGATCGCCGCGAAGCTCGGACTGCGCCTCACCCTCTACGCCGGTGCCATCGCGGCGGTGATGGCGGTGATGGAGCGCGTCACCGAGATCCTCGTCCGCGCCTGGTCGCGGCGCGGGGACGGCATCGACGTCCAGCTCCTCCGCCTCGGCTGCAGGGTCTGCACCTTCGTGGTGGTGGCCTGGATCGGCATCCAGGCGGCCGACTCGCTCGGCGTGCCGGTGGCGCCGCTCCTGGCCGGCCTCGGTGCCAGCGGCCTGGCGGTGGCCCTCGCCGCCCAGTACTCGATCGAGAACCTCATCGCCGGCGTCGTCCTCTTCACCGACAAGCCGGTGCGGATCGGCGACGAGTGCCAGTACGGCGACATCCGCGGGCGGGTGGAGCAGATCGGCCTGCGTTCCACGCGGATCCGCGGCCTCGACCGATCGCTCGTCACGATCCCCAACGCCGAGTTCGCCAAGGTGCAGCTGGTCAACTACACGCGCCGCGACCGGATCCCGATCAAGCTCCCGGTGCAGGTCCGCCCCGACGCCTCGCCGCGGCTCGTGCGCGAGCTGCTCGAGCGCTTCCGCGACCTCCTCGCCGATCACGCGCAGCTCGACCCCGGCTCGCGCCGTGTGCGACTCACCGGCCAGTCGGCCGACGCCCTCTCGATCGAGATCTCGGCGCTCGCACTCACGAGCGACGAGGGGGAGATGCAGGCGATCCGCGAGGAGCTGCTCCTCTCGATCATGGACGAGATCGACCGCCGCCGCGCCGGCCTGGACGGCGACGAGACCGAGTCCCCGGTGTTGCGGGCGGCGTGAGGGCCGGAGCCCCGCGTCACCGCCCCAATCTGAGACGGACGAGCAGGTCGTGGAGCGCCGGGCCGGCCGCGGGCCGCTCCGGGAGCCTGCTCTCCGCCGCGGCCTCCCCGAGCGCCGCGGTGAGCCGGTCGATCGCGCGGGCGTGGAAGGCGAGGTCGTCGTCGGGGAGGGTCTCCTTCTCCTTCCCCTGCACCTTGCGGGCGACGAGGTCGTCGATCCAGCCGAGCTTCGCCTCCGCGGCGAGCCTGACGAGATTCGCCTCCACCACGCCCGAACGCATCAGATGGATGCCGGTGAGCAGCACGCGGTAGGTGTAGAGGAGGGGCTTCACGCGCCGGGGCCGCTCCTTCTCGAAGAGCGTCCGCTGCCGCGCGGCGAAGCCCAGATAGTGGTGCGCGTGGTGACGCGTGACGCAGGCCGGGGCCAGGGCCAGGAGCTCCGCGTGGGCCGGCGTCGTCAGGACCACGAGCGGCGAGGTGAGCTGCTCGAGGACGTAGCCGTTGTTCTTGAGGAGGAGGCGGAAGAACTTGGCCGCGTCGTGCGTGACCAGATCGAGGTCGAGCCCGCCGTCGAGGCTCGATCGCTCGAGCGTCTCGGGGCCCCGCTCGAGCCCCACCACCTCCTCGGCCGGGAGCAGATGGACGCCGCGGAGATCGTGGTCGGAGTCGGGGGAGGCGAAGCCGTAGAGGTGGGCACCGCTGACGGTGGCGAAGAGGAGCGGGCGGGGATGGCTCGCCGCGACGGCGCGGAGGCGCTCGGCCACCGCGGCGGGGATCGTGCCGCCGGGGCCGCGGGGATGCGTGTCGGCGCTCGTGGTCACAGGATGTCCCTCACGCGATCGAGTTCGGTCTGGATGGCCTGGAGCGCCGCCACCGCCCGATCGGGGTCCTCGACGCACCCCGAGAGGCTGCCGTAGTGGGCTTCGAGGCACTCGAGGAGGAGGCGGCGGATGGCCTCCTCGTCGGGGAGGGGGCGGAGGCGGCTCTCGGCACAGGCCCGCTCGAGTTGGCTTTCCTTCTCGGCGCACCAGGCCTGCAGGCGCTCGAGGCTCCATTCGCCACGGCGGATCGCCTTGAGGCGTTCGCGGTCGCGCTGCAGGTCGAGATCCTCTTCCACCAGGATCATCTCCACCTCGCCCAACAGCCGCACGACGTGATAGGCGAACTTCACGTCGTAGCCATGCTCCTCGACGAGCGCCGCCCGCTTCCCCACCGGACGCTTGGTGGCGATCTTGTGGAGCTGGGCGTAGGCGTATCCCTTGAACTTCGGCCAGCAGCCCTTGTGGAGGAAGAGCCGGCGCCGCTCGCGGACGAGCGTCCCCACGGCGGTGCAGTGCAGCACGCACGTGGCCGGCGTGAACAGCGCGTCGACGATGTTCGGGTTGTTCTCCATCGCCAGCTGGAAGAACTTCACGATCGAGTAGATCGTCAGGTCGTGGCTGCGGCCGGAGCCGCCGAGGGCGTCGGGGTCGGCCACGTGGTGGGCCTCGAACTGCTCGAACCGCGGCCGCGGCGTGCCGAAGCCGGCGACCTCCCCGCGCAGATGCGGGAAGACCTCGTCCTTGGGCGGGATGGCGAAGCCGTAGACGTCCATGTCGCTCGTGTCGCCCGACACGCCGTAGGCGACGCTCCCCATGATCGTCTCGTACATGACGTTCCGTGGCAGCCAGCGCGGCGGCTTGACGAGGCCCTTGTCGGCGAGGCGTTCGAGGGTGCTCACGGGCGCGTCACTCGGGGGACGGCGGGTCGCGTCGGGTGGGCGCGATCCGCCAGTGGGGCGGGAACGTGGCGGCCGGGAACACCTCCCGCGCCTCGGCGAGCATGGCGAGCCACTCCTCCCCGGAATAGCGGTCGGAGAGGTGGATCAGTTCGAGCGCACCCACGCCCGCTTCGCGGGCGAGCGTCGCCGTCAGCCGGGTCGTCATGTGGCGGTGGCGGATCGCCACGTCGGCGTCGGCGTGGCGGTAGGAGCTCTCGCAGACGAGCGTCGTCGTGCCCGCGAGCCAGGCGGCGACCGCCGGCAGGGCCTCTTCGGAGAGGCGGAAGTCGGTGAGGTAGGCGATCGACTCGCCGGGCGTCTCGCGGAGGAGATCGCGGCGCAGGGCGTCGAGGGAGAGCGTGCGGCCGTCGACGTCGATCGTCTCGCCGGTCTCGCCGGCGGCGAGGTCCTTGAGTGCCTTCATCCAGGGGCCGGGGCGGAGCCCCGCGGCGGCGAGGCGCGCCTCGTCGACGTTCACCCGGGCTGGCTCGCGGACGCGGTAGCCCATCGACGCGGTGCGATGGTCGAGGTGCATCGTCTCGATCGAAAAACCCTCGCGCACGAGCAGCGTGCCGGTGAATGGCTCCTCCCCCGCCGGATGGGCGATCGAGAAGCCCTCGTGGAGTTCGAACCGGGAGGTGCGCACGACGTCGGTGCCGATATCGGTGACCAGCCACGAGCCCTCGAGCTCCTCGTACAGATTCCAGAGGAATCCCTGGAAGCGGTGCTCGAGGATCCGCGCCGTGTCGGGGGGGCCCCAGATGTGGTTGCCACGCCCGCGGCGGTCGAAGACGCAGCGGAAGAAGGAGTCGAAGCCCCCCACGTGGTCCATGTGGAGGTGGGAGAAGAACAGTCCGTCGAGCGACTGGATCTCGGCGAACGACTTCCCGGGCAGGCACCCGTCGCCGCAGTCGAAGAGGAGCCGTGCGGTGTCGTGGCCGCTGTCGACGGTGAGCCACAGCGCGTTGTCGTGCCCTGGAAGGCCGAGGACTTCGTGACGGAGGCTCATCGGATCACGCCGGAAAGTGGAGGATCGGTGCCACGGCCGGCCCTCCGGCATCGACCCTACCCGGAGAGGGAGCGTATCATGGCCGCGGTTCCGCCCGGGGCCCGCCATGCCGGCGGGGTGACGCATGTCCCTTCCATTCTCCGCCACGTCCCGCCGCGAATTGCTCCGCGTCGGGGCGCTCTCGATCCTCGGCGGGGCGCTCCCCGACGGCCGCGTCTCCGCGCGGGCCGAGGCGCTGCCGGCGGCCGCCGACGGCTGGAAGCGGCACTGCATCTTCCTGCTCCTCCAGGGGGGCCCGAGTCACATCGACCTCTGGGATCCGAAGCCGGGGGCGGTGGCGGAGATCCGCGGACCCTGGCGGCCGATCGACACGGCGGTGCCGGGGATCCGCTTCGGCGAACTGATGGAGCACTCCGCCAGGGTCGCCGACAAGCTCTGCGTCATCCGCTCGATGACGCACCGCTTCTCCAACCACATCGCGGGCACCTACGTCACGCTCACCGGATCGACGAAGCAGCCCGACCAGGACCGCGAGGCCCACTCCGACGACTTCCCCGGTCCCGGCGCCGTGCTCAACGCCCTCCAGGCCTCCACCCCCGGCGTGCCGCGGAGCGTGTCGCTCCCCAACTGGTTGAGCATCCCCGGGCCCTCGAACCGGATGCCGGGGCAGTACGGCGGCTTCCTCGGCCCCGTCCACGACCCCTTCATCGTGGAGGGGGATCCGAATGCCCCCGGCTACCAGCCCTTGGCCCTCTCGCTGTCCGAGGGGATGACGACCGACCGGCTCGGTCGCCGGCTGGCCCTCCACCGCAGTCTCGACCAGGTGGCCCGGCTCCTCGAGGCCGACCTGCGCCGGCAGTACGACCGGCTCCAGGAGAGCGCCTACGACCTCGTCGCCGACGGCCGCTTCCGCCGGGCCCTCGATCTCTCCGAGGAGCCCGAGAGGATCCGCGACGCCTACGGGCGGACGAAGTTCGGCCAGTCGCTGCTCCTCGCGCGGCGGCTGGTGGAGGCGGGGGTGCAGTTCGTCGCCTACAACGCCTTCAACCAGGAGTGGGACACCCACGGCGGGCTCCTCGGCCG